>JBGSSS010000216.1:0-38803 GCA_041736895.1 Pirellulales bacterium
CTCGAACTGACGAAGGTCGCGGAAAGGATTCTTGCCGGTCGTGCGGTGCCAATCGCTGCTCCGGCGAGCTAACAAAGATCAAGAACAGAAGAAAAGAAAAATCCAGAATGCGTTGAACAGAAGGCAGCAAAGGGAAGGCAAAATGCAAATACGTTTTTGAACAGAAGGTAACGAAGGAAACGAAGAAAAACAGAATCTGAATTGCCTTTCCTTCGTGCTCTTCGTTTCCTTCTGTCGAAACCTGCCTTTGCATTTCTTTGCTGCCTTTGCTCCCTTCTGTTCAAAATGAATTCGAACAACTCTTGAGCATCAACACTTTTGTACTTCCAAGCTGAGCATTCCGATGGCAGAAGCGACCGACAACAAGTCCAGCGACAAGTCCTCGCTCAACGGGATGCTCAACCGGTTGAAGTCGGCCGTCGCGCCGCTGCGCGACACGCTCCGCGAACTGCATGGCAAGTACCAGCCGATGATGGATGGCAAGGTCGCCGACTATATCCCCGAACTGGCCAAGGCCGATCCGAATTGGTTCGCCATCGTCGCCGTCACCGCCGATGGCAATGTCTATGAGTTCGGCGACTACCAGCAACTCTTCACGATCCAATCGGTCTCCAAACCGTTTGTCTTTGGCCTCGCACTCGAAGATCATGGCCGCGAAAACGTCCTCAAAAAAGTCGGCGTCGAGCCGACGGGCGAAGCGTTCAACGCGATCGTCCTCGACGAAGCCTCGAATCGCCCGTTCAATCCGATGGTCAACGCTGGCGCAATCGCGACGGCCGATCTCATCAAGGGCAAGGACTATCCCGAGCGCGTCACGCGGCTCACCCAGATGTTTAGCCGCTACTGCGGCCGCACGGTCAACATCGACAACTCGGTGTTCATGTCCGAGCGCGTCACGGGGCATCGCAACCGCGCGATCGGGCATCTGATGCTCAACTTTGGCATGGTTGGCGACAAGATCGAGGAATCGCTGGAGCTCTACTTCCAGCAATGTTCGATCCTAGTCAATTGCCGCGACCTGGCCGTGATGGGCGCCACGCTCGCCAACGCCGGCGTGAACCCCATCACCGGCGAACGTGCGATTCAGCAGCAGTACGTCAAGGATTTGCTCAGCGTCATGAACTCGTGCGGCATGTACGACTACGCCGGCGAATGGGCGTACCGCGTCGGCATCCCGGCCAAGTCAGGCGTCGGCGGCGGCATCGTCGCGGTCGTCCCGGGCAAAGTCGGCATCGCCACCTTCTCGCCGCTCTTGGATCCCAAAGGCAACAGCTTCCGCGGGATCAAGGTCTTTCAAGAACTCTCCGAACGCTTCGGGCTGCACTGCTTCGAGTCGGGTTTCGCTGGAGACTCGTTCGACGATCAGTTGAAGCATGTGCGCCGGACGTAGTGTGGGCTTCAGCCCACACGTCAATGGATTTCATGTTTATCGCTATGACGCAAGCGGTTGGGTGCCCCGTTTTTGTGACATCGTCTTCATCAGCACCCCATACAACCCCCCCGCTACGGCGAAACTCAGAAACCACGCGTAGTCGTACATCTGAATCCAAAACGAATCGTCCGGCATGGCGATCGCGCCGACCTTGCCAAGAAACCCGGGCAAGCAAACGGCGACACCAGCCGCGAACGACCCTAGGGCGATGGGGTTGAAGCCGTTGCGGTACCAATACTTGCCCCCCTCTTGATAGAGCGCCGGGAGATCGATCCAGCGCCGGCGGATGAAGAAGTAATCGACGATCAAGATCGCGCAAACCGCTCCCAGCAGCGACGAGTACGCGTTCATCCAACCGAAATATCGATCGGCGTCTTGCAGCAAGCGCCACGGCTGGATCACGATGCCCATGATGCCCGTGATGAGCCCGCCGGTTTTGAAGCTGATGTATTTGGGAGCGAGGTTCGCAAAATCGTTGGCTGGCCCGACGACGTTCGCGGCGATGTTGGTGCTGAGTGTCGCCGCGGCGAGCGCGATCAACGCGACGATTTGCACCCAGGGTTGTTCGAACTTGGCGAGCAGATCAATGGGATTCCAAATCGCTTTCCCGTAAACGAGGATTGTCGCCGACGTCACCAGCACGCCGACGAGCGCGTAGAGTCCCATCGTGGTGGGCAAGCCGAGGGCTTGGCCCGTGACCTGCGCCCGCTGCGATTTGGCGTACCGCATGAAGTCCGGAATATTGAGCGCGAGCGTGGACCAAAACCCGACGATCGCGGTAAGCCCCGGCACAAAGAGAATCCAAAAATCTTTTTGATCCTTCTTCAATTGCTCCTGCGCGTTCAAGATCGGTTCAAGTCCATCGGCCGCCCAGATAGCCCAGCCGAGCAACAGAATCGGCACCGCGATCAAGATCGGCGTCGCAAGGACCATGAACAACCGGATGCGTTCCATGCCGGCGTAGATCAGATAAAGCGTTAGCGCCCAAAACGCCATGAAGCAAGCGAACTCGGCGACGTTGGCGCCTTGGAAGATGATCGGCGAATCGGCGACACTCGGAAAAAAAGTCTTTAGCGGGACGTATAAGCCTAACCCGCCGATCCAAGTCTGAATCCCAAACCAACCGCAGGCGACGAGCGCGCGGAGCATCGCCGCAATGTTGGCCCCGCGAATGCCAAACGAGACGCGGCAGTAAACCGGAAACGGGATGCCGAATTTTGTCCCGGCATGCGCGTTCAGCATCATCGGCACCAGGATGATCAGATTTCCCAGCGTCACGGTGAGCGCCGCCTGCCACCAATTCATGCCGCGTTCGATCAACCCCGACGCCAGCATGTACGACGGAATGCAAGCACACATCCCGACCCACAGCGCGGCGACATCCTTGGTCCCCCACTTCCGTTCGGCCCGCGTCGTCGGCGCGACGTCGGGGTTGTAATACGGCGAGGAACTAACGTCGGTGGTCAGTTCGACGATGCCGTCGTCGAGGAACGAGGCATCGGTCAGGGGAGTTTGCGGAGCGGCGTAGGGATTGGACATAGGCGATTGAGATCGAAAAAGCTAAACAGAAACGCGGACCTCTAACCCCGTCGAATTCCCTCGTTCAGATTCTGTGCAAAAATTTCTGGATTTACTACCCGGCTTCTGCTTATAATGCCCAGCGGTTCGCCCAACGACCACTACCCGCAAAATTGAAGCAAGTTGAGGTTCGCGTTACTAGTTTTGCCAGGGCGACCAACGGAAGCCCGGGTTCGTCCCAGAGCGGCTTGCCCTACGCAAAACTTGGTGCGCAACGACTAAAAATCTTCTGCGCTCGTGCGCCCGGGAAGTTTTGCATGCGACGGATTGTTCTTCTCCCCTGGGCCAGCCGGTATGCCGCTGCTCGTCAAAAACGGACGGATCGTCACCGCCGCCGATGATTATCGGGCGGATATTTTCTGCGCCGACCAACAGATCACTCGCATTGGCGCGAATCTCGCTGAGGCCATGGACAAGGAACTGCCGCCTGATACGCGCGTGATCGACGCCGCAGGCAAGCTAGTGTTCCCCGGGTTCATCGACCCGCATGTCCATATCTACTTGCCCTTCATGGGATCGTACGCCAAGGACACATACACCAGTGCGTCGCAAGCCGCGCTCGTCGGCGGGACGACGACGCTGATCGAAATGGTCTGCCCGAGCCGCGCCGAAGAGCCGCTCGCCGCGCATGAACTCTGGAAGACCAAGGCCGTGGGACAAAGCGCTTGCGACTTTACATTCCACATGGGCGTGACGCGTTTCGACGAAGCCAGCGCGAGTCAACTGCGCGAAATCGTCCGCGGCGGCACCGCTTCGTTCAAGGTTTTCCTCGCCTACAAAGGCGCCTTCGGCGTCGATGATCGCGAGTTGTACGAAACACTGAAGCTGGCCAAGGAACTGGGCGTCATCGTCACCGCGCACTGCGAGAACGCGGAACTCGTTTCAGCGCTGCAAGCCAAGCTTCTCGCCGAAGGCAAAACGGGACCCGAGTGGCACGAACCGTCGCGGCCCGAGCAGGTTGAAGCCGAAGGCGTGCATCACCTGATGACGTTCGCCGGCGTCCTCGGCACGCATTGCTACATCGTCCACACGAGCTGCAAAGGCGCGGTCTTCGCTGCGCTCGAAGCCCGAGCGCGCGGGGTGAATGTCTGGATCGAGACGTTGATCCAGTACCTGACGCTCGACAAAACCTATGCCGAGCGGCCGAACTTCGAGGGTTCGAAGTTCGTCATGTCGCCGCCGCTGCGAGCCACTCGCAATCAGCCGTTCCTGTGGGACAATGTCGCGAACGGCAACATCAGCACCGTCGCGACCGATCACGCGCCGTTCGATTTCGTCGGCCAAAAAGAGATGGGCCGCGACGACTTCACGAAAATCCCGAACGGGATCCCAAGCCTCGAAGATCGCTGTACCGTGCTTTTTTCCACTGGCGTGAAGACGGGCAGACTGTCGCTCAACCGCTTCGTCGATTGCGTCAGCACGCAAGCCGCGAAACTCTTCGGGCTTTATCCTCGCAAGGGAACGATTCAAGTCGGCAGCGATGCGGACCTGGTGATCTTCGACCCCGACAAGGAATGGACGATCACGCAAAAGAACCAACTCATGGCCGTCGATTACAACCCCTTCGAAGACATGAAGGTGACCGGCAAGCCGAGTTATGTGACAGTTCGCGGACAAGTCGCCGTCGAGAACGGCAAGTTTGTCGGCGACCTGAAGCGTGGGCAGTATTTAAAAAGAGAGCCGACGCATTTCTGATGGGTTATAAGTTGTAAGTTATAGGTTGTAAGTAGTTGTGGAACGAAGTCTTTGCCTACAACTTACAACCTATAACTTACAACCATTTTTTCTACCTCTGATTCCGACAAACGACTTGAAGCTCCCCTCATGCCTGATCTCTCCTGCAACACCGCCGGCATCAAGTCCCCGAACCCCTTCTGGCTCGCCAGCGGGCCGCCGACGAATACGGCGTATCAAGTCCGCAACGCCTTTGACGTCGGCTGGGGCGGCGCGGTCTGGAAGACGCTCACCGACGATCCGATCGTCAACGTCGCGTCGCGCTACGGCGGCATCGCGCTCGGCAACCAGAAGCTGATGGGGATGAACAACATCGAGTTGATCAGCGATCGCCCGTTGAAGGACAACCTGCGCGAGATGGCCGAGGTCAAAAAGAAGCACCCGCATCATGCCGTCATCGCGAGCGTGATGGTCGAGTCGAAACGCGCGACGTGGCATCGCGTGATCAAGCAAATCCAAGACGTCGGCGTCGACGGCTTCGAGTTGAACTTCGGCTGTCCGCACGGCATGAGCGAACGCGGCATGGGCGCGGCCGTGGGTCAGGTGCCGGAATACGCGAAGATGATCTGCGAGTGGGTCAAAGAGGTCTCAATCGTGCCGGTGCTCGCGAAGCTCACGCCGAACGTGACCAACGTGCGCGAAATCGGCCGCGCCTGCAAGCAAGGCGGCGCCGACGGCATCAGCTTGATCAACACGATCAACTCGATCATGGGCGTCGACGTCAACTCGTTTGTCCCGAAACCAAACGTCGGCGGGTTCGGCTCGCACGGCGGGTACTGCGGCCCCGCGGTGAAGCCGATCGCGCTCAACATGGTCAGCGAAATCGCGACCGATCCCGAGATTCAGCTGCCGATCAGCGGCATCGGCGGGATTCGCAAGTGGGATGATTGCGTCGAGTTTTTGCTGCTCGGCGCGACGAGCTTGCAGGTCTGCACCGCAGTGATGCATCGCGGGTTCGGCATTGTCAAGGCGATGCAGTCGGGCCTGGAAAAATGGATGGAAACCAAGGGCTTCGCGACGCTCGATGAAGCAATCGGCCTCGCGACGCCACGGATCAAAAAGTGGGGCGACCTCGATTTGAATTATAAAGTCGTTGCCGACATCAACGAAGCGACGTGCATCCACTGCGGCATTTGTTTTGCCTGCTGCGAAGATGGTTGCTATCAAGCGATCCACTGGGACAAACTCCACCGCGAGGAGTACACGGCCAAGTTCGGCATCGAACCGCGCAAGCTGCGCGGCGAAGCGGCCCCGAACCTGAAGCTCGATGCGGGCGGCGCGACGATCGACGTCTTTACGATCAACAACGAAGCGTGCGTCGGCTGCAACATGTGCGCGCTGGCGTGCCCCATCGAAGGCTGCATCACGATGAAAGAAATCCCCACCGGCAAGCCGCCAATGAACTGGGTGCAATACCAGTCGATGTTGGCCGCGGGGAAAATCGAAAAGATCGCCCCGAAGCAAGCGGTGAAGACATAGTTCCCCTCGTTACCAAGCCCCAGCTTGGCAGTGTTTCTCGTTACCAAGCCCCAGCTTGGTAATGTGAACCACGCAAGACACTCCATTTCAGCAAGCCGCTGCAAAATTCTCCCAGGGGATAAACCCCTGGGCTTTGAAAAGTTCAATCCGTATTCCCGAATCCCTAACCCCCAATCCCGAACCCCGCTTCCCATGCCTCGCATTGTCAAAGCCGGTCTGATCCAAGCGACTCTCTGTGAGCCTGCCTCGTCGCCGAATGAAAAAATCAAACAGGCGATGATCGACAAACACATCGCCCTGACCGAGCAGATGGCCGGCCAAGGCGTCGAGGTGCTTTGTTATCAGGAACTCTTTTACGGCCCGTACTTCTGCGCCGAACAAAAGACGCGCTGGTACGAACTGACCGAACGGATTCCCGATGGGCCGACAACAAAACTCTTCTGCCAGATCGCCAAGAAGCACAAGATGGTCATCGTGCTGCCGATCTACGAAGAAGACATCACCGGCGTCTACTACAACACGGCTGCCGTGATCGACTCGACGGGCGAGTTCCTCGGCAAGTTTCGCAAGATTCACATCCCGCACGTCGACCCGGGCTTCTGGGAGAAGTTTTACTTCCGCCCCGGCAACCTCGGCTATCCGGTGTTCGACACCAAGATTGGCAAGGTCGGCGTCTACATCTGCTACGACCGCCACTTCCCCGAAGGCTGGCGCGCCCTTGGCTTGCACGGCGCCGAGATCGTCTTCAATCCCAGCGCGACGGTCGCGGGTTTGAGCGAGTATCTCTGGAAGATCGAACAACCGGCCGCCGCGGCGAACAACTTGTACTTCGTCGGCGCGATCAACCGCCCGGGCTGGGAAGAACCGTGGAAGATTGGCGAGTTCTACGGCCAAAGCTACTTCGCCAACCCGCGCGGCCAGATCGTGGCGCAAGCTCCGCGCTCCGGCGACGCACTCGTCGTCGCGGAACTCGACTTCGACATGATCCGCGAGGTGCGGAACACATGGCAGTTCTACCGCGACCGTCGCCCGGATAGTTACGGGCCGTTGACACAGCCGTGATAGCAAAGCTGAGTTTTATGGAAAAAGCTCTGCATTCTGCTAAAATACAAACAGCAGCAATCGTTCATTCACGAGCAATCAAATGACTAATTCCATCACAAAAAAACGGATCGTGGTTTCAACCCCGGGCGATACGGGTTCCTACATCATCGTGCCCCTGGATCAGATTGAAGAGGTCAAGAAGCTATTTGATGAACATGGGGTGAAATATTGGTGCGACCCGGATGCGATTTCCAGCAACGGCAGACCGTTTGTGATGATCGTGAATTTGAAATTCTATGAAGATCCCGTGCATGCGCAGAACTTGCTTGACAACATGAATGATGGCTAATGAGTGATCTTGGCAAACTCAACGATAGAATCGCGCAGATTCGGGATCGCGCGCTGAACCAATTGGATACTGCTCATGATTACTACGTTTTTACGATTCGTCTCTGGGGCCACTTGCAATCAGAAGTTGAGCAAAATCAAGCGACTTTGATTTTTCACAACGCCTCCACAAATACGACGGTCGATCAGCATGGTCTATTGATCCAAGCGCAGCGATACAAATCATGGGAACTGCCAGCTTCAACTATTCAACAATTTGTCTCGATCTTCGAAGTCTTTTTCTTCGATGTGTTGCGGGAATGGTTTTTAGTATTTCCGCAAGAAGTCTATGACAAGCAAATTAGCGGACGCGAAATTGCCAGTCTTACTGATAAAAATGCAATCATCGAAGTCTTGATTCAAAAAGAACTGATAAGTATTGCCTATCAAAAACCTGCCGACTGGTTTGCGTACCTCAGCAAACGAACAGGAGTAGATTTTAAGAAGGCAGATTCATTTAAGAAGGATATCGCTCAACCTTTCTATGAAACAGTTGAAGAATTTGAGACTGTCAAGCAAGCTTTTTGCGAAATCAAAGCTACTCGTGATGTTTTGATTCATGCAAATGGAGTAGTGAATGCGCAGTATCTTGAGAAAGCGGGGCCTGCTGCACGAGTCGCAATTGGTCAGCGTTTAGATATTGGAGATCCTTATCACCAGCAATCTTGGGAGCTGATTAGTTGCCTGATTGAAGACATCGGGAATAAATTGATCCAAAAGGCGACCTAACAACGATTACGAATCGTTCCCAAGCCCCAGCTTGGTAACGTGAACTGCAAGCAGACTTTCAATTCACAAAATACTCCCAGGGGATGAACCCCTGGGCTTTGCTTTCCAAACAACGACTGACGTAACCATGCCCACAAAATTCCCCGAACTCCCCGTCATCGACCACCAACCAACCAAATACACCGGCCCGTCCAAGGCCGAGACGCTTGCCTTGCGCCAGCAGTATCTCTCGCCGGGACTCATCAAGTATTACGCCGAGCCGCTGATGGTCGTCGAAGGGCACATGCAGTACCTCTGGGACGAGACGGGCAAGCGGTACCTCGATGCGTTCGCCGGCATCGTCACGGTGAGCGTCGGCCATTGCCATCCCAAGGTCACCGCCAAGGTGATGGAACAACTCGGCAAGCTCCAGCACACGACGACGATCTACCTCCACCCGACGATCGCACAGTATGCCGAAAAGCTGACGAGCCACATGCCCGAGGGCTCGAACCTGAGCAATTGGTACTTCACCAATTCCGGGAGCGAGGCCAATGAAATGGCGATCCTCGCGGCGCGCGAGTTCACGAAGCGCGACGAGGTGCTCTCGCTGCGCAACGCGTATCACGGCGGCACGAGCGCGACGATGAACCTGACCGCGCACGGAACGTGGAAGTTCCCGAGTAACCCCGGCTTTGCGCTCAAGAACATCAACGCGGGATACTGCTACCGCTGTCCGTATGGACTGGAATATCCGAGCTGCGAACTCAAGTGCGCACACGATGCCAAGAACGTGATCGAGTACGAAACGTCGGGCGAGATTGCCGTCTTCATCGCCGAATGCATTCAAGGCGTCGGCGGCACCGTCGTTCCGCCCAAGGAATATTTTCAGATCGTCTACGACATCGTGCGGCAGCACGGCGGGCTCTGCGTCGCCGATGAAGTGCAGGGGGGCTTCGGCCGGACGGGCGAGAACTTCTGGGCGTTCGAACATTTCGGCGTCACGCCGGACATCGTCACGATGGCCAAGGGGATCGGCAACGGCGCGCCGCTCGCCGCGATGGTCACGCGGCCCGAGATCAGCAAGACGCTCGCGAATCGCGTCCACTTCAATACGTACGGCGGCAACCCAATCAGCATGACGCAGGGCCTCGCGACACTGGAAGTGATCGAAAGCGAAGGGATCCAAGAAAACGCCGGCAAGATCGGCGGGTACTTGCTCGAACAGCTCAATGGACTCAAGGAAAAGCACCAACTGATCGGCGACGTCCGCGGGCTGGGCCTGATGATCGGCGTCGAACTCGTCGAAGACCGCAAGTCGAAGGTGCCCGCGAAGGCCGCGGCGGCGCAGGTCATGGAGATGACGCGCGATCGCGGGCTCATCATCGGCAAGGGGGGCCTCTACGGCAACACGCTCCGCATCAAGCCGCCGATGTGTTTGAACATGGACGATGCGCGATTCATGATCGATTGCCTGGATGAAGTGCTGGGGATCGTGGGGAAGAAGTAGAGTAGCCAACTTGCTCTGCAAGTTGGACACGTTCCCAAGCCCCAGCTTGGGAACGTGAATTAGTGAAGACTAAGCAACAACAACAAAGCCCAGGGGTTCACCCCCTGGGATCTGCAACGAATAATTCTCCCAGGGGGTAAACCCCTGGGCTTTGGAATACAAACACACGCTCAAAGAGAGTTTCCCCATGTCCACAGCAACCCCCACTCAAATCGAAACGATCCCGTACCTCTGCGGCGGCGAATGGCGCGACAGCGCGACCGGTAAGACGGGCGATGTCTTTAACCCATCGACCGGCAAGGTCATTGCCAAGGTCCCGTACTGCTCGGTCAAGGAAGCCGAAGACGTCGTCAAGGCGGCGGCCGACGCGCATTTCGGCTGGGGCGAGACGCCGATCATTGAGCGCGTCCGCGTGCTCTACAAATTTCGCGAACAAATGCTCGCGCGGTTCGAAGAAATCGCCAAGCTCATTACTCGCGAGCATGGAAAGACGGCCGCCGAAGCTCGGGCCGAAGTTCAGCGCGGACTCGAGGTCGTCGAGTTCGCCACGGGCATGCCGAGTCTCGTCATGGGGACGAACCTGACGAACATCGCGCGGAGTGTCGATTGCGAAACGATTCGCCATCCGCTCGGCGTCTGCGCCGGCATCACGCCGTTCAACTTTCCGTCCATGGTCCCGCTCTGGATGTTCCCGGTGGCCATCGCCTGCGGCAATGCATTCATCCTCAAGCCGTCGGAGCGCGTGCCGCTGAGCGCGAACTTGCTCGGTGAGATGTTGACCGCGGCGGGTCTGCCCGCCGGTGTGTTCAACATCGTGCATGGCGACAAAGAGGTCGTCGATGTCTTGCTCAAACACCCGAGTGTCAAGGCGATCAGCTTCGTCGGCTCGACCGCCGTCGCGCGGTACATCTACGAGACCGGGACGAAGCACGGCAAGCGCGTCCAATCGGCTGGCGGGGCGAAGAACCATCTGTTGATCATGCCCGACGCGGATCTCGACCAAGCGGCGCTCGCGTTGCAAGCGAGCGCGTTCGGCTGCGCCGGAGAGCGTTGCATGGCCGGCTCGGTCGCGGTGCCTGTGGGCAAGGCGGCCGACCCGTTGCTCGAACGCTTGACCGCGATCGGATCGAAGATGACAACCGGCCGCACAGACACGGATGCGACCGTGGACATGGGGCCGGTGATCACTCGGGCACATCAGCAGCGCGTGATGTCGTACCTCGACGTCGCCAAGCAAGAGGGGGCGACCGTCGCGCTCGATGGCCGGCAAGTTGACGCGACGAAAAGCGATGGGTTCTTCGTTGGCCCGAGCATTGTCGATCGCGTCGCGCCGGAGATGCGCTTGGCCAAGGACGAAATATTTGGGCCGGTCCTTTCGGTGATTCGCGTTGAGGACCTGGATCACGCCCTCCGCATCGGCAAGCAATGCCAGTACGGCAACGGCGCGAGCATCTTCACCAAGTCGGGCTGGGCCGCGCGGCAGTTCAAGCAATACTTCAACGCCGGCATGATCGGCATCAACATCGGCGTGCCCGCGCCGATGGCTTGGTTCCCCTTCGCCGGGTGGAACGATTCATTCTTTGGCGACTTGCACATCCAAGGGACCGAGAGCATTCACTTCTACACGCAAGTCAAAACGATCACGACGCGTTGGTTCGAAAGCGCCGACGAATCGCACCACGATCCGGTGTGGAAGACGCAGCGGGTTTAGAGGTCTAATGAGTTGCTCTAGGTTTTATTAACGATTCAAGAATTTTCGCAGGATCCAGATCACGACGACCGCGACGATGATGTAGCCGACGATTTGCCCTACCTTGCGTCCCGACTCGTAGGCAGAGTTATCTCGCTGCGCGAAAATTAACGACGTCGAAATCAGTTTCATGCGAGTCCCCTTTGTCGATTGAATTGCCTGCGTTCTGTTCTGCTCAGCGTAAGACACGGCTGTTGGGCCGTCAAGTTTATCGCCGCATGAGCAGGTCCAACAATCTGGATCAACTTGAAGCCCGCGCGCTGTCTAGACATTGCGCTCCGAACGATCGTGACATCATCGCGAGAATCCAGCTGATGCCATTCAGGAAGCCTTGGCTGGTTCAGGTTTTTTCTTCACCGGAGGTTCCACCGCCACGGGCTTGAACGTGGCCAAATCCGGCAGCTCGGCCCGCGCGCCGTCTTTCGGCACCTCGCGTTTCGCGGCCCAGACGATGCTGTTCAAGATCAGCGTGCGCAGATCGTCGTTCTTCCAGTTGCGGTAAAAGTGCGGCATCACCACGGCCGCGCCGCGGCCGCCATCGGCACGTTCAACTGCCCACGCCACAGGCTCGGGCTGCGGTTTTTCCGGCGGCAGGTTTGCCGTCGCGATCACGTGCACATTTTTCGCCGGGCCATCCTTGCCGAAATAGTTCTTAATGTACGGTTCGTCGTGCAGCGTAAATGTTTTCCAGCCGCGTGCGAGCGGATGCCGCTCTTCGCTCGACTTCGCCGCTGCGGGCTCGATCGTTGCTTCCTTGAAGACTCGCGCGACTGATTGATGATGCTTGCAGCGCGTCGCGAAGTAGCCGCCTGTCCAATGCAACAGCGGATGCTCGCCGTCTTCGGCAACGTGCTTGGCTTCGAGTCCCGTCGCGTAATGAACGGCGACAATCCCGCAGCCGCGTTTTGTCATCGCCGCCAGATCGCGCATGATCAGGTCGCGCTGCGGCATGACCTCGGGCGGAAAGAGATCGCCGATAAAGACAATCGCAGCGTATTTTTCGGTTCCGCTCGTCGGCCAATCGGTGCGGACTTCGGCATTGATGTTTAGTGCGGCCAGGCAATGCGCAAGCAATCGCCCGCCGGCTTGGACCTCGTGCGTGCCCGGTGGATGACTGCTCGGTCCGACGAGGATCAGCACTTTAGTTTCCGGTTCCGCGGCGCAGCCGAGTGTGCCGGCGAGGACTATCGTGCTAGCGATCGCCGCGCGGCGAGTGATTTCAAGGTTTGTCATCGATGGTTCACCAGAATAGAAAAGTGAATGGCAAAAAATACTGTTCCTTTGACAATACTTGATTCAGCGCCAACCCAAGCCTACGGATGGTATGCCCATCCGTAGGTGATCAGCAAGTCTTATTTTGCAATGCGCATCCCGGGCACTTCATCCGGCTTTTCCATTTTTCGCCAAGGGCTGTCGGCTGTGAGTTGCAGGAATTTGACGCTTGGCAGCGCGCCGTCTTTTTGCCGCGGTTGAATGAGTTCCGCTTCGTCGAGACTTTCAAAGTCCTTTTCGCTGAGCTTCTTTTCTTGGCCAAACGTGTTGCCGCGCAGTTCGCAAGCGGACTCGTCGATTTCGGTGAGATCGCGCTTGGTGCCGAAGCTCAAGTTGAACAACATCTTGTGATCCGCACCGGAAATCTCCGTGACATTGTCGAGCTTGCGGCCGCGCATGTTGTAGTTCGCGCCGTTGCGGTAGGCGCTGTTATGAATCCAATCGCTGCCGCCGGGATGATGGTTCGCGTAAAAGCCGTTGGCCTTGTTCCGCACGGCGAGGCAGTCCACGGTGACATGCCGCGGGATTGTCTTGGGCAACTTATCCGCCTGCAGCGACCCGTAGCCGCCGATCTTGAACCCATTGCCGTCGGCCAGGCGTTCGAACTTCGCGTTGTAGCCGTTGTACATCGCCCAGCATTGTTCAAACGTCACGCTCTCGGAGGCGCTGATGCAATCGTAGCCGTCGTCACTGTTAAACCACGCGCGGCAGCCGCGAAAAACATTGCCCGTGCTTCCGGGTGTGGGATGGCAGCCGAAGCCATCGACGTTGCCGCCGCGGCCATCTTCAGAAACGTTGTCCCAGTTGTTCCACGCGTCGCAGTTGAGAAACAAATTGTCCGAGCCGCGCACATGGTAGATGCCGATCGCCTGGCCGTCGTGCAGTCGGAGCCGCTCGAAGATGTTGTGGCTCCCTTGGCTCTCGATGCAGATCGATTGCGTGTGTCCGCGCTGCGTGACTTGCACGCCGTTGACTTCGAGTCCAATGAGCCTCAGCCACGACCCGCTGACGTAGAAGATCGTGACGCGCTTGTCCTTTGGTTTCAGGGCGGAGCATTCGAAGATCGGCTGCTCGTCCTGGTACGCGCGGTAGGTGATCGGTTGGTCGCGCGTGCCGCTTTTGTCGAGAACGATCGCGCGAGCGAAGATGCCGCGCGTCTGGGCGATTTGCGATTCCTGTAACGAATACGTTCCGCCGCGCAGAAAAACGGTATCGCCGGGGGCGGCGGCTTGCTGTGCGCGGGTCACCGTGGCGAAGGGTTGCTCGAGTGTGCCGGGTTGCTCGTCGTTGCCTGTGGGAGCGACGTACCAGCTTGCACCTGCGACGGATTTCGCGGAAGCAGCCTGTTCTTCTGCCGCATGACAACATTCAATAAGACTGTAGGTGCATAAAACTGTCAGCAACCAGCAGCTGCTCCAACGCTTGGTCGGGGTGAAATTGACAGAAGATCGCAGCAGTAATTTCGACATAGTGGTCGAGATGATAGAGAAAACTGATTTCAACAAATAGAATTGTTCGGAATTGATTATAAGCTCGCGCGGCGAGGACTGAATCAGCGAAGAAAAAACGATTTTCTCGCCAAGTTCCGTGGCCTAACTTAATTTGCATCGATTAGACTAAGGGCCTATCCCACAACCGTTTCGCCAAAGAAACGCAACTGATTGGCAGGAGAATGAAGGCAGGAGAATAGCTCAGAAACATTCTTTTGCCTTCATTCTCCTGCCTATGTCCGCCTGTAGTTCGCTCTCAGCTGGCTGACTCTGTTTTGTCAAGCTTGTGATGATCCAGGAAATGGGATAGTCCTTAAAACCATCTTATGGAGCACGTTGTTGGGGCAAATCATGCCAATCTCGTTTGCCTGCCCGGGCTGCAAAAAATCGATCAAGGCCAAGGAGTCTCTCGCCGGCCGCAAGCTGCCATGTCCCGGGTGCGGTCATGCGCTGACGGTTCCGGCAGCGCCAGCGGACTCTGCGTCGACGGCGGAATCGAAACCCGCGCCGAGCAAATCCGCCGCCGCGCCGAGCGATGTGTCGAAGCCGCGCACTACGCCCACCGTCACGTTCCCGACGGTCAAGCCGCTGGCCGCAGCGGCGAAAACCGAAGCGCCGTTGCATGAGCCAACGCGGCGCGATTCAACGCGGCGAGAACCCCAGACGATTCCGCTCGCGGATTTAAAGGACGACACGAAGCTGCCGGCAATTCCAGACGTCATGCCGTGGGATGACGAGGAGACCGAGTTCAAATTAACCCCGTTGCCGGCAGCTCCGCCAGCGGCAATGCCGCTCGATAATCCCTATGTCAATCCAAATGCCGTCCTCAACAAACCCAAGACGCTGCCGCCAGCGGCAACTGCGCCGTTGAAGCCGAGTCTGGCGTTTCGCGCGGCGGCGAGTCGGCCGTTCTGGCAGCGGCTGATGCTGTTGAGCTTTGTTCTCTGCCTGATTCCGCTGGCGTTTCATATTTTGCTGCCAGATTCCATCGATGAAGAAACACGAATCGCAGAAACAATCGCTCAGTTGGAATCAGAACAACAAGAGCAAATCATTACGTTTCTGGCAAATGCCGATGGAGACGACAAGGCAAGCCTGAAAAAACAGTTCTTTTCGATGTTACCCGAGCAACGTTATAAAGATGCCTTCCTCGCCTACGACAGCAAAGCGCATTGGGTCATGGCATTTGTCGTGAGTTTGCTCTTCATGGGCTTGCTCTGCGCGATGGCCATGGACGGCTCGACGCGGCCGTGGCAGTTGTTGGCGATCAGCGCGTTCACGGCGACAGGCGGGATCGTGCTGTTGTTGATCTTTCAGTACCTGGCCGCTTGGTCAGCGGGCGCCGGTTTTCATGTGCGCGGCATCGTGGGGCTGTTCTTTCTGATTGTCAAACTAATCGGGTATTCCTACAGCGCGGCGATGGACCCGAGCAACGGCTTTATCGCGAGCATGCTCGGGTTCACGTTCGGCGTGGGCTTGTGCGAAGAATTTTGCAAGGCGATGCCGCTGCTGGCGTACTTCCGCAACGAAGCGCGCGTTACCTGGCGCGGGGCGATGCTTTGGGGCTTGGCCTCGGGCGTCGGGTTCGGCATCGCCGAGGGGATCATGTACAGCGGCGACTACTACAACGGCCGCGCGTATGCCGGGATTTATTTCGTGCGGTTCTTTTCGTGCGTCGCGCTGCACGCGATCTGGAGTGCCACCGTCGCGATCACACTCTATCGCCGCCAAGCCGAATGGCAATCGGCCGACGAGTTGTACGAGCATGCGTTCATTGTGCTCAAGGTCATCGCCATCCCGATGGTGCTGCATGGTCTCTACGACACGCTGCTCAAGCAAGAGTACGCCGGCTACGCGCTGCTCACCGCCGCGGCGAGCTTCGGCTATCTCGGCTGGCTGAATTATCACTGCGAGAAGCATGAGTAGTGTCGAGTCATTAGAAATTGGATGCCAGGGCAAGCTGCCGCTTGACCTGCAGCGCCGCGGCCAGAAGCTTCAGTTCCGGCACGGCGCACGAAAACGGACTTCAGCACCTTGATTCAGATGATTTTGCTTCGCGAATGAATTCGGACCGCAGAGTCAATTCGGACCTCTGGGGGAGAATAAGGGCTTATCCCAGAATCAATGCTCGTTTGAATTAGGTCCGGAGGACCGCCATGATTAAGCCCAGGCCGTGAGGCCTGGGAAAGCTTCGCAATAATATCTGAAGGTCCGGAGGACCGGCACAAGTGTCGGCCTTCCAGGCCTTTCGAATTATCATTTGACCACACCCAGGCCTCACGGCCTGGGCTTAAGTATTTCGGTCCTCCGGACCTAAGCAACTACTAGAACAGCTTGATGACAACTATATTGTTTTGGGATCGGCCCTAAGTCTTATGAAGTTTGTTTCGCAGCAAGACCTCCGAAAACTTGCGACGCTTCTACTGCCCAGCTAGGATGCGCTACGAAATCCGGGCCACTTTCGGATTGAACTGGAGTATCCTCATGCTGCGACGGTTGTTTCTTTTTTTTATCGTATTCACAGCGGTCGTCACGCCGCTCTCCGCGCAGCTCAGCCTGACGCAAGTCTCCACCGGTCAATTCAGCAGCCCGCTGGCCCTCGTTGGCGCGCCCAACGACCCCGTCACCAACCGCGCGTTTGTGCTGCAGCGCGGCGGCTTGGTTCGGAGTATCAATCTGACCAACGGTGCCGCGACGGGCACGTTCCTCGACCTGCCGGCCGCATTGACCGCGACCGGCGGCGGCTCGCTCCTGCAAGCCGGCGAGCAAGGGTTGCTCGGCATGGCATTCAGCCCTGGTTACACCTCGACCGGCAACGGCTTTCTCTACGTCAACTACGTTGGCAGCAACGGCACGACCGGCGGCGAGACGCGCATCGATCGCTTCACCGTCACCGGCGGAGTGCTGTCTCCGACCTCGCGCGCCAACATCATCACCATCGACCAGCCGGATACGCTTACCAATCACAAAGGGGGCTGGATCGGTTTTCACCCCACCAACAACCACCTTTACATCGCCACCGGCGACGGCGGTGGCGGCGGCGATCCCAGCAACTTTGGCCAGAACAACACTCAATTGCTCGGCAAGCTGCTGCGCATCACCCCGAACACTGTCGGCACCGGCTACACCATTCCGCAGGGCACACTCTTCGGCGCCGGCACACGGCCCGAAATCTTCGCCACGGGATTGCGCAATCCGTTTCGTAATAGCTTCGATCGCCTGACCGGCGATCTGTACATTGGCGACGTCGGCCAGAACACGCGCGAGGAGATCGACTTCATCTCGAGCGGCAGCGCCGGCGGGCAGAACTTTGGCTGGCGGCTGCGCGAGGGGCGGATCGCCCAACCGGGCGGCAATGGCGGCGCGCCGCCGGCGAACAATACCGAACCGATCTACGACTACGATAGCACCGGCAGCAACGGTTCGGTGACCGGCGGGTTCGTCTATCGCGGCGGCGACATTCTCGACGGCGGACAGTCGCTCGACGGCACTTATATCTTTGGGGACTATCGCACCGGCAACGTCTATTCCTTTCGCTACGACGGCGTGAACGGGATTCCGACCGACACGGCGACCAACCGCAACTTCGCCGGCACGCTCGGCGGGTTCAACCTTGCCGCATTTGGCGAGGACAACCTCGGCCGAATGTACGCCCTCGGGTTGAATGGCAACATCTACCGGATCACCGGCAGTCCGATCCCCGAACCGAGCACTTGGCTGGCGCTAGGCGGAGCGGCGGTCGTGGGGTTTGGGTTTCGGCGGCGCTGGCGAAGCTGAGCGAGGACGGGCGTGCCGAACGGAACGCAAAAGCAGCGCGCTCATTTCCGCGCGGATTCTTGAGTAGTCCAGGGTTGCGATTCAAGGATTGACTGAATCGTAAAGCCGCCGCGCTTCGTCCGGCGGAATGCCGGCGGCGATGAGCAGCGCAAGTTGGCCCTGCACGAACGCCGGCCAATCCGTGTCGGGAATGAAATCGCTCTGACCCGAGATGTATGCCACTTCGCGGCCAAGCGGCGCGGTGAATCTGGCGATCAGGTGGCAATGGTCGCCGCCGGGTGTTGATCTCTTGTCGAACAGAATGGCAATCTTCGGATTCGAAGTTTTGTTCAATCCTTGGATATAAACGCGGCCGCAATCTTTTTCTTCCAACAAAGCTCCACGCTGTTTGGCCTCGTGATAGACGGCCTCATCGTAGCCCGACGCCGTCAGACAGTAGTATTCATCGGGTTCGAATTGGAGCAGAGCATTGCCATAGCCACGCGGGTCGGTCGGAAATTGCCCGCCATGTTGTTCGGCATAGTTCACGAGCAACATGCCCGCCGACTTGATGCAATGCGCATGGCTCAGGAACGATGCGTTGAAGATCAGCGGATTGCGCCAGACATAGATCGATCCGGCGAGGATCGTTGGCCAGCGGCGGCGTTTGCTAAGGGGGTTTTCCATGGGCTATTTCATCCCCGGAGTAGGCCGAAATCGTTACCAAGCGTGTAAGAAATTTTGCTTAGTTGCTTTTGATCGATTGAATCGCCTTTCCATCTTGTTTTGGAACACGCTGACTGTGGTCGATAATTTCACGATTGGACTCACGTTGTTGCCGCTGCAAGTCGGCGACAATCAAGTCAAGATCATTGTGAAATCGTGCTGCCAACTGATGGCGGATCGCGCGGATTTCTTCGGTGATGGGATTCGTCATGGGAGATCATCCAAAACTAATTCTTGTGGAGTGCAATAACGGATCCGCATTCAACGAACGACCGCTGAGCTGCACACTAATCACACGGACCGTCGTGCCCAGCCGGTCGGTTGCAGTACGGTGTTATCCCCGCATCGCCGATGGCTGCTCGACCAACTTGATTCTCCCGTCGTGTGTCGCCTCGACGAAGACCGTCACCGGCCATTCGTTCAAAGGACAAGCGTCAAGGTAACGCTCGTACGGACCGTCGCCCATGACAATCACGTCACCGTGGGCGAAATGCTCCTCAATGAACTGCGCGAGGCCGAGCTGGAATTGCTCGTGGGTTGCCTTGCCCGGCCAGAACCGACCCTCTTTGTACTTCCCGAGGTAGAGCACCAGTCGGCACTTCTTGCAGAGGATATGGCCGTCGTATGCCATGCTCGATAACCTCTGATTCTCTTGCGCAATATCAAAGAACAACGAGTCCTTCGCGACATGAACTCTTGCCCTAAATTTAATAGGGACAAAAATTGCGGTCAACAAAAATCAAAATATTGACCTCAGCTTACTTGCGACGATATCGAGACGATGAAATTGCGCGAACGAATTCACGCCGTCAAGATGCGCCGTTATTGGGCAGCCTCAACGAACTACGCGCCGCGAAGAGGCACGCCCTGGCTAACGCCGCGGGCTGCTATTCCATCCCCGGGCTGCGCCGGTTCTGCTTCTTTGCCGAGTTGGTTTTCTTCCCCTCGAGGCGTTTCAGCTTGCTCGTGTAGCTTGGCTTCGTGGCGCGGCGGACTTTTGGCGCTTTGAGGACGCCTTGGAGCATGACCGTCAGGCGCTGACGAACCTCGTCGATGTTCTTGGCCTGGTCGCGGCTGGTTTGGCAACTGATGACGACTTCGCCTTTGTCGTTGACGCGATTGCCGTACAGCGCGAGGAACCTTGCCCGCATGTCGTCGGGCAGGGCCGTGCTCGACATGATGTTCCAATGCAGGATGGCCTTGCTGTTGACCTTGTTCACATTCTGCCCGCCGGGCCCCGACGAGCGCGCAAACGACCACTGCAGTTCGTCGTCGGGAATTTCGATGCGGGGGGAAATTTTCATGGAAGACAAAGTCAAAAGTCAAAAGTCAAAATGCAAACTGCAAACTGCAAAATGCAAAATGCAAAAGTTGGAAGGGGACACCGCCAAAGCCAAGGGGTTCACCCCCTTGGAGGATTTCGCCGTCAATTATACGTCATCTGTCCCGCTTTTGTCTCTCCGCACATTCTTCGCTACGATAAGAGCATGAACACTGCACTTAAAATCATGACGGCGATGCTTGTCGTTCTCACTTGCACGACGCACGCCGCCGAAGTCCCCGACCTCGGCACGCGCAAAGCCGGCACCGACTGGCCCGCGTTTCTTGGCCCGACCGCCGATGGCAGGTCGAGCGAGACGGGGTTGAGCCTCAACTGGAAGGCGCGGCCGCCGAAACTCGTTTGGCAGCGGCCGCTCGTCGAAAGTTACGGCATGCCGTCGATTAGCCGCGGCCGGTTGGTTCTCTACGATCGCGTGAAGGACAAGGCTCGCATTTTTTGCCTGAACAGCGAAACGGGCGCAGAACTCTGGTCGGTAGAACATCCGACGGATTACAGCGACACGATCGGCTACGACAACGGCCCGCGCTGCGCGCCGACAATCGACGAGGACCGCGTTTACACCTACAGCGCCGAAGGGCTGCTGATGTGTCTGAGCATTGTCGATGGCAAGATTCTCTGGAAGCTCGACACGGCGAAAGAGTACGGCGTCCAGCAAAACTTCTTCGGCGTCGGCAGTTGCCCAGTCGTCTTCGGCGAGTTACTGCTCGTCCAGATCGGCGGCAGTCCGGCCGACGCGCGGCCGTCGTCGCCGGATCGTTTGGACGAAGTGCGCGGGAATGGGACTTGCGTCGTCGCGTTCGACAAACGCACGGGCAAGGAAAAATACCGCACGGGCGATGACCTGGCTAGTTATGCGACGCCGAAGTTGAGCACGCTCAACGGGCGGCGCTGGGCCTTTGTCTTCGCCCGCTCGGGCTTGTTCGCGTTTGATCCAACCAGCGGCAAGCGCGAGTTCGAGTTCCCTTTTCGCGCCAAGGAACTTTACAGCGTCAACGCCAGCGATCCGGTCGTCGTCAACGACGAAGTTCTCATCAGCGAGTGCTACGGCCCCGGCGCGGCGCTGCTCCGGGTCAAGCCCGGCGGGTACGACGTCGTCTGGCAGGACGATCCGGGCATCCGCGCGAAGAAGGCCTTGCAAACCCACTGGAACACGCCGATCTATCACGACGGTTACGTCTACGGCTCCAGCGGACGCAATTCCAACAACGCCGAACTGCGCTGCGTCGAGTGGAAGACGGGCAAGGTCGTCTGGTCGCAGCCGAACCTGAGCCGCTGCTCGCTCACGTACGTCGATGGGCATTTCATCTGCCTCGGCGAGTATGGCGAGACGCAAGTGATCAAAGCCACTGCCCAGAAGTTCGAATCGGTCGGGACCCTTCCCGCACTCGATGCGGCGACCGGCGAACGGCTGCTCGATTACCCGGCGTGGGCCGCGCCGGTGATCTCGCACGGGCTGCTGTATGTGCGCGGGAAGAGCAAACTCTTGTGCTATGAGTTGCAGTGATGCTCCTCAATCATCAACTAAGCCCAGGGGGTTCATCCCCCTGGGTTACCCACGGGGGTAAACCCCGTGGGCTTAGAACGCCGCCCCCAATAAATCTGGTTTGGCTCCCTCCCCTGAACGGGGAGGGCTGGGGAGGGGTGACAGTGCGACGCAAGACTTGGCTATGAGAAAATACTATGCACGGAAGAATTGAAGTCCTCAAACTCCTCGTCAAACGCAGCCCCCACCCTATCCCTACCCCGCAGCGGGGGGAGGGGACCAGACAGAATTACTATAAACTTCTGTTAAGGCCCGCTCGGACTGATATTCATCGTCGCGTTCGGCTGGTAGACCGGGGCGTTGGCGTTAAGGTGCTGATTAAAACCCGTCGCGTGAACGGCGTTGCTGGTTGGTTGTTGAACCGGCGCTGGCGTGGAAGCCGGCACTTGATAACTCGCCGGCTGGACGGGATACGACGCGGGCGAGGCGGAGCTGGTGTTCGGCGGCGGTTGAAAGCCCGGCGGGGGTTGGAAGCCGGGGTTAGCGTAGGGACTTGTCGGAATCGTCGCCGGAGTGATGTTGGGCTGCATCATCGCCGGGTCGCCGAATTGTTGCGGCGCGGTTGCCGGGTTCGGGTTCACCGCGTTGGCCGACGGCGGTGTTGCAGTGGTGGGGACATTTTGAAGGACGTTCGCCCCCGCGGCGTTCGGCGCGAACTGCACGCCGGGCGCACCGAGGTCGATGTTCGGGAAGCCGGAATACTCAGGACGCTGGAACAGGTTCGCCTGCTCGGGCCCGAGCGTGTTGATCTGCAAGTCCGCGATATCGATGGTCAGCTTCATCTTCGACGCCGGCCATTCGAGGACGATCTTGCGCGGCAGCACCGCGCCGCTTTGCACATCCATGCGATGCTCGCTCGTGATCGCGCTGGCGATGCGTTGTCCTTGCGGCGTGTAGAGATGCTGTTCGAGCACCAACGCGGTGCGGGCGTCGATGACCGTGACCTGTTGCACCGGACGGCCGTTGGCCATGCGCTGCGTGCGAACTTCGACTTGGTTGTTGCCGCGCGGGATGGGGCCTTGGATTTGTTGCTGCGGATCGAAGGTGACGAGGCCAAACGCTTCGAGCAGCCAGGCCGGTTCGATCGGAAAGATCTGGCCCGCTTGGCTCTGCGCGAATTGATCGTGGCGGCCGTAGTAGAACGCCGGCGGCTGGTTGCGCTTGACCCAGAGCCAGTACTCCGCGGCGTTGCTGCCGACGTCGAGTTCCGGTCCGGTGAAGGTCGTTTTCCCACGGAGCCGAAAATTCCCCGGCCGTTCAATCGCCAGGTCGGCAGTCAGGTCGATCGGCGCGCCGTCGGCGCGGAGGGTCGTCGTCGTCGAGAAGACGCTGCGGACTTTCGCCGTGTTGGCATTCACCGCCGAGAGCAATTGATCGAGCGGCGCCGCGGCTTGGGGGAAGACCATGACGGGCGCAACACCCGTGCGGCCACGCGGGATACAGCCAGCGCCGGTCACGGTGCCGAGCAGGATCAGCAATGCCAGGCAGCGCAACGGCAACGGGATTTGGCGAAGGTTCGTCATATCATACTCAGCGTTAGCTTGGTTCTGTCGTCGTTCCATTCAAAAGGCAGGACCTCGGAGGCACGGAGAGCACGAAGGAATACAGAAAAGGCAAGCCACAGATAGACACAGATGGGACACAGATAAATGCAGAAAAATTCAGTGCGAGAACTTCTGCTCCGTGTTCATTTGAGGCAAGCATTCTCCAATCTCATCTGTGTCTATCTGTGTTCATCTGTGGCATCATTCATTCTTCTCTTCTCCGTGTAGCTCTGTGTCCCTCCGTGTCTCCGTGGTTTTGCCTTGCATCCTTAGCTCAGCAACTTGCCCAATTCGGCTTGGATCGCTTGCACGCGCGCCTCGTCGGGCACGATCGCTGGCAGGTGGTACTCGGTTTCGTTGCGCGGACAGTAGACGGTCAACTGCTCGATGCCGGCTTCGTCGCGCACGCTCTCTTCGAGGCGCAGCAAGCGGCGGCGGATCAGGAGCAGCGTCAGGACGTACCGCATGTCGGCCTGCTCCGGCTGCTCGGCCAGCGTCTCGAACAGGTGCAGCATCACGTCGTTGGGTGCCCAGTGCGGTTTCTTGTTGTCCGCCGCGGCGGGGAGCGTCGACTTCCACCAGGCGAGGCAAACTTCCGGCGGACCGGTCCAGGCTTCGCTGCTATAGTCGGCGCGCTCGACCTCGGCACCCGCTTTGCGCAGCACGGTGTAGTACGTCTCGCCGGGACGCAGTTCGCGCCCATTGGCGGCGCAGTGCCGCGTGTTGTGCTGCAGCTCGAAATCCACCATCGTGTTCCCGCGGGAAAAGAAAATGACGCGGGATGGTAGAGAGAAACGCGCGCAGGGGCAAGAGAAGCTAGGCCTGCTAGCAGACATGTACGACGGACTTCCAGTCCGTCGCAAGAGATTGATATCTCGACGGACTGGAAGTCCGTCGTACGAATTAACCCGCGGTGAAAAACCGCTGATCCGTCCCTCCGGGACCAATTTTCAAATCGATCCGCTTCGCGCACCGCGGGCAGTACCCGCTGTAGGCCGTGCCGGCGCGATTAATATAGATCCGCGCGTAGACGTCGCAGCAGACAAAATGAATGCCGATGAATCGTCGGCCCGCGGCATCGGTCGAGGGCGGTTGCGAAGCCGTTTCGCGGCTAGCAGACGAACGCGGCGCGGAAGCACTCGTCGTCGCGGGTTCGCTGCTAAGGTCGAGATAATCGCCGGGCATGGATGGCTCCTACGAGGAAGCAAGTGCCGGCAGTGATACCGCGGAAGGGGCGGGAGAGGCAAGAGGGGTTCTTGCTAGCAGAGGTTTAAGATTCTTCGGTGGTATCGAAGATTTCCGTCAACGCGATTTTCAATTCGGGTAGATTCGCGCTTGTGATCGATTGGTTCAGTAAATGTGTAGTTGTTACGGAGTAATGATTTTCCACCGACGCAGTGTATTGCTCGACAATCTGCTGTTCTGGATCGATTAGCCAAACTTCCGTGATTCCGGCGGTTGCGTAAAGCGGCAGCTTTTCCTCGCGATCATAGGATCCTGGTGGCTGACGAACTTCGATTAGCAGCAACAAATCTGCCGATTCGGGGTAAGCATGTGAATAGTTTTTTCGTTGTAGCACCATCAGATCCGGATTGGGCATGCTGTAAGTACTGAGCCGCAGCGGTTTGCGCAAATAAAGCCTTACGCTGCTACCGAGTTGTTCGTGAATGAGGTCGCTTAAACGCGAATTTATATAGGCATGCATCGGGCCAATCTGAGTAATCTCAATGATTTCACCATCGAGTAATTCCACCTGTTTGTCTGCTGGGATAATTCGTGTCTGATGCAGCTTGATATAATCGTCGACGCTGAAACGCCACGTCGTTTTTTCGGCAATGATGGCGTTGTGTTGGATCATGCGGATGCTCTGGTGATGCTGTTACGCCCGTAAAACAATGTTCGCATCAAAAGCGAGGTTAGGCAAAGTTGAGCAAATTAGCTGTTGTCCCGCGGAAAAGGTTTTCTCCGACAGATATTCTTTGCCCGAAGGCGTACGATATTGCTCAATCGTCCGTGTCACGGTGTCCACGATCCAAACTTCAGGGATGCCAGCTTCAGCGTATCGCGGCAGCTTGTCTTCGCGATCGTAGTCTCCGCTCGACTCACTGACTTCGATCAGCAAATAAACGTCGGCAGGGACTGGCAAAGCCTTTTCGTAATCATCCTCGCGAAAATGCAATAGCATCAAATCTGGCTGGGGCATGCTGTTGTTGCTAAGTCGAATCGGATTCTGCACCATGATCGTAACCTGATCTTCGAGCAGTTTATGGAGCAGACGCTCTAGCCTTGTAACGAACCCAGCATGCCGGGGCCCAATCGGACTCATCTTGCGAATTTCTCCATCCAAGAGTTCGACACGCAGGTGTTCGGGCAGGAAGCCCGAGCGGTGCATCTCTTCGTAATCGCTGACGCTAAAACGAATTCTTGATTTTACGGTCATTGGAAATGTTCCTGCTGGCTAGTAATGCTCTACTTCTAATTGTAGCTTGAAAGTGATTCAAGCGCAAACATAAAAGCCCCGGAGCTTACTCAGCGCCGGGGCCAAAAAGTTATTTTGCACAGCATCTTGCGCGTGAGCTTCACGGACTGGAAGTCCGTGTTACTTATTCATCCTCCTCCGGTCCCATCTGCGCCGATTCCATGATCTGCTTTTGCACATTCGGCGGGACGACGTCGTAGTGGCTGAAGTCGATGACGTAACTTCCTTGGCCGCCGCTGATGCTTGACAGGCTGCGGTTGTATGTCGTGATTTCGGCGAGTGGGACGAGCGCCGTGACGGTTTGCATGCCGCCCCCTTCGTTGTCCATGCCGAGGACTCGCCCGCGGCGCGTGCTGAGGTCGCTGCTGATGTCGCCGATCTTGCTCGCCGGCACGGTGACGTGCAGCGTGACGATCGGTTCGAGCAGACTTGGCTTGGCCGTGGCGAAGACCTGGCGAAAGGCCTGACTCGCGGCCGTTTTGAACGCTGCTTCGCTGCTGTCAACATCGTGGTACTTGCCAAAATGCACCTCGATGCACAGATTTCGCACCGGATACCCGGCGATCACGCCCCGTTCGATCCGTTCACGGAAGCCCTTTTCGATCGCCGGAATGAAGTTGTTCGGAATCGTCCCGCCGACGATCGAATCGACGAAGAGAAAATTCAACGCCTCGTCGTAGTGCTGATTTCGCAGATGCGGGAAGCGTTCCCGCGTCGCGAAATCTTCGACATCCACGCCCAAGGGCAGGGGATACATCCGGATGTGTACTTCGCCGAATTGGCCGCGGCCGCCGGTTTGTTTTTTGTGGCGGTAGCTTCCTTCGGCCTTTTGCTGGATCGTTTCGCGATATGGAATCTTCGGCTGATGCGTTTCGATTTCAACCTTGTCGCGCTTCTGCAGCCGTTCGCGCACGACGCTGAGATGCAACTCGCTCATGCCGTGCATGACGAGTTCCTTGGTCTGCGGATCGCGGTCGAGCGTGAGCGTGCTGTCTTCTTCGACGAGCTTGTGTAGCGCGCCGGCCAGCTTGGCTTCGTCGCCGCGATTCTTCGGCGCGGCCGCGAGACCCACCATCGGCGTCGGGAATTTGATCGGCGCCATCGTCCACTCGCCGAGCGTCGTGTTGGTGTGCAGATCCTCGACCTTGGCCAGCGCAATGATTTCGCCGGGGCCAGCACACTCGATCGCCCGGGTTTCGCTTCCTTGGACTTCGAGCAGTTGCCCGATCTTCAGCGTCTTCTTCCCGCCGCTAAGATGAACGTTGTCGTCTTTCTTGAGCGTGCCGTTGTAGATGCGGAGATAGCTCAGCTTCTGGACATAGGGATCGATGCGTGTTTTGAAGACCTGTGCGACCAATGGCCCGTTGGGGTCTTCTTTCAATTCAACCTCGTTGCCATCTTCATCAATGGCTGTGCGGCGTAGCGCATCGGGCGGCAAGGCACAGAGCGACAACTCGTCGAGCAGTTCCTTGATTCCGACGCCCGTCTTGCCTGAGGCTTCAAGGATCGGGATGAAGTGCCCTTGGCGGATCGATTCTTGCAGATCTCGCGCCAACTCCTCGTCTGTCGGCTCGATGCCGTCGAAGTAGTGCGCTGTCGTTTCCTCATCGACCTCGATGATCGTCTCGACCAGCGGCGTGTTCAGTGCCACGGGATCCATCACCGCGCCGGCCGTTGCGCGCGGATGATGCAGCGCATCGACGACGCCGCGGAAGCCGGCTCCTTGCCCGACGGGCACCTCGAGCGGCATGCATTGCTTGCCGAAGACTTCTTGGATCTCGGCGACGAGCGCTTCGAAATCGACGTTATCGCTATCCATCTTGTCGATCACGATCACGCGGCCAAGACCGATCTTGCCCGCCTCGTTGAAGACGCGGCGGGTATTGACCTCAATCCCCGCATGGGCATTGATCACGATCACCGCCGTTTCGACGGCGTGCAGTGCGGCGATCGTTTGGCCGATGAAGTCGGGGTAGCCCGGGGTGTCGATGATGTTGAACCGCCGGCCTTCGTAGTCCAAGTGGACGATGTGCGATTCGATGCTGTAGTGATGATCTTTTTCGATCTGGTCAAAGTCGCAAATGCTGGTGCCGTCATCGACACTGGCCGCGCGATTGATCGCGCCGGTGAGATGCAACATTTTGTCGGCCAGAGTACTCTTGCCCGAGTGCCCGTGGCCGCAGAGTGCAATGTTGCGGATGGATTTCATTTCAAGTTTCGCCATGATTCAATTCCTTTCAAGAGAAGTAGCTGAATGTTGGAAGACGAGTGAGAAGCGAGTGCGCGCGTGTTGTTGCTCTAGTTGAAGTTGTGAGTACGGAGTACAGGGTACAGAGTACGGGGTGATGAATGCTGGGACTCAGTACTCTGTACCCAGTACTCGCAAGCAATACGTTTGATTCCTTTCCGCGTGTAGTGGTGGTAAACAAAAACCCCCGGCAACGATTCCGGGGGTTTGAAATTCAACTCGGGACTTTCGCACGGCGGCCGGTCACGGCCGCCAGGGCATCGGGCATGGTGATTCGTCCTTCGTACAAAGCTCGGCCGATGATCGCTCCGGCCATCGGCAGTTCGGCGAGCCTGCGCACATCGTCGATAGTTGTCACGCCGCCGCTGGCAACGACGGGGAGCTTCACACTTCGCCGCATTTCGTCCATCGCCGCGAGATTCGGTCCGGCCAACATCCCATCGGTCGCGATGTCCGTGTAAATGATCGCGGCCAGCGGTTCGTTTTCGAATTGCTGAGCCAGTTCGACCGCGCTCGTTTGACTCACTTCGAGCCAGCCATGCGTCGCGACCATGCCGTCCTTGGCATCGATGCCGAGCACCAACTTGCCGGGAAACTCTTTGATCAGCGAACGGAACCAGTCTTGGTCTTTCAGGGCTCGCGTCCCGAGCACACAGCGCGTCATGCCGAGGTCGAGCAACTGCCGCACCGTCGCCGCATCACGAATCCCGCCGCCGAGTTCGCACGGAATGCTCACGGCTTTCAAGATCGCCGCAATGCTCGGCAAGTTCGTTGGCCGGCCATCGCGGGCGCCGTCGAGGTCAACCAGGTGCAGATACTCGGCGCCTTGTTCCACAAAAAGCCGCGCCATCGCCGCGGGGTCCGCGCCGTAGACGGTCTCCTGGGCATAGTCGCCTTGCCGCAAGCGGACGCATTGTCCGCCGCGCAAATCAATCGCCGGCCACAACTCCATCGCGCTCAAGCAAACCCTCGCCGCAGAGATAAGATGCAGATGAGATGATCCCCAAGAACTAATATCCCATCGCGAGCGCGGGATGGCAATAATGGGCTGAGATTTTCCTAAGCCCACGGGGTTTACCCCCGTGGGTATTTTCATGAAACAGCGAATTCACCCAGGGGGATGAACCCTCCTGGTCTTAGATAGATCACTAAAAAAATACAGCGCCGCCTTGAGCCACTCGATCGCTTTCTGAAAATCGTCTTCCGGCAAGGGATGGCCCTTCCCATGATTTAACAGTCCCAACCGCGCCGGTTCGCCGTACAACTTGTAAACTGGCAGGGCCGCTTCCAGGTACGGCCAACTGCGCTTGCCATCGGCGGCGCCTTGGCCCGACTCGCCGGCGATGACCAAAAACGGCCGCGGCGCGATGAGGCCGACGAGCTCGTGATGATCGCGCGGGAATTTCGGATCGCGCGCCTCGGGTCCGAGATACCATGGCGCTTCCCAGTTCGTCGAATCGAGGGCGATGCCCCCTTCGCTGGCGACACCGGCTTTCACGCGATCGTCAAACGCCAGCAGGTACAGCACCTCTTTCGCGCCGAGCGAATGACCGAACGTGCCGACGCGCGCGGGATCGACCTCGGGCAAACTCAGCACGACATCGACGGCGCGCTGGGCATCGTACAGCATCTTCGCCATGCCTTTGACTTGCGGATGGCGCTTTTGATGCGCGGCCGTGGCATCTTGGATCGTCTTCGCGTCATGCCAGAGAAAACAGCGCGGGCAAAAGACCACGAACCCGGCTTTCATGAGACCCAGACCAGTAAACTTTTCCGGCGGACCCGCAACACCGGCGATGTTGTCGATCGAAAGGTTCGTCGTCGGATGCAACGCGACGATCGCCGGCCGCGAGTGCGGTTTTGCTTCACCCGCAGGACGGAGCAGATATCCATGCACGCGCAAGTTCGGCTCCGCGTCGTACTCGACCAGCTCGCGCGTGCCGCCGTCGATTTTCTCCGCGCTCAGGACTTTCAAGTTCAACTCTTTCGGCGGCTCGGGCAGCGTGCCGAGGAACTCACGCCATTGACGGCGCAACACCTCGCGCTGCTTCTGCCAAGCCGCGAGCGTCTGGATCGGCTCACCTTTTTCCGAAACGAGGAGCGGCGCGAGCGGGCGTTTCGGCGGCGGAACTTGATCCGGCGCACGCTGGACTTCGGCGAGCCAGGGAACTTCGGCGGCCGTGCAGTGAATTCCTAGAAATGGGCTAAGCAGCAAGCCGATTTGAAGCAGGAAGCGCATGGGCATTTTCTCCAGGGAACTCGGCTTTTCGAGCGACTGTTACCGGCATGTGACAGAGTTCGTGCCCGGGGAATGCCTATCATAACGCTATAGAGAGTGTCCCCGAAACTTCCTCCCATTCTCTCTCACAGGAACATCCCCATGACCCGGATCCTTGGTTTGTTGACGCTCGCCGCGGCGATTCTTGCGTTCGATGCCCCGGCCAGCCAGGCAGATGACGTACTCTCTACGGCCAGCAGCGACAACTATCATTACTTTGTCCACGCCGGCAATTGCAGCCGGAGCATGCAACTCCGGGGGTCGTACACTTGCCCCGATGAAGCGGCGTATGCTGCCCAGGAATTGCAAGGCAAAGGCTACGTCCGCGTGTGGGTCAATACTTCGCCGCGCTCGTATTTGTAAAAGGATAAGTGGGCTGAAGCCCACGTTACTTCATTCCAATTGCACCGCGTCGGCGATGACGTGGCCGTCGGTGTCTTTGGTGCCAAGGACCACGGTGACGAACGAGCTGGCTTTGAGATTGAGTTCGGCGATTTCCGCAAAGCCGTTCTTGGTCGGCTGGCGTTGGTTGAGTTTCAGGCTCATTACTTGCGGATCGTCTTTGTCTGGCGTTTCGTAAAAAATCGTCACCGGCACATTGGTCGCCCGATTGGCGAATGGTGTGTAGGCTACGCGAACTTTATACACCCGCGCATCTTTGACGCGCAGTTGAAACGACGCGCTCTTCTTGCCATCGCCGGTGCCGCCATCGTGTTGGTAATCGACGCCGACGTAACCGCCGGTGCTGGAACTGCGAGCCCACTCGCCGACGAAGTCAGCCTTGTCATTGTCAACGACGATGCCCGGTAGCTTCGCCGGGTCGAGCGACGCGGCTTCACCTGGTTTGCGCCCCCCTTCGTATTCGAGCACTTGCCCATCGGAGAGCAGCTTCTCGCGCAGCTTGGCGTAATCGAGTTTTTGCAAGGTCACCTTGTCATCGAGCGCGAAGCACGCGGCCGTGGCCGAGGATTGACCGAGCACCATAAACACCGGCTCCATGCGGATCGATCCGTACGCGATGTGCGTCGCCGACAAGCAGACCGGCACGAGCAGATTCGCGCATTGGTCTTCTTTCGGGATGATGCTCTGGTAGCTGATCGCGTAGGGACGGACGCCGACTTGGATATCGCCTTCGTTCCGGGCGTGGCCGTTGGCATCGACGTAGCGCTGGACATTGTGCGAGTCCATGTTGTACGCGCCCATGCCGACGGAATCGGCGGCCACTTCGCGCTTTTGGCAATGATGCTGCGTCATGACGACGGGTCCAATCATGCGCCGCGCTTCGCGGACGTACATCTGATGAGGCCAGCCGCCGGTCTTTTGAAATTCGTCCTTCGCGAGGCCCCACTTCTTGATCTGCGCTTGCTGTTTCTCCGGCACGCGCGGGTCATTGGCGAGGAACCAAAGCAGGCCCTGATGATAAGTGACGTGTTCCTTGAAGATCTTCTCGCGCGTGGCGTAATCGGCCTCGGGGTAGTCGTAATTCATGCCGATGTTGTCGCTCGAAAACGCGCCGGTGTTGTTCGTGTCGGTTTTTTTGTTGGGCATGAAGTTGCTCAGTTGCATGCCGCTCCCGCCGCCGGCTTGCATGTAACGCAGGTACAGCTCGTACCGCAGCGGGTCGTAGCCCTCGGGCTTCGGGAAGGGAAGCTGGTTGTTCGGATCAGGGGTGAGGCAGAGGCGAAAGTTGTACGCCTGCACGCGCTTGTCACCCGAGCCGTCGGGCAGCGGCTTGTCGGCGATGACGCCGGGCAAGAGACCGCTGTCGGGATTGCCCGGTTCCTTGTAGGCGCTGACGGGTTTGGTGAATTGGTGCGAGACGCTGTTTTTGACTTGGACGCCGTTGAGCGTTTCGTTGTAGACGCTGTTGGCTTCGCGGCCGACGTGGTATTGGACGCCGGCTTTCGCCATCAGGTCGCCCTCATAGGTCGCGTCGATGAACATCCGGCCTTTGACGGTGCGGCCTCCTTCGAGCGTAATGCTTGTGATGCGATTGCCGTCTTTCTTGACGCCGTTTTTCAGATCAAGCCGCGCCTGGCGGAGGAGCGGAATCTTGTGCTCGGCGACGTAGCGATCGAAGATCCGCTCGGCGACATGCGGCTCGAACTTCCACATGCTTTTGTCTTCGGCGAATTTTTGGTTCGCAACGTAGGACTCGCGCTTCTCTTGCTTCCAGACGTCGGGCTGTTCGTAGTACGTGTAGAGATCGCGATAGAACCCTCGCGAGAGGCCGCCGATGACTTGCTTGTTGCCGATGTCGGTCGCGCCGAGGCCGCCGCTGCTGAGTCCGCCGAGATGCTCGCCCGGTTCGATCAAGAGGACCGATTTGCCGAGCTTTACCGTTTGCACGGCGGCGATGACTCCGCCCGACGTGGCGCCGTAGACGACGACATCGTAAGTTTTCTCCAAATCTGGTTCCGCCGCGGGCGACGAATTGAAGAAGTTGCACAACAGCGCGAACGATAACACAAGACGCCAAGCCATGAGCCAATGCTCCCCAGAAGTAGAATTTCCCCCGCGGCCACATCCCAGTCTTCCCAAGCCGCAGCGATCCACAATGACGCGAATCGCTGTTGAAATCAAGAGGGCACGCCGCAAGTCATCGGCAGAAAACTTCATGCCAATCCCAAAACCGCTTCCCCGACGAAACGCCACTGTTGAAAAAAATCACAAGCAATGCAAAATCGTGAAGCTTCTTGTGTTGGCGAACACTTTTTCGTCAAGCTTGTGGATGATCACGATCTGAACTCGCGAGGAGTTTCATGTATGCTGGCGATAGGCAAGAGAATGAAGACAGGAGAATTGATGCAAAAATATTCTCCTGTCTTCATTCTTTTGCCTGCATTTAGAGCGGTTCACGTCGCGTGTTATAATACGCAGCGAGAGGAATTTATTGCCGAGAGAGGATTTGAACAGATGCCGCGCCGATTTCACGGAATCATTCCGCCGCTGATCACCCCGCTCACCGATCGAGACACACTCGATGTCGCGGGCCTGGAAAAACTATTGAACTATGTGCTTGCCAGCGGCGTGCACGGGATCTTTCTGCTCGGCACGACGGGCGAAGCGCCTAGTCTCAGCTATCGGCTGCGCCGCGAAGTCATCACCCTCGCGTCGCAGATCATCAACCAGCGCGTGCCGCTGTTGGTCGGCGTGACGGACACGTCGTTTGTCGAATCGGTGGCGTTGGCCGAGCACGCGGCGAACGCCGGCGCGGCGGACGTGGTCCTCACGACGCCGTACTATTTTCCGGCGGGTCAGACCGAACTCGTTGGCTACATCCGCAACATCACCGCGCAACTGCCGCTGCCGCTGATGCTTTACAATATGCCGGGTCTGACCAAGGTCTGGTTCGATCACGAGTCGCTCCAAAAGCTCACCGACGTCGAACAGATCGTCGGCATCAAGGACAGCAGCGGCGATCTGGAATACTTTGGCCGGTTGATGGAACTGCGCCGCACGCGGCCCGACTGGTCGATCTTGATCGGACCCGAAGCGTACCTGCCTGCGGCGATGAAACTCGGCGGCGATGGCGGCGACGGTGCCGATGGGGGTGTCAGCGGCGGGGCCAATGTCTTGCCGCGGTTGTTCGTTGCGTGTTACGACGCGTGCGTTGCCGGTGATCAACCACGAATCGCCGAACTGGCCGCGGCGATCAATGACTTGCAAAGCATTTACGACATCGGAAAGTACGCGTCGCGGTTCATCAAGGCGACGAAGTGCGCGGCGTCGCTCTTGGGCTTGTGCGACGACTTCATGGCCGAACCGTTTCACCGCTTTCATCCGCCGGACCGCGAACGGGTGTGGCAGATTTTGGAACCGTTGGCGGCACGATTCGCAGGAGATCGAACATGATGCGTCGCTTGTTTTCTTCCTTCATCGTTTTGCTTTGCGGCGTTTCCTTCGCCGCGGCACAAACCCTCGAACCGCTCAAGTACAACAACCCCGGTCTCGTCGTCGATCTGGGCGTCGGCCTTTGGGCGTGGCCGGTGCCGTGTGATGCGGATGGCGATGGGGATTACGACCTGATCGTCTCGTGTCCCGACAAACCGTCGAATGGCGTTTGGCTGTTTGAGAATGCGACGGGCGATACGAGCAAGAACCCCATGCCGGTCTTCAAGCCGGCGCGCAAGCTGAGCAAGACGGTGCACTACGTCATGCCGAGTTATATCGACGGCAAGCTGCGCGTCCTCTCGCCCGGGTTCGAGTACAAGAATTTTGAGAAGACGGGCCTCACCGAGCGTGTCGCGCTGCCGGTCGATGCTAAGTCGTTCTACAAACCGGTCGGCACACAGCCGAAGGGCCCGAAGGTTCGCCACAACCAATGGCGCTACGTCGATTACGACGGCGACGGCGCGCTCGATCTGGTCACGGGGATCGAAGATTGGAGCGACTACGGCTGGGACGACGCGTGGGATGAAAACGGGAAATGGAAGAACGGGCCGCTGCATGGGTTTGTGCTGATTCATCGCAACAGCGGCACGACCGAGAAGCCGAAGTACGAGGAACCGTTCAAGGTCATGGCCGGCAAAAAACCAGTCGATACATTCGGCTGTCCCTCGCCGAATTTTGCTGACTTCGATGAAGATGGTGATCTCGATTTGCTGTGCGGGGAGTTTCTCGACGGGTTCACATACTTCGAAAACACGGGTACGCGCCGCGCGCCGAACTATCTGCCAGGCGTTCGCGCGCTCCAATCTGGCGGAAAACCGTTGGCGATGGATCTTGAGATGATTGTTCCGGTCGCGTTCGATTGGGACCGCGACGGTGATCTCGATTTGATTGTCGGCGATGAAGATGGACGCGTGGCGTTCGTGGAAAATGTCGGTTTGGAAAGGCAAAAAAAAGAAGATCGGCCCGTCCCTGTGTTCGCTGCGCCGCGCTACTTTCAGCAAGAAGCTGACACACTCAAATGCGGCGCGCTAGCGACGCCCTTCGCGGTCGATTGGGACGGCGATGGCGACACGGACATCGTCTCGGGCAACACCGCGGGCTACATCGAATACTTTGAGAACCTGAGCGGGCCGAAGGTCGCGAATCCCAAGTGGGCCGCGCCGCTGCGCTTGAACGAGGGTATCGTGCCATTCCGGATCACGGCCGGCAAGAACGGCAGCATTCAAGGCCCGGCTGAAGCCAAGTGGGGTTACACGACGCTCAATGTCGCGGATTGGGACGGCGATGGATTCACTGACGTGCTTGTGAATTCGATCTCGGGCAAGGTCATCTGTCTCAAAAACATGGGCACGCGGATGGTTTTGAAGCCGATCGAAGTCGAGTGGCCCGGCGAAACGCCGAAGCCCGCGTGGACGTGGTGGGTGCCCGAGGGAAAAGCACTCGTGACGCAGTGGCGCACGACGCCGGTCGTCGCGGACTTGAACGGCGACAAGCTGCCGGACCTCGTGATGTTGGATCACGAAGGGTACCTCGCGCTCTTCACGCGCGAGAAGCGCGGGGACAAGCTGGTGCTACTGCCGCCCGAGCGCGTCTTCGTGAACGAGAAAGGCGAACCACTGCGGCTCAACGCGAAAACCGCCGGCGGCAGCGGACGGCGCAAGCTCTGTCTGGTCGATTGGGACGGCGATGGCAAGCTGGATCTGCTCCTCAACTCGGCCAATGCTGATTTCTATCGCGGCCTCGGCCAGAAGGACGGCAAGCACGTCTTTGAACACGTCGGCCCGTTGAGCAAGCAAAACATCGAAGGCCACGATGTGAGTCCGACAACGGTCGACTTCGACGGCAACGGCATTCCGGACTTTCTCGGAGGCGCGGAGGACGGACGGTTTTATTTCATGAAGAATCCGCGCGGGTGACGCAGCCTAGGATGCCAGGGCAAACTGCGGCTTGCCCTGCCGCGCCGCGGAACTGGCCTGATTTTGGCCCGGGTAGCGCTTAGTCAGCGCGTGGAATGAGTTAGTGCCAACAATCCCGAAATGAAGCTTCACAACGATCTGCACTCTAAGAATTTGGCGCAGAATCAGACGCAGTCAGTGCCGGAAATTGGCAGTCAGGATGAGGAGCAGCCCAACGAGGCCATAAAAAAGCCCCGGAATTTCCGGGGCAATTTCTGACGGTGTTAGACAGTCATGCAAGGCGGAGGACATGGGATTCGAACCCACAACCCATTGCTGGGCATCTGATTTCGAGTCAGACCGCTGGCCAGTTCGCTTATCCTCCGGAATACGCCGAGCCAGCCGAAATTGCCGGGCCGCGTGAGATAGCTACATCCTAATTTAACGTTCGACGCGTTCGCTCACAAGTCGGAAACAGGCCCCCGAAAGCCGGTGAATCTCGGCAATTCTAGGTCGCTGCCGTGGCGAAGAATCACTGCCCAAAAGACAACTGTCCCAAGCCAAGGGTTCGGGGCATCGTACTTTTATTTGCAAAAGACGCGCTTGTTCGGCATGGCGGTTGCTCAGTGCTTCCTTATCGAACAAGCGACTCGGAAGGTCCGATCGCGGCTATTTCTTACCCCGATGTCGAGATTTGCGCGCCAGCATTTTCGGCTACGGGTACTTCTTTTAGTGAGGACAATCATGAGTGCCGATGCCAAAACGACTGCTTCGCATTTGAACAGCCTGATCGAAACTTGCAAGGACGGCCAAAAGGGCTTCCATGAAGCGGCGGAAAAAGTTCACTGCAACGAACTTCGCGCCGAACTCGAAACCTATTCGCGCCAGCGCGCGGAATTCGCGACCGCGCTGCAAAGCGAAGTGGCTCGCCTCGGCGTGGAACCGGAAAAGGGCGGCAGCATTTCCGGAGCCATCCATCGCGGCTGGATCAACTTGAAAACAGCCTTGACCAGCAACGACGATCAAGCGGTGATCAACGAATGTGAACGCGGCGAAGACTCGGCCGTCTCGTCGTATCAAGAAGCGATGAAAGCCGACCTCGCGGCTCCCGTTCAGCAACTGCTCAGCCGCCAGTACCAATTGGTAAAGGCGACCCACGACAAGATCCGCGACCTGCGCGACAGCGGCAAGCTGAATGCCAAGGCGTAAAGCGTCATGAATGACTTCGCGTTTTTTGTAGCCCGTAGCGTTAGCGAGGGCGACAAAAAATGCGGGGTGCCCTCGGGTTATAATTTTCCGTCCCCAACAAATCGGGAAATCAAAGTAGAGTCATTCCTCAAGCATTTCATTTCTAGCCAGAGTGACTTTGATTGAGTCACTCTGGCGAGTCAAAGAAAAAGCCCCGGCGAAAAATTCGCCGGGGCTTTGTAAATTATTGCAGCCAAGCTCGTCAGAGCTTGGATGCTTTCTGGTTCGCCGAGATCCAAGGTCTCACGACCTTGGCTACGTCAGTTCTCGCTGGCGGTTCGGCAGGAGCCTCACCCTCCCAGTTACTGCTTCTTCTTATCAAACGCCGCATCGAATTGGACGTTGCTTGGCGTGAAGTCGAGCTTCTTGACGAACGCCGCCGCTTCGCGCGCGCCGTGTTCGCGCTCCATGCCGCAGTCTTCCCACTCGACCGACAGCGGGCCTTGATAGTTGACTTCGTTCAACGCGCGAATGATTTCTTCGAAGTTCACCGAACCGCGGCCCGGCGAGCGGAAGTTCCACCCGCGGCGCGGATCTTGGAAGCTCAAGTGGCTCGACAAGATGCCGCTCTTGCCGTTCAAGGTTGTGATCGCGTCCTTGATGTGAACGTGATAGATGCGGTCCGGGAACGCGCGGATGAATTCGACCGGATCGACGAACTGCCACAGCAAGTGGCTCGGGTCAAAGTTGAATCCAAACGCCGGCCGATGTTCGAGTGCTTCGAGGGCGCGCTGCGCGCTGTAGATGTCGAACGCGATTTCGCTGGGGTGGACTTCGAGCGCGAACTTAACGCCGCATTCATCGAACACGTCGAGAATCGGATTCCAGCGCTCGGCGAGCAGGGCATACCCGTCGTCGATCATCTGCCGCGGCACCGGCGGGAAATCATAGATCAAATGCCAAATGCTCGACCCGGTGAACCCGTTGACGACGCTCACGCCGAGCTTCTGCGCGGCGCGGGCCGTGTTCTTCATCTCTTCGGCAGCGCGCTTGTTCACGCCCTCGGGTTTGCCATCGCCCCAGACATGCGCGGGGAGAATTTGTTTGTGCCGCGCGTCGATGTTGTCGAGGACGGCTTGGCCGGCGAGGTGGTTACTGATCGCCCAGACGCCGAGGTCGTGCTTGGCCAGGGCGTCGCGCTTGGCGGCGCAGTAGCCGCTGTCCTTGAGGGCCTTGTCAACTTCGAAGTGATCGCCCCAGCATGGCAATTCGATCCCGTCGTAGCCAAAGTCACGTGCCTTGCGCACGATGTCGGTGAACTTGAGATCGGCCCATTGGCCGGTAAACAACGTGACGGGACGACCCATGAGATGGACTCCGAAAGCGAGTGTGTGTGCTTAGATAACTCCCTGACAAGTCTGCTATTTTGTCAGATTATGGGAGCGATGCAAGTGTCAGAATAGATCGTTTAGCGGCGACTCGAAGAGGAGCGTTATCACGTCCCGGAGCGCTCCTCTTCGAGTCGC
>JBGSSS010000060.1:0-43261 GCA_041736895.1 Pirellulales bacterium
TTTCTTTAGCTGAAAGAAACGCGTGGGTTTGCCGACGGTTTTACCACACGCCCGGCGCGGAAAAAAGGATGAGTCCAACTCAAAGCCCAGGGGTTCACCCCCCTGGGATCCCCTTGAGAATGCTCCCAGGGGGGTGAACCCCTGGGCTTTGCCGCGCCATCGCTGGCTTCCTGTTTGCTCGACAGTTATATTGTCAAGCAGAGGCGAGCAGGGCGACGCACGGCTTTTCTATCCACACAGCATCTATTCCCACACAGCAACGGAGCACGGACATGGCAAACGGAACAAAACACAGCGGCTGGATGTTGGCGACGGGGGTGATTATTGGTTTGGTGCTCGGAGGACTGGTGCCGCCGCTGCCGCTGCATGGCTCGACAGCCGCGACGGTCGAAGGGTTCTCGATCTGCACGGCCGATTTGGAACCTGGAAACCAGGGGATTTACTATCTCGATTATCAAACGGGCGATTTGTCTGCCGCGTTCATCCATCCCCGCACCTACAAGTTCACCAATCTCTACAAGTACAACATTCTCAAGGACTTTGCCGACGCCAAGTCGCCCAAGTTCATGATGATCTCCGGCAATTCGCCGATGATCTACACGCAAAATCTTCGGCCCTCGAACGGCATTGTCTATGTGGTCGAAGTGACGTCCGGGATCGTCTGCGCTTACGCCGCGCCGTATTTAACAAACCGGGAATCGAACCCTGCGGCGACCAATGGGGAACTCCGGCTGATCGATAAAGGCAAGTTCCGCAGCCAAGCGATCCGCGACAAGTAAGCAGCTCGGCAAGATTTTTGAATTCATGTCTAACAACAGATCCCAGGGGGAAATCCCCTGGGCTTTGTTTTTTATCGAAGCGATTTTGAACGAAGATGCAAATCCAACTCAATGGCGAGCCGTATGAATTGCCCGACGAGACGACCCTCGCCGGCTTGCTCGCCGCGCGCGGCGTGAATCCGCTCTATACGGCGGTCGAAGTCAACCGCGAACTCGTCTCGCGCGCCAAGCACGCGTCGCTGGTGCTCAAGCAAGACGACCGTGTCGAAGTAGTGACGTTGGTTGGCGGAGGTTAACTGTAGGTCCCGCTCTCCGAGCGGGACCTCGTGCGGCGATTGACTCTTTGCCCACACCAAACGTCATTCGGCGACTACTCTCGTTAAGGTCCCGCTGAGGACAGCGGGACCTACATTACCCCGGTGGCCAACTCATCTGCCGCCCGCCGAGGATGTGAAAGTGCAAGTGGTTCACCGACTGGCCGCCGTCTGGTCCGTTGTTGACGACGACGCGATACCCGCCGCTCAGGCCCGCCGTTTTCGCGATCTGCGGAATCACGGTCCAGAGGTGTCCCATGAGTTTCGCCGTGTCGGCGTTCAATTGATCCACGCCGGTGATTTCTTGCTTGGGGATCACCAGGATATGCGTCGGCGCTTGCGGCGAGACATCGTGAAACGCCAGGCACCACTCGTCGTCGTGCACCAGCTTGGCCGGAATCTCGCCGTCGATGATCCGCTTGAAAATCGTTTTGGACATGGGGTGGGCGTTGGGAGTTAGGCGCTGGGCGCTGGGAGAATGCGTGAGATAAAGTCCTCCAAATTGTCAATTGTCCACTGTCAATTGTCAATTTGCTCGCCACTCTTGCTCGACTGCGTACAATAACACCGGCTTCCATCATTTTCAGCGCAGGCAGCAAGCACATGGCCAATCGCGACACCCTTGGCGGGATCATTCATACGTACCAACAGTATGACCCCCAGAAATTTCCGAGTCCGACGCAGCCGCCACCGGATGTAACTGGTTCGGCGATGGAACATCTGCTGATGTACGGCGACATGGAGGAGTTCACCGACGAGCAATTGGCCAACGCGATTCATCTCGATCCAAGTCAAATCGCTGGTCTTGGCCCGAGCCTTCAGGCGATCCTGCAAATGCTCCGCGTGCGGCGGGAGAAAATCCTCTCGACGTTCGAACTCAATAAGGTGCTCAAAGCCGCGGCGCGCGAGTTTCATGAACTCGCCGCGTCAATCAAACCGCCGAAGGAACTCGCCGGGCGTTTCGAGCGCGCGGTGCAGGAGGAACAGCTCCGCGAACTTGAACGCCTGTTCTACGCGCACAACCGGGATCAATCGCCGTTCGCTAAATCGCTCGTCCACTTGGTCGATCGCCTGGGCAACAAGTATCAAGTCGACCAAATGTCGGGCAAGTACGAGTTCACCGGCACGACGCCGCTGACGGTTCCGCAAGCACTCGATGTCAAGGAAGAACTCGAAACGATCGACCGGCTGATCGAACAACTCGAAGAGGCGAAGAAAACGGCGCAGCTCGCGCTCATCGACATGGAAGCGCTCGAGCAATTCGCCAAGCCGGGCGACCTGAATCAGTTGCAGGAACTCCGCGAGCGCATCGAGCAGTACGTCAAGGAGATGGCCGAGCAGCAAGGTCTCGAACGCAATAACAAGGGGCAGTACAGCGTCACGCCAAAAGCGATGCGGCTCTTTCAGAGCAAGCTCCTCGAACAGATCTTCAGCGAACTCGAAGCGGGCCGCACCGGCCGCCATCATGGCGACATTCAGGGCGACGGCTCCGTCGAAACGCAGCGCACCAAACCGTATGAGTTCGGCGACGCGCTCGCGAATCTCGACCTGACGACGTCGCTGACCAATGCCCTGATCCGCGATCCTGGCCAGCGGCCGATTCGGTTCAAGGGCGAGGACCTCGTCGTTCATCACACACGCAACACGCCGAAGTGCGCGACGGCTGTGCTGATGGATATGAGCGGCTCGATGCGCTACGGCGGGACGTACATCAACGTCAAGCGCATGGCGCTCGCGCTCGAAGGCCTGATCCGCCGCGACTACCCGGGCGACTACTTGCAGTTCGTCGAGATGGCGACCTTTGCCAAAGCGAAAACGAGCGGCGAGGTCGCGTCGCTCTTGCCGAAGCCCGTCACGATCTTCGATCCGGTCGTGCGGCTGAAAGCCGACATGAGCGACCCGGACATCAGCGAGATTCAAATCCCGCCGCACTTCACGAACATCCAGCACGCGCTCCGGCTCTCGCGGATGTTCCTCACGCGCCAGGACACACCCAACAAACAGATCATCCTGATCACCGACGGCTTGCCGACGGCGCACTTCGAGGACCAAACGCTCTTCATGCTCTACCCCCCGCATCCGCGGACCGAACAAGCAACGATGCGTGAAGGGCTCCTCTGCAAGCAAGCCGGCATCACGATCAACATTTTCCTGTTGTCGAGTTGGTCGCAATCGAGCGAAGACATCCGCTTCGCCTACAAGCTGGCCGAGTCGACGACAGGCCGCGTCTTCTTCACCGCCGGCAAGGAACTCGACCGGTATGTCGTGTGGGATTATGTGCAACGGCGCAGGTCGATCATCTCGTAGCTCGTATCCATTGCTACGAGCGAACCAAGAAGTGCGCAGGGTGGCTGGGGTCGAACGAAGTTAGCCCCCAGCAGGTGCGACGATGAGCGTAAAAATTTATAGAAGTGGTCTCGAATACGCTGGGGCTTGCTCGAGTACGATCCGACCCCAGACACTCGCCGCCTAACTTGTCGCCATGAATGGGACCACTTTCTATCATCAGGGTAGCTCTGGCAAGGGCTCACCTCTGTTCGCTTGCTGAGGTGTAACAGTAGCGAGCGACTCAGGGCGGCGCGAATACCCTCCGACCCCAACCACCCCTATTCGAAGTTACGTTTCTGTTACATCGCATCCGCCGATAAAGTGATAGAATCAACACGCGTCACATGCACTAATACACCCCCTGCAAACCTTGGTTCCTGACATGTGCAAATCAGCCGCCTTCTTCTGCTTGACCTTTTTCGCTTCTATGACTATTTCGGTCGCTGAAGAAGAAAAGAAACCTGATAACCTGCAAACCCAGCCGCTCAAATCACTGTTGGGAAAAAAACTGGTCGTAGGATGTCCCGCTCTCTCGACAAGCACCGGCGGAAGGTTTGAAAAAGGCGCGACGAAAATCGCTGTCCATCATCCGGTGGGAAATGACGAAACCTGGGGTAGCAGATTCATGACTTATGTCGAGCTCGAAGCTCCAGTGCAGCAAGCACAAGTCGAGGCCTACCTCGCTTTTCGGAAAAAGTACCCTTCAAAAAAAGACTCGGCGATCTTCATGGAAGTACTGGAAAGTGATCTGACCGATCGAGACAACCCAAAAGTCAAGGTCCGCTTGCTGGGCACGGCGTACTATCCGGGGGAACACTGCGAAGACTTCGTCGATGCGGATTTGAAAGACCAACCGTATTTGCCGTTTTCCGTAACCAAGCCAAAAGCCGACGACCCGAAGTAATTCGCGCCCGGTACCTGGGGGCGAGCGAAGTGAGCCCCAGCTTGTTTGACGTTGATGGCAGGATAATCTCTAAATCAACTCCGCAACCAATGCTGGGGGATTACGCTCCGACCCAAGCCACCCGCCGCCGAATGCCACCGTTCACCGGACTGCGGCGAACGACTGTGATTTCAGAACCCGCGCGGCCCGCGGCTCCGTTTGCAACGGATGTTTAGCTGGCTAGTTTTTCTCGGGTTGCGGCTCCACTACGACGTCGATGCCAAGGTCGCGGATGACGGAAACGCATGCCTGTACAGCCTCCTCCGGCACTCCCGCTTTGACGGCGAGTTGAACGGTCTCCAATGCCACTCGGTTCTCGGGAGGCAGGTCGGCATTGAAGAGTTCGACGGCCTTGAACCACATTTCAAGAGCAGTCGAGTTCACGATCTTTTCGTCTCGATAGATCGGGATGTTTTCACCTGCAATTTTTAGGATGGGTTCATTTCCGAGCATTGCGATAGAGACGCGCATCACACCGTTGTCAACGCTCAGTCTATTACCGGAGCCGCCGCTGACCGATACCGGCTTATTTTGTATAGGCACCGCGAGTGGTCCGGGTGCCGGACCAACAGCTGGTTTAAAAAAATCACATCCCAAAACGACGCTGAATGCCATAAGAACAATTATCGGGCAGTAAGATCTCATGGCTGTTCACTTCTTTCGGCTAACGTCGAAGTGTGGCACCGGCTACCTGGAGCGCCACTCCGCAACAGAGTCAATGGTTGTAGTCAAGAGGGTCATTTCGACTAGGGTCGGGTAGCCGGTTGTCCGCCACCGTCTTGTTCGGCTTCTCCAGTAAGTTCTCTACTCTTGGGAATTCTAAGCAGAATCTTCTTGGGAATTTCGGCCTTAGAATGAGCGCGGTTGGTCAGCTTTTCGTCACCTGGCGGTCCAGAATACTCGAGGAGTTTCAGTATATCGCCGCCATCAGAAACCCAAAAGCGAGTCTGCGACTCACCATAAACAAACCATCCCTTATGCAGGTCCATATCTACAGACGAGGCCTGGGGGAGGTTGGCGCTGCCAAACCACAATCGAAGCTTGCCGGCATCATTCTCCTTCACTTCCAAGTAGCTGACATACAGCCCATTGACGGGGTGTTTGCCCACCGATTCGATGATCACATCGATATTCCTAGAACATTTATCACCGCAACCCGCAATCGCGACCAGGACGAATGCTAATAATGTGCGTGTATGTGTCATTTAGATTATTTTTTGTGCCGAACGCTGCCGCTCAGTGGCGAGCCGGGTGCGGGGCAGAAAGCACAAGGCTCGATGACAACTTACAATGTGCAGCTTGCTCGCTTCGCATATTACTTAGCGAAGATGACAACTCGACTCTCGCTCATTTTCTTACTGCGTTATGGCTCGGCGCTTGGTTCGGCGAGGATCGCGCGGGCTGTAGGAAACACTCACTTTGCCACGCGTGTACGCTCGAAAAGGTCAAAAAACACTTTGGCGTCCGCGAGCGACGGGTAGGTGCCCACCAGAAGAACTCGCTTCGAGACCAGATCCTCAACGCTGAAAAAAATCGGCTCCACTTTACCATCGCGGACGATCACCAGACCTTGCACGATCCCCGGTAAACGGATGTGATCTGACTTGAAATTCTCACGTGCAGCCTTGGAAAGTTTGATCTCAATGACGAACTGGTCAGCCTTGGGCCGGACTCGCACTTGTTCAATGTCCGATGCGGTTAGCGCGGGCTCCTTGGAGACGCACACGATTTCACCCGGACAGTTGCTAGAAACGAAATGTCCTCCGCCGCCCTCTGGGCTCAGCCTCGCGTAGAATCCTGTCACCATGCTTGGCTCTAGGGGCGACTTGGCAACCTTGTTAGTGGCCTCCTTCGCAGGTGACTGCGGTTCCGCCGCGGAGAGGATGCCACAGGCAAGGAGAGTGATCGCGATTGTCATGGGATGGTGGAACATGGCAGTTACCTCGTGATGGGTTATGGGCAGGTGGATTATAACATCTTCAACGATCAGCAGCGCAACGGCGTTGTAACATCTGCGAACACACGACCTCGCTCGGAGTTACACCGCCGAACAGTATAGTAACCAACAAAATCGTCGGATATCATCGGAGCAACTAAACTGTTGAGCCGCGCCGAAAGTCTTTCGGCTAGGCTAACCGCTCAATATTGGACTGTTAAATCTGACACGGCTTCGCGCGTGGCACGGGCGTTCCGCCCGTGAATCTTGGGCGAGACGCCCAAGCCACTGGAGATGCAGCCCCCGGCCGTAGGTCAGGCTTTCAGCCTGACAGTGCGGGGTCCGGTCTCGGATTAATCAGAAAGCCCGGTGCGGACGGCGAGCGTGGGGCGATGCTTTTGACACGTGGAAAGTCGTGCCAGTGTCAGGCTGGAAAGCCTAACCTACGAGCTGGGAGTTCGCTCAACTGCAGCTAGCTGCCGCGGCCGAACGGCAGGGTTCACCGGGCCGCGGCGAACGACATTGACATCAGAACCCGCGCGGCCCGCGGCTCCGTGTGCAACCCATTGTTATGCGTCAGATGACAGTTACGTGTCATGGCTGAAGGGTCCGCTTGTGCTACTCATCACGCGGAGACCGGCTCGCTAGGCCGATTGAGATGAGTCCGGCGGCGGCGACGGTCGCCAACGGCCAGCAAGCCACCATGTTCTCCTGTATCCCATTTAGAGACACGATCACCAAGGCACCAAAGGCCAGTCCCGTTACCGCTGCTACGAATGCAAATAGCTTTGAATCCATGTGTTCCCTTTAGATGCCTCAAAACATCGATCATGCACGGCCGATTCTCAGCCCCTTTCTGATCCATCAGTACTTCGACCGCCCAACCGGAATCTTGGCAGTATTTCGTAATTTTCCAGGAAAGATGACCTCGGGGACGGCAGGTGGGCCATTGCGGATTCGCCGAACGATCCAGCTCAGCAGCGGCGGGGACCGAGTGAGCTACGAACACCAGAAAGCCTACATGCCCCCGCCGTCTGCTGCAGCGCCGGGTTCGGCCTCGCTTTCAGTTGTTGGCCGGCTCTTTCCGCTTGCCCTGCTCCTTGAGCAAGGCTGCCATCTTGGCGTTATAGCGCTGCACTCCGAACCACGGGTCCGCCGTCACCCAGGCAGTGCTCGCTCCGCCGATGGAGGAATAGACCCAGTTGAGGAAGAAAATACACTTCTCCCCCTTCTTCAGCGCGGGGGGCAGTTCGTCCTTCTCGTCGGCCCACCGGATGACGTACACCGGGACTTCCTTCGGCAATGGGCCGTCGGGGTAGTGGAATTGGTCCACCACCTTGAGCCGGCAGGTGTAGACCACCCGTCCCTTCATCGCGAGGCCGGGGATGTCGTCGGGGACGCGTTCCATCTTGGTGGGCTCCGAAACCACCTCGCCGACCAGAGCGTAATGGCTGTTGGTGAGGTAATGGCGAAGCGTGTCGTCGGGCGCGTCGGCCCGAGCAGGACCACCGACAATCACGGCCAGTCCGAGGGCAAGTAATGTTCGCATTCTACTCCTCCTTGAGAAAGGGCCGAACAGTTTAGTAACCAACAAAAACCGTTGGATAGCATGGGTGCGGCGAAAGCGTTTCGCCGCGCCGAAAGTCTTTCGGCAAGGCTAACCGCTCAATATTGGACTGTCAAATCTGACACGGATTCGCGGGTGGCACGGCAAGCCGTAGGTTAGGCTTTCAGCCTGACAGTGCGGGGGCAGAACTCGGATGATTCAGAAAGCGTGGTGCGGACGGCGAGCGTGGGGCGATGCTTTTGACACGTGGAAAGTCGTTCCAGTGTCAGGCTGGAAAGCCTAACCTACGAGCTGGGATTCCTCCGCGCCGGCCTATTGAGTTCAACACCGTCAGCGTTGAAGATGATAAACTTGCAGCGCGGAAAGTTCTTTTTCTTCCCACCCAGGTTCGATCATGCCATTCGCCTTACGCTATCTCCGCGCAGCCTTACTCGGCCTGTTGTTTTGCAGCACCAGCCTCCTCCACGCCGCCGACAAACGACCGAACTTCGTCTTTGTCTACTCGGACGATCATCGCTGGGATGCCATGAGTCATGTCCAGCGCGAGCAGGGCGAGCGGGCGCGGTTCCCCTGGCTCAAGACTCCCGGCTTCGATCGCTTGGCCAGCGAGGGCGTGCGCTTTCGCAATGCGTTTGTCACGCTCTCGCTCTGCGCGCCTAGCCGTGCGGCGTTTATGACCGGGCAATACAACCATGTGAATACGATCACCAACAACAGCCGCCCGTTTCCCGAAAAGTCCGTCACGCATGCCAGCCAACTGCGCGCCGCCGGTTACAAAACGGCCTACATCGGCAAATGGCACATGGGGAATCAAAGCGGCCAACGCCCGGGGTTTGATTACTCGGCCAGCTTCCTTGGCCAGGGTCGTTACAACGATTGTCCCTTCGAGATCAACGGCGTGGCGACCCCGACCAAGGGTTGGGTCGATGACGTCAGCACCGACTACGCGATCAACTGGATCAAGGAACAAAAGGCGCAGCCCTTCTCGATCGTCCTGGGGTTGAAGAGCGTGCACGGCCCGCGCGGCGGCAAGCAATTGCCTGCGCGCCTGCAAGAGCTCTACGCCGGCGAGCAAAGCCGCCCGACGCCGAACTGCGACGTGCCGGCGATCTTTCATCGGCCCGATGCCACGGGCAAGTACGGCCCGGGTCTAGCAAGCAATGATGCGCACCTCGACTACATGCGGCACGTCAATGGCATCGACGAGAATCTGGCGCGGCTGCTCGCGGCGCTCGACGAACTCCAACTCGCGGAGAACACCGTCGTCGTCTATACGAGCGACAACGGCTACTACCTGGGCGAGCATCGCTCGGGCGACAAACGGTCGCTGTACGAGGAATCGCTGCGGATTCCGTTTCTGGTGCGTTATCCGGCCAAGTTCAAGGCCGGCAACGTCGTCGATGAAATGATCACCAACATCGATCTAGCGCCGACGTTCTTGGACCTAGCCGGCGTCGCGATCCCAGCGGAGATGCAAGGCCGCAGTTGGCAAGAACTGGCCAGCGGCAAACCCCCGGCCAACTGGCGCACCGCGTTCTTCGCGGAGTACTACAAAGAACTCGGCGAGGTCCCGACCTGCTACGCCATTCGGACCAAGACGCACAAGCTGGTCAAATACCCCAACCGCCCGGAATGGACCGAGGTTTATGACGTGGTCAACGATCCGTACGAGTTGAAGAATCTGGTCAAGGACACAGAGCTGACGGCGAAGCTCGACAAGGAACTCGAGCAGTTGATGAAAGACGTTCGCTACTCGATTCCGCAGGATGCGAATCAGGCGCAGCCGATGAAGAAGGGGAAGTAGTAGCTCGAAGCCGTGCTTCGAGCATGATGTGAAACGCAGTTCGCTCGAAGCATGGCTTCGAGCTACGTCTTCTAATAAAAAACGCGGCCATGTTTCCATGGCCGCGTTTTGTTATATGAAAAGGCGTGATTTTGCCCTACGCCTGATTCTTCGTCAGCATCGTATAGGCCAGTAGGACGATCACGGCACCGCCAACGGCCAGACCCATGCTCCGCATGTCGAAGCTTTCCACCGTACCCCAGTTCATCAGGGTTCCGATGTAGCCGCCGAGAGCAGCTCCAACGATGCCGAGGATCGACGTGACGATCATTCCGCCGGGTTGTTTGCCGGGGATCAGCAACTTGGCCAAAATGCCCGCGACCAACCCAAACAACGCCCAGTACAGAAATCCCATCATGGCAACACCCTTGTGAAAAAATTGCCTCTCCCGCGCATCCGAACGGCCCCAGCCATTCGAGAACCCGCGGGTTGTTACATCACTAGTTGCCGGGGGTTGGCCGGGGGTCACAAGAAAAAAAGAAAAAATCTGAAAAACGCCGTTTTCCAAAGAAAAACAGGCAGAACTTCCTCAGGCGAGGCGTAGCCGAGCCGCCGCTTAGCCGGAGCGTCCACGCCCGGCGTTCACTGTTGACTACTTTTGTTTTTCTTGGATGACGATCGATTTCAAATAAACAATCGGAGGGAGTGATTCTTCAACTCCTTCGATGCCACTGAACTCAATGACAGTCCCTTTCGTCAGCTCACTGAACCGAGCAGGCTCTCGCTCTCCAACAACGATCTTTTCCAATTTGCCTTGTTTGATCAATCTGAGGTAAGCCTTGCCCGTAGGATAGTCCTCGTTTTTGATTTTTTCCACGAAGCATTCGTAGTTGTTGGCGTCGAGTTTTTTCACTTCGACAATCACCCCACGCAAGCCATTTGGGGTATCGCCTTTATCAAGGCCGAAGCCCGTGAGTCGCAAGGTAAGCACAAGGAGAATGATCAGGCCGGTGGAAACAAAGAAACGACGATTGCGGCACATGGAATTCGTCCTTTGGAATTCAGGTAAAAATGGGAAGGCACGATTCTGACCCAAGTCAGCAGAAAAACAGTCGAAATTCGTAGCCTCTGGAAAGAAACCGCTTGACGAGGCACGTCTTTTGATGTCGCTATGGCGAGAGAGTTCCCAATATTTCGTTTATTTTCAGGAGTGCATAATTATTCGTAGGGCAAATGACTAGTCAGCAGCTGGGGAATAGACTTGCAACGACGATCGGAGGGGCTGGGTCGGAGTGGACTCGCACAGCCCAAGGGTTCCTGCTTAGCCGGAACGTCCACGCCCGGTGTTCCTCGAGTGCTGCAAGACTCGCCAACCCGCGGCGAGCAGTCCCAAGAGCGCTCCGGCGTAACTTCCGGCATGCAAGTACGCGACGAGCACGAACCCGCGCAGGTCCTCGAGCCGCAGTTGTTCTTGCGCTTCGTTCCACGCCGCGAGCGACGACTGTGTCCGCCAATACCCGAGCAGCAACCCGATCGCGCCGCCGAGCAACGTGATGCCTGCGACAATCGCAAACGCGCGGATCGTCGCCGCGCGGCGCACGTTGTCCGGCAACCGCGCGAGTCCCAAGCGCGCCAACAACCATCCGGCGACAAGCCCAACGCCACACCCGGCGAGGAACCCGACCTCGGCGGCAAAGACGCGCGGCGGCCAGCCGAAATCGGCGTACCAAAACTGCGGCGCTTTGAGCTTCGTAAAGTATTCCGGCGAGAGGGTGTAACTCAGTTGATCATGCGCCGCGCCGTACAGACCCGCGAGTAATGAACCAGCGAGTGCGGTGAGAGCCAGGGTTTTCCACTGCGCGGCGGGCAGGGTGGGGTAGAGGAGGTTCATGAGAGGTTTTCTGATACTGCATCAATTTCGCTATGACGCAAGCGGGTGGGTACGTTACCCACCCGCTTGCGTCATAGCGCAGGGAGTGATGTGTATCTCGCCCTGGCTTACGCCACGGGCTTTCATTCTCAAAATCCGTCAACACGCGCGGCGTGAACGACGCACGCAGCGCGTTGAGGACCGCGAGGACGTCGATCGCCTCTTGCGCGATCGCTCCGGCGACCGGCGGCAGATAGCCGGTGGCGGCGAGGAGCATCCCGCCGAGGCTGAGCACCATCCCGCCGATGGCCGATTGCAAGGCAATGTTCCTCATCCGCCGGCCGATGTGCAGCAGCTCGTCCACGCGCTCGAGCGACGTTTCGAGGATCACCGCGCCGGCCGCTTCGGCGGTGACGTCGCTCGCTTGGCCAAACGCGATGCCGACTGTCGCCGCGGTGAGTGCCGGTGCGTCGTTGATGCCGTCGCCCATGTAGACCGTCGGGGCCTTGCTCGTTTCGGCGCGCACGATGGCCACTTTTTGCTCGGGGCTTTGGCTGGCGTAAACCTCCTTGATGCCGACTTGTTTGGCCAGGTACGCGACCTCGGACTCGCGATCGCCCGAGACGATCATCACGCGCTTGAACCCATGATGCGGTTTCAAGTGGCGGATAAAGGCTTTCCCCTCCGCGCGCGGTTGGTCGCGGTATTGAAATGTCGCGGCGTACTGACCGTCGAGCAAGAGGACGCACTCTAGGCCCGCGGCTTGCGCCGGCAAGAGCGCGGCGGCGCTCGGGTCTTGCGCGAGGAGTTTCTTGCGGCTGGTGACTTGGACTTGTTGGCCGGCGACGTGTCCGCGGAGGCCTTCGCCCGGGCGTTCGCTGACGTCGGTGCACGGCGCGAGGGCGATGCCACTCTCCTTGGCCGCGCTCAATGTCGCCGCGGCGAGCGGATGACGCGAGTATTGTTCCAGGCTGGCGATCGCCGTGAGGGCTTCTTTCTCGACGAGCCCTTCGCGCGGTAAGACGGCGGCGACAATGGGATGGCCATAGGTCAGTGTGCCCGTCTTGTCGAAGATCGCCGTGCTGCATGTGTCGATCTTTTCGAGCACCGCGGGGTCCTTGATGATGATCCCGCGCCGCGCGGCGAGTGAGACCGACCCGATGATCGCCACGGGGATCGCGATTAACAACGGACACGGCGTCGCGACAACCATCACGGCCAGAAACCGCATCGGTTCGCCACTAATGGCCCACGCCGCAACGGCGATCGCCACGGCCAGCGGCGTGTAAATCGCGCCGAGTTGATCGCCGAGCCGGCGCAGCGCCGGCCGGCGCTGTTCCGATTCGCGCATGACTTGCATGATCTTGGCGTAGCGCGAATCGACGGCCGATTTCTCGGCGCGGATCGTGAGCGCGCCTTCGCCGTTGATCGCGCCGGAGAGAACCTCGGAGCCGGGAATCTTGGCGAGGAGATACGGCTCGCCGGTCAGGTACGATTCGTCCATCGTGCTGTGGCCTTCGGTGACCACGGCGTCCACGGGACACGTTTCGTGCGGCAGGATGATGAGCAAATTCCCCAGTGCAATATCAGCGAGCGGAATGTCCTCCATGCCGTTCGCCGTTTTGCGATGCGCAATCGACGGCATGCGCTTGGCAAGGGCCGAGAGCGCCGACGACGCGCGGCGTACCGCGTACGATTCGAGCGCCTGCCCGCCCGAAAGCATCAGCACGACCAGCGTTCCGGCGAGGTACTCGCCCAAGAGCGCCGCGGTGACGATCGAGATGCCGGCGAGGATATCCGAGCTGAAGTCGAACTGCACGATCTTTTTGAGCAAGTCCACGACCAACGGCAGCCCGCCGACGATTAGCGCGGCGATCAACGGCAGATCGGCGTAAGAAATCTTGTAAAGCTCGCCCACGAGGGGCAAGCCATAGCGCAAGACCAAATGCACCGCGATGGCCGCGACGGCGAACGCGGCGATCAGCATGTCGCGCGACAGTGCGGCGTACCAAGGTTTACGGGGCGGAGTGGGCATCGAGGTATTCTAGCAGAACGGCAAAGAGAATGGTCGGCAGGAGCCTCCGCGCGCTCCTCTGCGAGTCGCCGCTAAACAATCGATCACGTTTTCGTGCCTGCTTACTTTTTCTTCCCGGCAGCGTTCTTCCCCGGCGCATTGTTCGTCAGCCCGCGCTCCGTCGCCATCCCCTGATCGCCGATCTTTTTCATCCACCCATCGAGCGCTGTGCGCATTTCGCCGATTGTTTTCTGCGCCGCCGGATCGTCGATTAGGTTTCGTTCTTCGTTCGGATCTTTTTCGAGGTCATAAAACTCCTCGGCGGGGCGATGGCGGTACTTGTCGACGAGTTTCGCCGCCGCCGAATCGGTCTTGGCTTTTGCGGCCCAGGAGTCCCAGTAATTGTGTTCCTTCTTCTCCGCTTTATCGACGTGCGAGTGATGTTCGACCGTCGGGTCGAGGTTGCGGATGTATTTGTAGCGCGCGGTGCGTACGCCGCGGATCGGGTATTGGTTCATCTTGCCGTCGGCGCTGTGGGTGAGGAAAATCGACTCGCGGTGGTTCAGCCTTTTGCCTTCGAGCACGTCGAGTATCGAGCGACCGTTAATTTTTTGCGGCCGTGTTCCGCCCGCGGCTTCGACGAGCGTTGGCAGCAGGTCGATCCAACTGACGAGCGCCGTCGAGGTCGAACCGGCTTTGATCTTGCCGGGCCAACTCATGACCAGCGGCGTGCGCACGCCGGCGTCGTACAGGTTCCACTTGCCGAATGGAAACTGCGAGCCGTGATCGCTCGTGAAGAGCATGAGCGTGTCGGGGCCGAGCGATTTCGCAGCCTGGTCCATGATGATGCCGAGGTCGCGATCGGCGTTGGCGACCGCGGCGAAGTATTGCGCACGAGCTTGCCGCGTCTCGGGCGTATCGACCATCTTGGTCGTCAGCGCGGCCTTGGCCGGATCGCCGAGCGGTTCTTTCGGCCAAGGGACATGCGGCCAGTTCGTTCCGACGATCAGGCAGAGCGGCTTGGTCGATTTGCGATCCTGTAGCCAGTCGCGCGCGACTTCGATGCACTTGTCTTGGTGGTAATTGAAGTGACTGACGAAATCGAAGCCGTACTCGTTGACCTGCGCGTAATGCGCTGTCTTGCCAATCGCCGCGACTTCATAACCGAGCTCTTTGAAATACGCGGGCCATTTCTTGGCGTCAGCGTTCGGATGCGCGTGATTGATCATCGCGCCGTTTCGCATGGGGTCGAGACCCGTGAGCAGCGCCGCGCGGCTTGGCGCGCACGATGGTGACGCGACAAAGGCGTTGCTGAGCGTCATCCCAGCGGCCGCAAGCCGATCAAGATTCGGCATCGGCACATCGCGCCCGCCGCAGATCGAGCAGTCCGCCCAACTGAGGTCATCGGCGAGAAAGACGACGATATTCGGTTTCGTAGGCTCGGCCGCGAGGAGAGGTTGAGTGGAAAAGAAGAGGGCGAAGACAAGCAAACCAAGTAGGCGTGGCATCAGAAGTTCTCGCGCGAGTGGTGTTGGGATCGAGAAAGCGCGAAATTATTCTAGCAGAAGCTCGATCTTGAAGTGTCCCCATTTCGCAGGGAGCCGAAGGCGACCGTGCATTTTTTCTAGCCCGTAGCGTTAGCGAGGGCGAGAAAAAACGCAAAAGGCAAAAATGCCCTAACACGGTGAAACGGAGAAAATTCAGAGCGGCACAGAGGCGTTGCTTTTGATTCTTGATTTAGGGTCGATACCATTACCGATTTCATCACAAGCTTGAAAAATGAGCGTGCCAATTCAGAGCCAACTAGAGGCGGTCATAGACAGGAGAATGAAGGCAGGAGAATGTTTCTGAGCTATTCTCCTGCCTTCATTCTCCTGCCGATCAGTTGCGTTTCTTTGGCGAATCGGTTGTGGGATAGGTCCTTAAATTCTGTCGCCCTCGCTAACGCTACGGGCTACAAAATTTAAAAACGCTCCGCTTTGCGTCGCCGCGAAACGGTGGATCATGCGAGTACGAATTGTTCGGCCGTTTGACTTTTGTGAGCAGCAATCTATCTTGCGCCGCGAACATTGCAGACGTTTGATGAATGGTCTGCTGTGCGTGTCAAACGCCTGCTTTCTGCGTTTCTCCGCCGGTCGCAACGGTCGTAGGGCTTAACAGCGAACAACGTGCCGATTGTAGCGCGAAATCTTGCCGGGAAAACTCATCCCGGCGTGCCGTGCGGTTTGATGAGCGCGGTTGTGGCAACGGGCTTGAGAAAAGTTTTTGGCGAGTCGCTGCTTTTTCAGATTGACGTGCCGCCGTTCTGGCCGATTCCTAATCTTGGCCAAGGACAGTAACGGATTTGGCCAAGGAAAAGGACTTCCATACGTGCGAGCGGGATGCTGTGTTCCGCTCAGTAGATTTTTGTTCAGGATGTTCAGGACTGCCGGAACAGCTTCCGCGGTGTGGCCATTGATGGCCTAGCTCGCCGCCGAGGTGAACGGAGTTACCATCCCACAAGGAGTCACGATGATGAAGTCCGTCCGTATGTTTGGCGCTGCGCTGATGTTTAGCGGCCTGTTGGCCGCTGAAGCTAGTGCACAGAATTCGTACCAGACCAGCCGGTATTCGCCCCCGGCCATGTTGCCTGAGTACAGTGGGGGTCCGGCGTTGCAAGCTCTGCCGCCGATCCAACAAGTCTCGACCGAAAGCTACATGTTGGCCGCCCGCCGCGCCGACACATCGCCCGAAGCGATTGCCGGTCCGACGCCCGCGCCGACCCCGATGAACGCTCCGTCGGTCATCGCGAGCCCTTCGGATATCCAACGCGGTCCCGCGCAGTCGGCTCCGGCTTACGGCCAGTCGTCGTCGGCTCCGATGTACAACGGACCCGCCATTGGCGGCAGCGGTTGCAATACCTGCAACCAAGGTCAAAGCAGCGGCATGTACGCTGACAGCAACATCGGCTACAGCGACTACGGGGCTGCTGGGCCAAGCTGTGCAAACGGATGCTGTGAGCCACGTTGCGGTTGCGGCTGGCAGGTTTATGTCGGGGCAATTGCCATGGGCCGCGATTCGGCCAACAAGAAATGGACCACCTACGAAACAGGCAACAACCCGAACCAACTACAGTATTACCCCGACAGCGATTGGGGCGGCGGGGTCGATGTCAGCGTGACCAAGTTCTTTGGCTGTGATTGCAGCAGCGGGATCCAAGGCGTTTATTACGGTTTCGGTTCCGACGGTAACAACAGCTTGTTTAGCCAGGGCAACCGCCTCAGCACGCCGATCGACGTCGGCCTTGTGAACTACGGCGGTGTCCCTGCGGTGAACTTGTTTGACAATGCTCAACGCCACACCGTTTGCCGCGAAGATGATTTCCAGAACGTCGAAATCAACTACATTAAATACCTGTTGGGCAACCCGTGCAATGGCGGCGGTTGCGGCTGCTCGCCGTACAATTTCGCCGTCTTGACCGGTTTCCGCTACATCCGCTTCGAAGACAACATTGGGTTCAGCTCGTTCCAAGCGAACGGCAACTGCGTCAGCCTCAACAACGGCGTGACGAACCAAATGTTCGGCTGGCAGATCGGTGCTTTGTTCACCCACAACTGCACCGAACGCTTTAGCTGGTTTGCTTCGCCCAAGGTTGGTATCTTCGGCAACCAAGTCGACTCGTATGCCAACAGCTACAACCATGCCGGCCAAATGGGAACGTTCGACGCCACGGGCAATGCGTTTAACCTCAGCAACAGCAAGACGGACGTCGCGATGGTCGGTTCGTTGGACTTGGGTGTGAACTACCGTCTCGGCTGCCACTGGTCGTTGACCGCTGGTTACCGGATGGTCGGGGTTGCTGGTCTGGCCTTGGCCGACGACCAAGTTCCGGCTTACTTGGCTGCCGAAGGGGATTGGACCGACGTCGAATCGAGCGGGGCCACGATCTTCCACGGGGCCTTCTTCGGAGCGACCTTCAGCTGGTAGTGTGACCTGAATGAAATCACCAGCCCCCGGGTCATCCGACCCGGGGGCGAAGTGTATCGAGAGAACGTTCGTCAGAGTGACAGTGATTCAGGGTGAGGGGAGAAGCGTTCAAGGATTACGGAGCAGCAGCAACCGCGAGGTATTCGGAACAGGAACGAAGTGGTTCGAGAGTTCTGCGAAACTTGAATGAGGGAGTGAGGGAAGTAACGCCCGTTTAGCGGCGACCCGAAGGGGAGCGTTTGATTGAGGAGCTAGGGAAGTTGATAGTACGACAGATGACCGCAGGGGCAAAAGTTTGCAAGTCAGAAGTCAGAATGAACGAAGTCAGTGGGGGCAAAAGATAGCGGGGCAGTTGATAGAGGTTGGTTTTCAACACGATGCACAGCAAACACACCCCGGAGATCGCAAGATCTCCGGGGTGTGCTGTTTTTTGGGGGAGAAGATTCGCGTCACGACCGATTTGTTGATAAATTGGATAGAAGAATAAGCAAATCGAGACAGCAATTGCTAGTCAATCTATCGATGAGATTGAAAAAATGAATTTGACAAAAACACCCAACTGTCATTGGTTGAATCAAGATTTGGTACTATTTCACGGAACGACATTGGTTTCCGCCCAGGGTATAATTAATAGCAGAATCGATTTGACTTTAGGGCGTCAAGCTCTTGATTTTGGAATTGGGTTTTACACAACGACATCCGAGGATCAAGCGCGTGGCTGGGCGCGAAAAAAAGCTTTCGCTCCAGATACGCCAGCGCTTGTTCGATACGAAGTCAGTAGGAATGCTTTGGCGCTGCTAGAGTTTTTGGCATTTGTTCGCAGTGACAATATGGCCCATGATTTTTGGGATTTTGTTGTTTACTGTCGTAGTGGAAACATTGGTCACGCCCGAGGGAAGGATATTCCATATTTCGATGTTGTTGTTGGCCCCTTGGTCCAGCAGTGGAAAACCAGGCGTACTGTTCATCCCGATAGCGATCAACTCAGTTTTCATACGGATAATGCGGTCCAGATTCTGCAGAATTCAAAACCACAGCTCATCTTATGATTTCCAAAATTCCATTCTATCGATTGCAGCGGCATCCATTTTGGCATTCGATTGTAGAAAGCCTTGTGCAATTCCACGGCTATGAAGCACCTAAAGCATTTGAAGAAGTGTATGCCTATTACTTGAATCTAAGAACACGATTAGTGAAAAGGGATTTTGAATTGATTTATCATGAGGAACCATTCGCTGTCGCTTGTGAGATTGCCAAGCAGCAATTAAACATCGCTGAGCACATGGAAAAATACGAACAAATTCTAATGGAAGCTGGCTGGTAAATGCTTGACAAAAATTCCAATCTTCAATCATTGCTAAATGTTCTGTAGTGAGTTTGGTTTTGAACTGTATTGCGAATTTCAGTTAGTTTGTATCTGGCACAAGATGACATTATTCTTATTCGACATTTTGCTTTGATCCGTACCGCATGTTCAATCCGCTTCCCATCTTGAACGAGTCCCCCGCACTGACCGGCGAAGGCTACGCTCCGCCGCAGGCCGGTTTGGACTACTTCAACATCGCGCGGCCCGGGATGCCGCTCGCGCTCGCCGCGACGCAGCCGTTGCCAATGACGCGTGCGGAGATGCTCGCGCGCGGGTGGGACGAAGTTGACATTGTCTTCGTCACCGGCGATGCGTATGTCGATCACCCGAGCTTCGCGATGGCGTTGATCGGGCGGTTGCTCGAAAGCGAAGGCCTGCAGGTCGCGATCCTCAGCCAGCCGAACTGGCAGAGCGCGGAGCCGTGGCGCGAGTTCGGGCGGCCGCGGTTGTTCTTCGCCGTGAGCGCGGGGAACATGGACTCGATGATCAATCACTACACGGCGAATCGCAAAGTCCGCAACGACGACGCGTACAGCCCCGGCGGTCAAATTGGCCGCCGCCCCGACCGCGCGACGCTCGCCTACTGCCAACGTTCGCGCGAAGCGTTCAAAGGGGTTCCCGTCATCGCCGGCGGTGTCGAAGCGAGTCTCCGCTGCATCGCGCACTACGATTACTGGTCCGACAAGGTCCGCCGGCCGATCATCATGGACTGCAAGGCCGACCTCTTGGTCTTTGGCATGGGCGAGCGGCCGATCCTCGAAATCGCACAGCGCTTCAAGGCCGGCCTCGGCGTCCGCGACTGCCGCGACATCCGCGGCGTCTGTTATCGCCTTGGCGCGAAGGAAGCGGCGGCATTCAAGGAGGACAGGATTGCAGGAGGACAGGAGGACAGGAATTTAGGACAGGAGCCTTCTTTACCTACAACTTACAACCTACAACCTACAACCACACCGACCACATTCACTACCGCGTATCTCCCCACGGTCGAAGAAGCACAAGCCGACAAACTCGCGTTCTGCCGAATGACGCGGATCTCGCATCACGAAACAAATCCGTACAACGCGAAGCGCCTCGTCCAGTTCGACGGCAATGAAGCGATCGTCGTGAACCCGCCGGCGTATCCGCTGACGCAGCCCGAGATGGATCGCGTCTACGCGCTGCCGTTCACGCGCCGCCCGCACAAGAGTTACGGCGATCAAAAAATTCCGGCGTGGGACGTGATCAAGACTAGCGTGCAGATCATGCGCGGCTGCTTCGGCGGGTGCACGTTCTGCAGCATCACCGCGCACGAAGGCCGCATCATCCAAAGCCGCTCGCGCGAAAGTGTCCTCGCCGAAATTCGCAAGATGACCAGCGAACCGGACTTCACCGGCGTGATCAGCGACATCGGCGGGCCGACGGCCAACATGTACGAGATGCGCTGCACCAAGCCCGAAGTTGAAGCCAAGTGCCGCCGGCTAAGTTGCGTCCACCCGACGATCTGCAAACTGCTCGGCACCGATCACGGACCGCTCGTGCAACTCATGAAAGAAGCCCGCGAAGAGCCGGGTGTGCGCAAGGTCCTCGTCGCCAGCGGGATTCGCATGGATCTCGCCCGCCGCGATCAAGAGTACATGCGTGAACTGGCGACGCATCACGTCGGCGGCTATTTGAAGGTCGCGCCCGAGCACACCGACGAGCGCACGCTCGAACTGATGAAGAAACCGGGCGCGGAGGATTTCCTCGGCTTCGACGCCGAGTTCAAAAAAGCGAGTGCCGCGGCAGGCAAGAAGCAGTACCTGATCCCGTACTTCATCGCGAGCCACCCCGGCAGCGATTTGAACGCGATGATTGACCTCGCGCTGTTCCTGAAACGCAACCATTACAAGCCGGACCAGGTCCAGGACTTTATCCCGAGCCCGTTCGATCTGGCCGCGTGCATGTACTGGACCGGCTACGACCCGATGACGATGAAGCCAGTCGCGACGGCGAAGAACCTGAAAGACCGCAAGATGCAGCGGGCGTTGCTGCAGTTCTTCAAGCCCGAGAATTACTTCGAAGTCCGCCGCGCGCTCGAAGAGAGTGGCCGGATGGATCTCATCGGCGACGGGTGCGATTGCCTGATCTCCGCCCGCGCGCCGAAGGAAGCTCTCGACAAGCGCCGCCAACAAGCGAACGCGCAACTCCGCGATCACAGCGAAGGCGACCACATCCGCGGCGGGCCGAATGCCAAAGGGCAGGGCAGCAACAGTACTCCTGGCAAAAGTGTACCTGGAAAGACAGGCCGCGAGAAAAAATCCGGCGGCTATCGTCCGCAGCGGAACACGCAGCGGCGGCGCGAGCGCGATCGTTGATCTACTAGCAGCCGAGCGTTACAAAATTCGGAAGTCCGTCACTTCAATGGTTACTTCCTGAAAGTCGATTGCAAAGAACGCCCTCAATGGCTCGCGGTCGATGTAGAATAAGTCTTCGGGAAGTGCGTTCCCTTCGTGTGCCGGATCGGTTTCCAGCGCTTGCCGAATTGCTTACGCTGCTCGCAAGACTTCGGCTGTCGGCAACATGCCCATGATTCGAACAAGCTCGGCTGCGGCCTCCAGCGAAAAGACGACGTTGTAAATCACAGCCCCTTCTCTGTCCGAACCTTGGTCATCAACTGTTCCCAAGTTAAAGTTGTACTCCCGCGGCTCGCACGTGCTTTTGCTCGTACAATCTCTTCGTTGGTTGGCGGACGCCGAACTGTCCCAACCGTCAAGCCCGCAGCATCGACTAACTCGATGGGGCCTTCGCCGAGACGAATTTGTTGTACGATTTTTTCGTCTAATTGAATCTTGATCATGAAAGATCCTCCTTCTCAGGATTCTAACATGGCTCTGGGAACCAAGTCAAAAAGCTGACAAGTCGCCTGCAGCGGCGGAGCAAGCGTAAAACCTTGCTTCTCGATTGTCGCTTTACACTCTCCCCCGCGAACCGCGACAATGCACGGATTCGTTTCAGTCTTATTCACAAGGGGATTTCACATGCCGCGCGCGAAATATTTCTTGGCCTTCTCGATCGTCTTTCTCCTCGGCGCATTGACGCCGTACCTCGCGCAAACGGCCGAGGAAAAACCGCGCGAATTGCCCGCGCTCAAAACGGCGTACCTCGACATGGGCAGGCTGTTTCAGGAATGCCAATCGTACAAAACGACGATCGAAAAGATGAAAGCCGAAACGCAGGAACTCGAAACCAAATTTAAATCCGAATACGAGGACATGAAGAACCTCGCTGAAGTGCTCAAAGGCTTTCCCAAAGACAGTGCCGACTATCGGCGCACCGAGGCCGAGTTGAGTAAAAAGGAACTCGATTTCAAATCGGCCCGAGACAACGCCCGCAAGGAGTTTGAAACGCGCATCAACGCGGTCCAGTTCAAGCTCTATCAGGACATCGAACAAGTCAGCCGCAAGCTCTGCGCGCAGCACGGCATCGGCATCTTGCTCCGCACGAATACGACACCCGTCGATGGCAAGGACCCGCAGCAAGTCCTGCGCGCGATCAATAACACGATCGTCGTCGCCGATCCGCGGCTCGATCTGACCGATGAAGTGCTCGCGCAATTGAATAAGAATCTAACAATCGAAATGCCGGAAATCGATCAGTAAGCCGCGTTAGCAACAAGCTTGTAACAAGCGCCGCAATGCGCTTTGCAATAATTCGCGCCGGCGGAGAGAATGACCGCAGTCAAGCTAAGCGTGGCTACAGCTTTCTGTTGAGCCGCTCTTACGCCTACATTCACAGCGAACGAAGTCTTTCACGGAGGAACCCCGAATGTCCTGGCGCATCAGCGCAGGCCTGAGCCTGCTCGCGGCGGTCGTTTTCTATGCTTCGACCGCGCCGCGCGCGGCGGACGAACCCAAGCCTTCGCCGCCAGGACATCTGGTCGCGCTGATGGATTACGATCATGCTTTTCAAAACTCGCTGCGTTACAAAACCGAACTCGATCAACTCAAGGCCGGCACGGCCAAAGTCGAGAACGAACTCAAGGCATTCCACGATTCGGTGCACAAGCTGGAAGAAGAATTGAAAGCACTCCAGCCGGGTTCGCCGGATTTCATCAAGAAGCAAGAAGCAGCGACGCTCAAGCAGCATGAGTTGCAAGCTCGGATCAAAATCGAACGCACGAAGTTCGAGCAACAACGAGTCAAACTGGAAACCGCGCTGCTGAAAGAAATCGACCAAATCACCAAACAAGTTGCCGTCGCGAACAACATCGCCCTCGTGTTGAATCAAGACACCCGCGAGCAGCCGCTCCGCGATTTGGAAGCGACCCAGCAGCACCGGCAGCGGCGGGTCGTCTATCACAACGCGGGTCTCGATATCACGGCGATTGTGCTCAGCAAGTTGAACGACAGTTACAACGAGAAAGCCAATGCCCTGCCGCTTCCCGCTGCCAACGCCAAGCTTGCCACACCTGCGAAGCAATAAATCCAGCAGGGGGGTGAGCATTCTATTTGTAACAACCTTCAAAACCTCTTTGCATTTGCCAAACTTGCCAGAGAGAATGATGTCGAGGAAGGGACCAAACGCCCAGCATGATTTCCGGAGAGAGAAAACAATGCGCGCAGTCTTCTCGTTATCGCTCTGTCTTCTTTTCGCTCAACTGGTGTTCGCCGAGGAGACGGCTGCGCCGAAGACTCCGGCCAAAACCGCCGCGCTCACGATGACCGCGCAGTTCACCGACAAAGGGACGCTCCAGGTCGAGTTGCTCGAAGCCGAGCTGACGCTCGTCACCAAGTATGGCGAGCTCAAGATTCCGCTCGCCGAAATCCGCAAGCTCGAATTCGCGCCGCGTGTGCCAGCGGACGTCACCGACGCCGTGAATAAGGCGCTCGAGCAACTGGCGAGCGAGAACTTCAACACGCGCGAGAAAGCCAGCGCGACGCTGTTCCAACATAAGCTTGCTGCCTATGCGCTGCTCAAGAAAGCCGCCGAGTCGCGCGACCCCGAGGTCGCTGCCCGTGCGGCGGAACTCGTCGACAAGATCACTGAGGCCACGCCGCCGGAGCAACTCATCCCGCGCACGACCGATGCCGTCACGACCGACGATTCGGTCATCGCCGGCACGATCAAGAACGACACGCTGCAAGTTCGCACCAAGCAATTCGGCGAGCAGGCTCTCAAGCTGGCCGAAGTGCGCTCGCTCGCGGCCCAACCCCCCGAGGAACAGATCGTCGGCGAGATCTTCCCCGACCCCGGTTCGCTCACCGCCTACACGGGCCAAGTTGGCGCGAAGCTCTTGTTCCGCGTGACGGGCAACATCAATGGCACGGTTTGGGGGTCGGGCCTGCACACGACGGATTCGCATCTGGCCACGGCCGCGGTTCACGGCGGCACGCTCAAAGTCGGCGAGACGGGCGTCCTCCGAGTCGAGATCGTCCCCTCGCCGGCGCAGTTCACCGGCTCCACAAAAAACGGCGTCTCGACGCACGGGTTTTCGCAATATCCGGCGGCATATAAGGTCACGCGCGTGCGGGGGAAGAAGTGAGAAAGTAGGAAACTGAGCCGGGGACGTAAGTCCCCGGATGAACTGGAACAGACTCGCAATTCATTTCCCGCCCGTTTAGCGGCGACTCGCAGAGGAGCGCTTTTCAGACGGCAAAGTCTTAGAAATCGGAAGAGATTCTCAGCAACGGAGAAGTCCTGTCAAAAATCCCACTGCTCAAAAATGTGCTAGAGTTGTTATCGAAAACACATTTCGAATTTTGTTCTGAATTCGCCGAAAGGATTCCTCTCATGCTCTCTCGCGTCGCGGTCGTTCTCGGTTGTTTTTGCCTGATTCAACTCGCCCTGGCGGCAGATCCGCCGGCCCCCAAGCCGATCGCCATTCGCAAGGTGACCGACCTACAGGGCATCGCCTGGGACTACAACAAGAAAGTCGACCAGCCGTTGGTCATCAACAACGCCGAGGAACTCGCCAAGGAATTCGACAACAAAGAAGTCCAAGCCAAGATCAACGCCGTGGTCGATCTGAGCAAGGAACGGCTGATCGTGTTCACCTGGAGCGGCTCGGGCAAGGACCAACTCCAACTCGTCTCGGGCGACACGATGAACAATGGCAATACGCTCTTTGCCTACAAGCGGGGGCTGACCCGCGACCTGCGCCAGCACACGCACATTTATGTCATGCCGCAAGGGACAAAGTTCGACGTGCGGGTGCCGAAGTAAGCAGATGTGAATCGTTCGTGAAAAGGAGTGCAGCGATCCTCTGCGAGTCGCCGCTAAACAGGCGGTTTTAGAGCTAGAATCCGCGCGACTCACATCTGAACTCTTACGAGTTCAGCTACATTACTTCCCCAGCGAATACAGCAGCACATTCAAACTAATCCGCTCGGCATCATCGCGGATGTAGCCTTCGCATTCGAGCGAATCGTGGCGTTCCAGCGCGCAGCTTAGATCGTACTTCGAGAAGATCACGGCCCAGCGGTCGCCGATTTTGATCCCTTCGAGCTCCGCCGGTCCGACGCGCTTCGCCGCATCGAGCGGACCATCGGCCGCGCCGCGCGGCTGGCGACGCGTCACGCGCGCGAGATCGAACCCGCCAAACTTGTTGGTCAAGAGCGGGTCGTTCGCGGGAATTGGTTCGAGCGCGGCTTGCGGAAAGACGCGTTTCATTTCCGTGCGAAACGATTCCGTGAACGCCGGACTCGAGCAGATCGAATCGGCCAGGATCGTCCCGCCGCGTTCGACAAATTCGCGCAGTTGCTTGGGTTCGTCTTTTTTGAGCGTGAAACTATTGCGGCCGTGCATGAACACCATGTGGTAATCGAAGATCGCTTTGCCGCCGATGTCGATCAGCCGCGGCTCGACCGCCACGCGAAAGTTCAACTGCTGTTCCGCCGCGCGCAAGATCCCCGGCAGCGCGCCGGGTGCCGTGTCGCAGCCGCCGTCGTGCCGGAGCTTGGCCAGATAGACCAAGGCCCGATTGCCGGTGTCGGGTTTGATGTTGCTGGCTTTTAGATTGAGGTTCTCGTCCTTGCTCTTCAATTCGCGATTCGTCGCGTAAGCCAGCACATTCAGCCCGATGGCAAAGGCGCTGCGCATCATCCGCTCGCCGCGCATTTGCATGTTGTGCTGCCGCGCGATATCCAGCTCCCACCAGCAGCCGAGATTTCCCTTGAGCTCGCCGCGCGGCGGCGGAACATACGCGATGCACGTCCGGCAGCCGTAATCGACGCCCCAGATATCGATCACCGGATCGACCGGAATCTCCGCGCGGTACACCGGATGCATCGCGTCGAGCATCTTCAACTGATGCTCGGGCTTGTCGGCGAACATTTTTTTCACGGCCTCGCGAAACGCGCGGTCAAAGCCCTCAGCGCCTGGCCCATCGCAGCAAGCTTCGGCAAATATGAACCCGCCGCGGTCGATGTATTCGCGCAGAAGCTGGACATATTGCGGAGTCCAGATCATCCCTTTGCTGCCGCTGATGTAAAGGACCGGCGATTGGAGCAGATCCTCGACCGTGGCCCGCTCGAGATTGACGACCTGCCAACTGAGGCCGATCGGAAAATCTTTCTTCCACATCGTTTCGACATAACTCGTCAGGTTCGCGGCGTCGTTGCGATACTGGTTCCAATCATCGCCGGTCCCCCATTGCGCCTTGGCCATCACGACGGGCCGCCGGCCTTTGCTCAGGAAGAGCAGCGCTAAGGCCGTCGCGACCCGCGCGTCCCCCTCCATCCGGCTGCCATCCCATTTGCCCGAGCCGAGCTTGTCCTGGTCGTTGAGCAATTGCGTGCAGCCTTGGCGATACCAATCGAAGGGGTTTCCGTTTCGATACAAGAAGCGCTGCCCACTTAGCCGGCCGGTTCGCTCCAGGCCATACAGGTAGTAATAGTGCCAGCCCATTCCTTGCGGAGGATTGTGGTCGACGGTGCTCTGGGCCCCAAGCCATTTCAAGCCGTCTTCGATGGCCGTGTCTTTCTTATCGTCTTGGCAGCAGAGGGGATTCTCGCCGTTCAGCTTGGCATCGCCGTTCACCAACTTGCTGCGGGCGATCATGAGCGAGCAAAGCCCGGCGCAGGTCATGCTGCCGGTGCCGGGTTGGTTGCCGATTCGTTGCCCGCCATTGTCCACGGTCCCGGAGTTCACATAGGCCCAGGAACCCGAGTTTGCCCCTTGGTTTTTGTTTTGGCCCGTCTTCCAATATTGTTCGACGCGTTGCCACAGAGCCTGATCGACCGGGATGACGCCGGCGCGTTCCGCTTCATGGAGTCCAAGGATCGCGAATTGCGAGTTCGAGTTGTCCGCACGCCCGCCCGGGCGATCATAGCTCCAACCGCCGCGGTAGGAGCCGTCTTTGAGCTGCTGGTTGGCGATCCATGTAGCATGGTTGGAGATGATATTAGCATACTTTTTGGGATCAACAGCGCAGAGCGTCATTACGATGAGGGCCGAGGAGTAGATTTTGGCTTCGCCGCCCGGCTTTTCGTAAGCCGTTAGTTTCGCAATCGCCTTGGCGAGTTGGGGATTGTCCGTGGGGATTCCGCTGTTGACGAGAGCCAAGACGCACAGCGCCGTCATACCGCCGGGATAGCCCGTATGGGCTCCCCAGGTGCCATCGGGTTCTTGCTGCGAGAGCAAATACTTGCAGCCGCGCTCGATCGACTTGCGCACGGCTGCCGCATCGACCTCATCTGGACCCGCGTTAAATTGGGCCGTGGCGGAATTCGGCAGGAGCGCAATTCCCAGCAGAGCCGCCAGCGCAAGCAACGCGCAGGCGATCGGAAAACGACGAACCAAAAGCAGACGAAGCATGGCGAGCGTTCCTTGCATATGGCGGCTTGGGCTGATGACTGAATTATAACACATCGCTTGTACTTATCTGCTATGACGCAAGCGGATGGGTACAGTACCCATCCGCTTGCGTCTTAGCGATTCCTCGGGACTTCTGTTCAAACCCCGCTTTCCCCGATAAAATACAATATCCGCAGGAAGCCCTCGATATTACTCATGGCTCTCGCCGCGGCGAGAGAGTCTAGCGTGTCCACCAAACCCCGCAGCTTGGGCGATTTTCTCCAAGAGTTCGCGCAGCATCGCACCGTCATGCGCGAAGAACTGCAAAAGGTCATCGTCGGCCAAGCCGAGGTGATCGAGCAGCTCTTCGCCGCCATCTTCACGCGCGGGCACTGCCTGCTCGAAGGTGTCCCGGGCTTGGCCAAGACGCTGATGGTCAGCACACTGGCGAAAATTCTCGACGTCAACTTCAAACGCATCCAATTTACGCCCGACTTGATGCCGTCGGACATTACGGGCACGAACGTCCTCGAAGAAGACGAGCACGGCAAGCGGCACTTTCGTTTCGTCGAAGGCCCGATCTTCACGAACATCCTCCTCGCCGACGAAATCAACCGCACACCTCCGAAAACGCAAGCCGCGCTGTTGCAGGCGATGCAAGAACGCGAAATCAGCGTCGGCCAGACAACGTACACGCTGCCCGAGCCGTTCTTCGTCATCGCGACGCAGAACCCGATCGAGCAAGAAGGCACGTACCCGCTGCCCGAAGCGCAGTTGGACCGGTTCATGTTCAACATCAAGGTCGGCTACCCCACCGCGCCGGAAGAAGAGCAGATCCTGACGGCGACAACGCGCAACGAAAAACCAGAAGTGCGCAAGGTCCTCTCGGGCCGCGCGATCGTGAACCTGCAAAAGCTCGTCGGCAGCGTCGCGGTGAGCGAGTACATCGTCAAGTACGTCGCCCGGCTCGTCCGCGCGACGCGGCCGAAGGACGACAGCGCACCGCAGTTCGTCCGCGACCTAGTCGATTGGGGCGCCGGCCCGCGGGCTGGTCAGTTTCTGATCCACGGCGGCAAGGCGCTCGCGGCAATGGACGGCCGCTTCAGCGTGGCGATCGATGACATCAAACGCGTCGCGATCCCGGTGCTCCGGCACCGCGTGAGCACGAACTTTCAAGCGCAAGCCGAAGGCGTGAACAACGAGATGGTGATCGAACGGCTGCTCGCGGAGATTCCCACGCCGGAGATTCCGAAGATGGTGCGGTAAGGAAAAAGGATGTCAGGAGAGCAGGGGGACAGGAAGACAGGAAAGCCGCAAACAAAGCTCGTTTAGCGGCGACTCGAAGAGGAGCGATCTACCCCTCAATTCGGCTTCAAATCAAAATCCAGCGTCATCGATTCCTCGGCTTCGGTAATATCCCGAATCAACTCGGAATTCTCGTTGTACTTGCTGGGGATATATTGGATCATTTCCATTTCGCGCTGCTTGGTCGCGGCGTCGAATTGGCCTGGCCGTCCGGTGCGGTACGCCGTGATTTCGATTTTGTATTGACCAATACCGGGGCCGCGCGGGCCTTCGAGCTTGTACTGGCCATTGATGATGTCCGTGCCCGCCGAGGGGCCTCCTTTGACCGGGACGAATTGGATTTGCCCTTTGTCGATGGGCTTGCCGTCGAACGTAACTGTCCCTGCGATGGCGCGCCGCTTTACGGTTTTGCTGCAGCCGGTCGTGGTGACCACAAGACACAGCACGATAATAAAACTCGTGATCACGCGCATGACAAGACGCTTCCTTAAGAGACACTGTGGTTGTTAGGAACTCATCGACAGTCGTGAATTACACGGTTCATCCAATCTGTCCAAGGGACTTTGTTATTGAGGCAAGTCCAAAGTCTCGCCGCCGCCGATCGTGGCGGCTGCTTTCCAGATATCGAGTTCGATATCGTCCGCGATAAATTTCGCCGAGCCGTCGCACAGGGCGACATGCACGCCGCCGGTGTGAAGGCTGCGTGAAGCCATGTGGCCATTGGCTCGCGAGACACCCGTCGATGTGCAGGGCAAGTACAGATCGGGTCGGTCCACGCAAGTGGGGGTCGACCCGGAAACGGACGATTGGTCATTGGCCGTGGCATTGGGCGTCAGCAGGGCGTTGACCATGCTATTGCAATCCGCGTCGTTCCAGATTCGACCCCGGTTGTCGCCCGTATCCGGGGCCTGGATCATTTCCATCATGAACAATGTTTTGGACATGCCATCGCTCACGTTGCGGATTTTGCAAATGAACTTGTCCCAGCCAAACGGGCCACGGCCTTTGATCTTGTCGGTCGGGGTGTAGGTGCGTGCCCCCCAGTTGATCGCATAGTTTCCTTTAGCGTCACCAATATTGGTGGTGATGACCGTTTCGTCACTGGGACATTGAAAGAGCTGGATTGGAGCGACGATCGCCTTTTGATTCGCGCCTTGGCTGGGCCAACCGAGCGCATCGTTATAGAGCTTGTCGCGTGCCGTCTCTTCGATAAAAGGGAGAATGTGTCGCACATAGGGGACGCGATCCTTGCCGTTATTTGTCCAGGTTCCATTCCAGCCAGGAGCACCCGGGGGAAACGCTTTATTTGCGTCAATATAGTTTTGATTGGCCAGGCCGAGCTGTTTCAAATTGTTGAGGCAGCCGTTGCGACGTGCCGCTTCGCGCGCGGCTTGAATAGCGGGCAGCAATAATGCAATCAAGATGCCGATGATCGCAATGACCACCAACAATTCGACCAGGGTGAAGCCAGTTGGTTTCAAGTTGGAATTCGGTGACCGCGACAATTTTGAATATGAGATCATGGTGCGTTAGCTACAGATTGTGGGCTAGAAAAACTCACAGAGTGCACTTTGCAGAGCACTGCATTCAAGGAGTCGCTGCCATATCAAATCCCGATGTTTCTCTGTCCCCCTCCAGGACATCCACTCCGACTCCAAATGTATTCTATGCACTTGTAGTGCCTAGACCAATTTTTTTTGCTTGATCGTACAAACGGGAAGAATATTGAAAGGAAGGCATGCTTAACCGTACGACTTTTTATCTTCCACATGATTTATCCGACGAGAGCGCTCGCTAGTTATCGACGATCGAATGACACAATAATTTGGTCGCTTCGGCGACAAAAAGTGATCCCGAATCCCCCTTACAACAAGACGGATATGTCTTGAAAGAGCGCTGGCACTTCGAGGATCAATCCGGTTTGGGGCAACACATTCTTGAAAGTCACGACAAACTTTTTTTGCTCCCTTGAACGATCCGACATTTTTTCGGATGAAAAAATTCGCCTTGGCATCAGGACTGCATCTTCGGAATGACTCTGATCTTGCCAGCGACACCATTGGAGTCGCGGCTCCCAAATACATTTGTTTTTTAGAGGAGATTTGTGATGCAAGCGTTTTTGAAAACCGTCTGGCAGCGGCGCATCGCTGCGCTCTCGTTGGGCGGTCTGTTCGCCGCAAGTCAGCTGCTTGCTCAGGGTACCGTGCCGGAACTGCCGCCGGCCTTGAAGCAATCGCCAGCCACAACACCGCCAGTTACTCCGCAAACGCCGTCTGCGGCGCCGATGGCGCAGCCAGTCGCTCCCCAACCGACGCCCGAATTGCGGCCCGGTCTGCGCGACGCAATCGAGCAAAATCGCGCGACACGCGAAGCGAATCGCGACAATCGCCAGGATGCCCGCGAGCAAAACCGCGACAACCGCGAATTGAATCGCGACACCCGCGCGAACTCGATTGAACCGGCGGGGCGTGCCGATGATCGGCAAGAACGCCGGGAGCGACTCCGCGAGCGGTTGGGCTTTGCGCTCAATTCGGCAACCAATGGATTGCGAGTTGAGAACCTGCAACAAAATAGCACGTTCGCTGGCGCGGGGTTTCGCAACAATGACGTAATCCTGCGTGTTGGCGACCAACGCTTCAACAGCAACGCGGCGTTCTACAATTGGCTGACGACGGTGCAACCGGGGCAACGTTTCGGAATCACGGTGCTGCGTGACGGCCGTGAAGAGACGGTGAACTGGACGCCCACCGAACAGTGGACGCGGGAGTTCAACGCCGATTACCAAAATGTCGCCGCGGATCAAGGCACACTCGGCATCACGATCGATGCGGAAAATTCGCAAGCCGCGATTGTCGCCACGGTCGCTCCGGGCAGCCTGGCGGATCGCGCTGGGATTCGTCCGCGTGATCAGATCGACTCGCTGAACGGCGAGAAGATTCGCACGGCGCAGGAATTTCTGACGAAGGCCGCGCGTCTCGATGGCAAGGCTCAGATCGACCTCGGTTTTACGCGCGTCGTGACATTGACTTCCGTGGCAAAACCATTGACCGAAATCACGATCCCGCTGCCAGACCGCCGCGAAGCGCCGGCGACCTTGCCGCTGCCGGTGACGCCACGTGCGCCGCAACCGGATCAATCCGTCGCAAGCAAACCCCGGCGTGACGCCGGTGGTGCCTCGGTAGTTTGGACTGAGAGATCAGTCACGAGTTTTAAGAGCCGAACCTCTTCACCCAGGAAGAGGTTCGGTTTTTTTTGTTAGGCCCGTCGCGCATTTTAGCAGCCGACGGCGTAAGTTTTGAAGTTGCGCTTTTTGATATTCGACCAAGGAAGTGACCGCATTTGCTTTTAGGTCCGGAGGATCGGCCGTCAATAGCTCGGCCCGTAAGGGCCGAGTAGCGATGCCACAAGAAATATTAGGCCCGGAGGGCCGGCAGTCGGGACGATTGGCGACGGACTGCCGGTCCTCCGGACCTCCGGTTGTGTTCTCGTGTCTTACCCAGGCCTTACGGCCTGGGCTATTCACTTCCGGTCCTCCGGACCTAAGAAAAGTGCAACTTCAAAACGCGTGAGCGAGGGAGTGTTGCCTTTTTTATACTCCCTTGCTTACGCTGCGGGCTGCTGAATGCGAAGCGTATTACTCGTCGCGTTGATTCCTGAGATACCGCGCTGCGCCAAAGGCCAAGACTCCCAGGATTGCCGCGGCGTAGAACCCCGGCTCGGGCACGGCAGTGATATTTGACGATCCGCTGCCCGTCAGCAGCGTGCCGCCTTGGCTGGTGAGGCCCGTGATGTAGAGGTCAAAATCGGTCGCGCTGTCCACGACGCCGTTGTAATCGAAGTCGCCGTACAGCCAGCCGTTGAAGCTGCCGCCGCTGGTCAGCCCGGTGATGTACAAGTCGAAGTCGGTCGCCGTATCGACGAATCCGTTCAGATCGGCGTCGCCGAAGTATGTGTATTTGATCAAGACATCGTTCGCGCCGACCGCTTGGCCCGCGAATGTGGAGTAGCCCAGTTCCGAATTCGGAGCCACGCCCAGGACGGTATTGCCCGCGGGGTTCGCGGCGAACGCACTACTGGTGATGCCCGGGCCGTCACCGTAGCTGCCGTTGATGTCCAAGCCGGAGCGGAGCAGCGCCGTGATCGCGGCGAGGTTGCCGCCTGCGACGATCAGGTCGTTGTCCGCGAGGTCGAGCTTACCCGTCGCGTTGATGCTCAGCGTGTTGACGCGGCTCACGTCGCTGCTGGCGGCGATGGTGACCGAATTGCCGGCACCGATGTTCAGACTGTTCTGGCGGATGGAATTGGCGGTCAGCGAAGCCCCCGCCCCCGTGACGTTGGTGTTGCCCGTGCCGTCGATATTGCCGACGCGTTTGCCGGCCGTGGTCGCGGCGAGAGTTCCGTTGTTGGTGACGTCGGCATGTGTCGTCGTACCGTTGCTCAGGGCGTTGCCCGTCCCGCCGAGATTCAGCGTCGCGCCGCTGGCGACGGTGGCCGTGACACCTGCGCCGAGTGTGGCATCGGCTGGCGAATTCAGATTCAGCGTTCCGCCGTTTATGACGATCGTCGTGCCGGCGGCGAGGTCCAGATTCACCGCTACCGTTTGTGTGCCGGTATTTCCCGCCGTCGTGTTGATGACTGGCGTCGTGCCGGCGAGCGTGAGCGTGCCCGAGCCAACGAGGGTATAGTTGTTGCCGGTGTTGGCGTTGAATGTGAGCTTGTTGACCGTTTGGTTGGTGTCCAGATTGGCCGTCGTGCTGCCGGCGGTGGTGAACCGGATCTCAGAGGTTGTGCCGTTAAAAGTATTGCCGCCCCAGTTGGCCGTCGTGCTCCAAGGGTTGCCGGCGGAGCCTTGCCAAATGGCCGGGCCGTTCTTTAACGACACGCCCAAGATCCCGTTCGGCTCATCGAAGACGAGCCAGTTGTACGCCCCGTTCGCCATCTCGCCAAACGTAAAGCCGAGCAACGGGTCGGGAATCAATTCGACACTGCCTGTCAGCAGATTCATGCCCAGGATGCCATCGAGCGTCAGCGGCTGATTGGTCACTGGATCAAGGAGCGAAATATCGTTGACCAGCACTGGCGCGCCATGATAGTGCAGATGATTTGGGTCGCTGCTATTGCCGGCGCTCCCCTCCATCGTGGGAAGGATCAAGTCGCTGAGATAAAACCCGGCCATCGTTTTCGTGCCGCCGATGCCGCCGACCGTCAGCGTGAATTGATTCTCGACTTCTGTTCCATCAAAAAACTCGAGCACGGGCGATTCTGTTTCAAAAGTCCCCGCGCGATAACGAATATTCAATTGGGCGGCTTTGTTTTGCGAGATCATCGACGCGGCGGCCCCCGTATCGAGCAGAAAGCTGCCGGTCGTCGTTAAGTTGCCGTAGCCAAACGTGACCGGCGGCGTCGTGTCGGCCGGCGGATTGGTTTCGAGTTGCAGCACCGGATTCGGCCCGATGAACGGATTGTGCGCGAGTGTCGGGCCGGCGCTGCCGGCGGGGGTGACGGTGGTAAAGCGGTCGAAGCTGCCGTAGCTGAGTTTGATGTGATGCGCGACCTCGGGAATGCCGGGATCGGCCACGGCCCCGCTGTAAACTTTCTCGTTGGGGTTGTAGACGTTGACATTCATCCGGCCGAGATCGAACAGGCTCTTGGGCGTGCCATCGGCATTCAACGGATCGGCCGGGCGCGGATTGATGACGACGACCTTGCCGGCGAAGACGGGCATGCCAAAGACATCGAGCCCGGCCAACTGCGAACCCAGGGGCTGCTCCGCCGCGATTTGCATCTGGATCGGCCCGAAGGTTTGGTTATACGCCGCGGCACTTTCGATATTGGTAAAGTCGTTGAACGGAGCCAAGCTGATGTAGTAAGGCGTCGAAACTTCGAAGATTTCCGTGCCGCCCACGCCGACGTCGGCAAATGTGACCGGCGTTGTGCCGTTCATCGCCTTGGTGACGCCGAGGTAGCGCGCTGTCTCTTCGCTCATCAAGACACCGCTCGCGCCGGTGTCGAAGTAGGCCTGGATATTGATCGTGCGCTCGCCGAAGACATTCGCTTGGATCGGCGTGCCGGTGGGAGTCAACCGCAGCGTCGCGTTGATGCTCGGAATATCGAAGGCCCCCATTTGGGCATCGAAGATGTCGTAGGCGCGTAGCGGGGCGATTGCTGCATAACAACAAAGCCACGCGACAACTACGGCCCGTGTCAGAGCCGCGAACCAACGAACGGGAAAACGCATTGAGCCTACTTAAACGACTTCCACCCCGGAGAGAAGAGTAGAGTGATTATTTATCGAGACTGGCTTTTTCGCAAGTTTTGGGTGCTGGAATATTCACGCAGAATACTAAGCTTCGCCACTTTGCTTTCTTCGAAGATACAACTCCAAGCGACGAGATATTTCAATTTGATCAGCCTGTGGCGTGTAGCCGTGGTAACCGCGAACTTGAACCAATGGTATGTGATGAATCCAGTGAGTCTGGGCAAAGCAATCTTTTGTTAGTCTGGTTTCGCAATTCCCATCTTCAGCCCAAGGCATTCGCCATGAGTATTCGTCATGCCAATAGGCATAATCCGAGGTGATGCCAGCAACGATGATCAGGTCTTTGCTTTTGCGAGACTCCCCGAGATAGATACAAGGGTGCGCATGATCAGGCGGACTTCCATCGGAATTTGGGATCCATGCGTAGATGATTTCCCATCGCGAATAGCTAGCCACCCCTAATTACCTCATTTGGGAGCAGCTTCATCATTCCAAGTTTTATCTGACAACCATTCAGCGCATGGTTCTGTTGCGATGTCATCTAGTAGCGTGATGTCTGGGAAGTTCACGGCATTCTTTTCAAGCAGTTCTGGTGCCTGTGTGTTTTGACAACCTGATACGATAATGGTGCTACTCCCCAACGGAGTCTCATCAAGGGATGTCCCTGGCAGCGGAATGGGGTTTTCGTTTGGCATAATTGGAGTCAAGACTCAAACCTTTTTGCTAATCGGTTAATTCGCTTTCAGATAATCATTGACTTGACTTAACTATTCTAGTTCTACCAGTGAATCCAAGGCAAATTGCATTCTTCGGGTATCGCAATAAATCCCTCATGAGTAAGTCGAAAAACTTGCTAGAGTTTTGTGTAGATTTGGAGAAATTGACAAGGTTTACGAGATTTTCTCGATATCTCGTAATGCAATTCGGTTTGAAAAGGACAGTTTTCAGGTGCCGCTAGCAGATATACTTTGCCCGCAAAGTTTCGCCACCTTACCTGACCGGAACGCCGGCCCGTCTTTCTTGAGAAAATGCACCGGTGGTAGCGGATTGACGCTGAATGTCGGTCGTACGGATTGCCGATGAGCCTAAGGGAAGGGACTAGGGGTTCGGGATTGGGGATTGGGGGAAAGCCCGAAGCAAAACTTCGCGCCCCGCCAAGCCACTCCTTCAGCGCCAACCCAAGCCTCGATCATGCGTCAGCATGGCGAGGAGATCCGCTTTCAATACAACTCATCACGCCGCGATTCGTTTTTGGAGAACCCGCTATGGTGCGTCGCCTTGTCATTGCCCTGTTCGTTGCGGCCGCCGCGTGGCTCGCCGATTCCGGCTCGGCTTCGGCCCAGCAAGGGTACGGCCGTCAATGGTCGCATACCTATAGCACCCAGGACTGGAATCGGTTCTATCACTATCCGTTCGTGTACTACCCACAGAACTTCTATAGCAACGAATACTACAAGAGCAGCGAAAGCTTGTACTTCCGCTATCCGCAAGAAATGCGGATTCCGGTCTACAACAAGCAATGGCACAACATGTATCCTGAAGGGGCGACCTACAACAAATACATGCACGGGCATCATGGCGTCCCCGGCGGCGGCAGGTATCACAGCGGCCATCACTTTGTCCTCGATGTGTTCTAAGCGGAACGCCGCGCGACAAAGCTCAGGGCTCCGCTTCCTCTAGTAAAGACATCGAATCGCTGCCAGCCCTCGGAACTCCCCGAGGGCTGGTGTCGTTTCAGAAGGATCTAGGAGTTAGAAGTTAGGAGTTAGAATGAGATGAAGAAAAATCCGTTTAGCGGCGACTCGAAGAGGAGCGCTACACCGTATGCCGTTCGATTCTGCGGCTAACCGAAGTCCCGCCGGCAGAACCTTGTGAGTCAACGAGCGTTAGAAATGTATCCTGGCGAATTCGTGAGCATCACCGCTCCGCTAGACAGCCGTGAAACTCAGCGTTTTGAGCCGGATTTGCTGGGCAACTGACGAAATATGCCGCTGATCCCCGTGAGATTTTCAGTGACAGCCGACCCCGACGCGGTTAGGATAAGAGGATATGCGGCGGCGGGCGGAGTCCGGGGGATTTTCCTGCCCAGGGTGGTATCCTCCCTCGCCGCGCGCTGACCTGCCAGAGATGTTCGTTGAACCCGCCACCTGTTGCCATGCCGCACGGCCAATCTGCTGCGCCGCGCATGGCAAGCCCGCCTGAGGAAGCCTTGGTTCGAAACCATACTCGCCGTGCTGCTCGAACGTCGCGCCATCTGCGCCGCGGCCTCTCCGTGATGTGGCTGATCTTGGCCGTAGCGGTGATCGGCATTGCGCTGGCGATCTGGCAATACCCCGCAATGTTCGGCAAAGCCAATGACGCCCAGAGCAAAGCCGAGACGATCCCCGTTGCCAAAACGAGCTTTGCCCACAGTGTGATCGAGCCGGGTGAAATCGAAAGCAGCAACAACACCGATATTCGTTGCGAAGTGCAAGCCCGCAATTCGAGCGGGGTGATGATCATCGAAATCGTGCCGAACGGCAAAACGGTGCAGCCGGGGGACTTTCTAGTGCAGTTTGACTCGTCGGCGTTGGAAAACGAAAAGACGCAGCAGCAAGTCGTCTGCAACAACGCGCAAGCGATGCTCGCGCAATCCAAGGCGCTCTACGAAACGGCCGTCATCACGAAGGAGGAATACCTCGAAGGGACCAACAAGCAAGAAGAGCAGACCATTCAGTCCGTAGTCTTCGTCGCCGAGGAAAATCTCCGCCGCGCGCAAGAATACGCCGGCTACAGCGAACGCCTCGCGGCGCGGGGCTATGTGACAGGTGTGCAAGTCGAAGCCGATCGCTTTGCCGTCGAGAAGGCGCGCAAGGAACTCGAAACGGCGCAGACCAAGCTTCGTGTCCTCAAGGAATACACCCGCGCCAAGATGCTCAAGACGCTCGATGCCAACATCGATAGCGCGCTAGCCAAGCAACAAGCCGACAAGAACTCGTTGAAGCTCGAAGAATCCAAACTGTCGTTGATCGAAGCGCAAATCAGTAAGTGCCGAGTTGTCTCGCCCGTCGCCGGCAAGGTCGTCTACGCAAATCAATCCGGCGGCCGCGGCAGCAGCGAAGTGATCATTCAAGAAGGGACACTGATCCGTGAACGTCAATCCGTCATTCGTATCCCCGACATGCAAAACATGCAGGTGACGGCCAAAATCAACGAAACCCGTGTCGGTTTTATCCGTGAAGGAATGGAAGCCACGGTTCGTCTGGATGCGTTTCCCGATCTCGAAATGCACGGCCGCGTCACGCGCGTCGATGATTTGCCGATTCCCAATAGCTATTTCAGTGCGCAAGTCAAACAATACAACACTTATGTGCACATCGATAATCCGCCCGAAGGGCTGATCCGTCCTGGTCTCACGGCCAAGGTCGAAATTCATGTCGAGAAAATTCCCGACACGATCGCCGTGCCCGTTGTCTCGGTCATCGAAAACTCCGGCGAGTTTTACTGCTTTGTCAAAGAAGGGGGCAAAGTGGTTCCCCGCTGGGTCGCGATCGGTTCCAGCAACGACACGAGTGTCGTGATCCGCGAAGGCCTACAGCCCGGCGACGAATTGGTGGAGAATCCCGATCCCTTTGCCAAGTTGGCCGAGTTTCCTAAACCACCGGCAGGCAAAACATCGCAGCAAGATCCGCTCCTCTTGGCCAAGCGCAACGGCGCTGGCAAAGGCACAGGCAATTCCAGCGGCCAAGGCGGAAGCGGCAAAGGCGGCGGTTTTGACCCCATCCAAATGGTCAAATCGCTCTTCGAAAAGCACGACGCCAACAAAGACAACATCCTCGAAGGCGACGAAATTCCCGCCGACCAACGCGAGAAGTTAGTCCGCCACGATGCCAACAACGACGGCAAACTCGAAAAGGCCGAACTCCTCCGCGGCATGCAAGCCCGCCGCAAGCCGAGCGAAGCTACGGCCGATGCCGGCGGACCCGGCGGGATGAACCCTGGTCAAGGCCCGGGCATGAACGGGCTGCAGAATGGCCCGCCGAATTTTGGACCGCCAAACCTTGGTCCGCCAGCGGGCAATCCGCCCGGCGGTCCCGGCCCAGGTCCGCGCACCAGCATGTTGCCCGCGGCCGGAGGGGCCGGTCAATGACGGTCGCCCTTCGTGTGGAGAACATCACCAAGGCGTACCAGCTTGGTCCCGAAACGGTCCATGCCGTGCGCGGCATCACCCTCGAAGTCCCCTCGGGCGACTACGTCGCGATCATGGGCCCCTCGGGTTCCGGCAAGACGACGCTTCTGAACTTGCTCGGCTGTCTTGATCGACCGACTACAGGCCATTACTGGCTGGGCGGCGATGATGTCGCGCGGATGAACGACGATGAATTGTCCGAAATCCGCGCGACGCGGATCGGCATGATCTTTCAAGCGTACAATTTGATTCAGCAGTTGAACGTCCTCGAGAACATCGAACTGCCGCTGACCTACGGCCGCGGGATCAATAAGAGCGATCAAGAACGAGTCCGCGAGTTGGCGGAACTCGTCGGCCTCGGGCAACGGTTGGACCATCGCCCGATGCAGCTCTCCGGCGGGCAACAGCAGCGCGTCGCGATCGCGCGGAGCTTGGTCAACGACCCGGTATTCATCTTGGCCGACGAAGCGACGGGCAACCTCGATTCACAAACCTCGGACGAGATCCTGGCGCTCTTCGACAAGCTCAACCGCGCGGGCAAGACGATCGTCATGGTGACCCACGAACCCGACGTGGCCGAACGCGCGCGTAGAATTGTGCGCTTAAAGGACGGACTGCTGCAATCCGACGTCCGCAAATCCCCCCCGGCGATCCCGCATACAACGGACGAGATCACGCACAAGTACGTTGAGCACGTTTAGCGGATGAAGCGAGCACAAAGACTTTTTGCCACTGATGAACACGGATGAAAAACTGATTTTCACAGATCTGAATAAACAAAAATCAGATCAGTGATAATCAGTAACTTCAGTGAGAATCAGTGGCAAAAAGAATTTTGCATTCCCCCCAATCCCCAACCCCGAACCCCCAATCCCTTCCCCCGTGTTCCGCACCCTAGCTATCGGCGCGCAAAGCCTGCTGCTGCATCCGCTGCGGTCGATGCTGACGGTGTTGGGCATCTTCATCGGCGTGGCGAGCGTGATTTGGCTCCTCGCGATCGGCGAGGGGATCAGTGCCAAGGCGCAGGAACAAATCGCCGGCCTCGGCGCCGAAAATATCATCATCCGCTCGGTCAAACCGCCAAACGAAGTCACCGCCGGCATCCAGGGCGTGGTGCCATACGGCCTGACGCGGGAAGATTTCAAAGTCCTGAGCAGCATCCCCACCGTCAAAAACGCGCTGCGGATTCGCGAACATCGCAGTCAATTCAAGGTCAACGACCGCTTGCTCGATGGCCGGCTCGTCGGCTGCACGGCGGACTATAAAGATGTCACGCAGTTGACCGTCGCTGAAGGCCGGTTTCTCGAAGATGCCGACTCGCTGCAGGGAAAAAATGTCTGCATCCTGGCAGCGCTCACCGCGCGGCGGCTCTTTCCGCTCGATAGTCCCCTCGGCCGTCAAATCTTTATCGATGGCGATGTCTATCAAGTCGTCGGCGTCATGGAGCCACGCGGAGCGAGCTCGGGTGTGGGCGGTTCCTTTGCCGGGCAAGATTTTTCCAAGGACGTCTACATCCCGATCGAGACGTTTTGGAAGCGCATTACCGACATGATCGTTACTCGGACCTCCAGCTCCTTCGAAAGGGAGTACCTGGAGCTGAGCCAGATCACGCTGCAGCTCCGCTCCAAGGACGATGTCGAAGACACGGCCTTGGCGGTCCAACGGCAGTTGGACAAAGTCCACAAAATGGACGACGTCGTCATGACCGTCCCGCTGGAACTACTCAAGCAAGCCGAAAACACGCGGATCATGTTCATCGTCCTGCTCGGGTTCATCGCCGCGATTTCGCTGGTCGTCGGCGGCATCGGGATCATGAACATCATGCTCGCGACCGTCACCGAACGGACGCGCGAAATCGGCATCCGCCGTGCGCTCGGGGCCAAGCAGCGCGACATCACGCGGCAGTTCCTTGTCGAGACGACGCTCCTCTCGTCGGTCGGCGGGCTGACGGGCATCCTCGGCGGGTTGCTCTGCCAGCCGGTGATCTGGTTCATCCGGACGCAGATTCTCGAAGTCTTTTTCACCGAGCAAATGAACTCGCTGCCCGATATTGTGAAAACGGTCGAGCCGATCATTGTGACGTGGTCGATTCCGCTGGCGTTCGGGATTTCGGTCTTCGTCGGCGTGATGTTCGGCTTGTACCCCGCGGCCCGCGCGGCGAAGATGGATCCGATCGAGGCGCTGCGGCATCAGTAGGCATGAGCCGAACTTAGAGAAAACCTGTCTGGCTCCCTCCCCCTTGCGGGGAGGGCTGGGGAGGGGGTTCTGCGTTACGCATGAATCTCTATTTGAAAACACTTTGCACGGAAGTAAAAAAACTCGCCAATTCGACATCAACACCAGCCCCCTCCCTAACCCTCCCCGCGAGGGGGAGGGGACCAAACAGATTTCTTTTCGCGCGATCCGTTCGCATTTGCATTTCCCCCAATCCCCACTCCCGAACCCCCAATCCCTCGCCCTTGTCCGCTGTAGAAAAATACCTGAAGCCCGAGGTCATCCGCCAAATCGCGCGGCTGGATCTCCGTGCGCAGTTTATCGTCAAAGGGTTTTTGCAGGGGATGCACAGCAGCCCTTTCCACGGCTTCTCCGTCGAGTTCAGCGAGCACCGCAAGTACAGCACGGGCGACGATCCGGCCGACATCGATTGGCTCGTCTACGCCAAGACCGACAAGTACTACATCAAGAAGTTCGAGGCCGAGACGAACATCACCGGGTATCTGGTGATGGACTTGAGCGAGTCGATGGCCTACACGCATCGGCAGACGCTGAGCAAGTTCGAGTACGGCATCTGCTTGGCCGCGGCGCTGACGTACCTGATGGTGATGCAGCAAGACCCCGTGGGGTTGCTGACCTTCGACACGCAGATTCGCCAATCGCTACCGGCCAAGAGCAAGCGGACGCAGATCGCGCGAATTTTGTCGATGCTCGCCAAGCTCAAGCCAACGGGGCCGACGGACATCGCCAAAAGCCTCGTCCAAGTCGCCGCAATGTTGAAGCAGCGCAGCCTAGTCATGGTCTTCAGCGATCTCTTGACTGATCCAGAACCGGTGCAGAAGTCGCTCGCGCGGCTGCGGCACGCCGGGCACGATGTGATTCTGTTTCATATCCTCGATGAAGCCGAAGTGACGTTTCCTTTTGACGGGCTTGTCGAATTCGAAGAACCTGAGTCGCGCGACAAGCTGCAAATCGACGCCGATGGGTTTCGACACGATTACCTAGAGCAGATTCGCGAGTTCCGCGAGGAGTACAAGCGATACTGCTTTCAAAGCGGCATCGATTTTGTGCCGGTCGACACGAGCATGCAATTCGACCGCGCGCTGACGGAGTACCTTATCAGCCGCCGCCATCGGGGCTAATGAAAGCCCGCGGCGTAAGCTAGGGCGTCATCCCAACCCGACGCGTAAGTTTTGAAGTTGCGCTATTCGATGCTGACAAGCATAAAGCCCGAGTAAAGACGTGATCGCTCCCTTGAAGAAATTGGTTTGGCCCCCTCCCCTGAACGGGGAGGGTTGGGGAGGGGTGATTGTGAGACGCAGGGCTTTCCCTACAGAAAATACTACGCACGGAATGATTCAAAATGCAAAACGTCTTGCAACTCACCAAAACCCCCTCCCCAACCCTCCCCGCAAGGGGGAGGGAGCCAAACCAGTGTATTGGTGGGGCGGGCCGATAGATTTGATCACGACGGCGAAATAGCGCAACTTCAAAGCGCGTCAGCGAGGGCGCGAAAAAGGAAACACGGAGCTGCGGAGGAAATTCAGAGCAGCACAGAGCGGGAAATCTCCAAAATCTTCATTGAAGCGGACAGAATCGAGAAGAAATTCAAGATTCGCAGCGTTATTCCATCAGCAGCTCAAGCGAGAATGCCGCCGCTTTCTTGACGCCCTGGCTAACGCCTCGGGCTTTCAAAGC
>JBGSSS010000028.1:0-7772 GCA_041736895.1 Pirellulales bacterium
GGGACCGGAGTGCATCGTCACCGGCGGGCGCGGAACGATCGCCGTGACACACGCGGGCCAGACGTATTACGTTTGTTGCAGCGGCTGCAAAGAAGCCTTCGACGCCGATCCCGCGGGGATCGTGGCTGAGTATCTGGCAAAGAAAAAGAAGTAAAGCAATCTTTCAAAGCCAAGGGGATTTTCCCCTCGGAGCTCGAACGCGCATTCCAGGGGTGCAGCTACTTCAAATTAAATTCTCCAAGGAGGTAAACTCCTTGGCTTTGACGCGATTAGCACTGCAGCTCTTACTTCATATTCCCGAAGAACGATTGCAGATCATCATCTTCGGCGGCTGGAGAAGCCGCATCATTTTCGGAGATGTTCAACCAATCGTCCACGTCGGCCTTGGCAGGTTCGGCTGGCGGAACAAAGACCGGGGCCGCGGGCGCTGCCGGAGCAACGGGTGCTGGCTTGGCCGGTGCTGCGGCCTTGGCGGGTGCCGGAATCGAGATCGTGGCTTCGTCGGCTGCTGCTGGCTTGGGTGTCGGCTTCGACGCAACGGGTGCAGGCGGCACTGCGGCCGCGGCTTTCGCCGGTGCCGGTTCTTCGGTGAAATCAAACATCCCGAGATCATCGTTGCTCGCTGTCGCAGGCGACTCAGCGGGCAAGTCGAACATCTCTAGCTCGTCAGAGTCAGCAGCCGCCGGGGCGGTTTCCTCGACGTTGCCAAATCCCGAAAACGCTTCTTCCATAACGGTCGAGGTCGTACTCACGGTATCCGTGATGCGCGGCCCGCCAAACTCCACGGCCGAGTCATCGGTCTCAACCGGCATCTCGCCATAGACCGCGCGAAACGTCACTGAACCGATATTCAACAGTCCGCCTGGCAGCAAATCGGCATCCGAGATTCGCTCGCCATCGACAAACGTCCCGTTGAGCGACCCGAGATCGCGCGCCTTGAGCTGGCCGCGGTCTTCGTAGACTTCGCAATGCAGCCGGCTGATCTGGCCATGCACGAGTTTGATTTTGGCATCGCGCCCGCGGCCGATCGTGACCGGGAGCGTCAGATTGAACTCGGTGTTGACGATTTCCGGCGGAGCGAAGACGACTAACTTGGCTTCCATAACAGACCTTGAACAATGGCAAACGTGAGCAAATTACAGTGGCTAGAATATCCTCTGGCAGTTCCCTAACAACTATTGTTTCCAGAATTTGCCTTAGGATCAAGTAAAACGCCAGAATTTGCAGTCAGCCAGGCGAGAATTAGGGCATGAGAATAAAGGCAGGAGAATGAAAGGCTATTCTTCTGCCTTCATTCTCTTGCCATTCGTATGCTTTTTTCTTTCCCTGCTGCGACGGCACTTCAACTATTTCGTGGCCGGCGTGAGTTGGTGAATCGTGTTGTGGATTTTTCCATCGACGGGGTCGCCCGCCTTGCTCCGCAGACGGTATTGGATCTCCATGCCCCGCGTCGGTTCGAGGTCCTTGAGCTCCAGACGCACTGTTTTGCCATCGGCCGAGAGCGATGTTTCGACTACTTCAAGCGCGTGTTCATCCAAGTGCTTCGACCCGTATTTCGCGCTGCGCAGGAGATCCCAAACTTTGACCTCAAAGTTCTTCTTGTCCGCCACGCTGGCCGCATCGAGCGGATCGGTGAACGTCAGTTCGACGCCGGCCGTCGTTGCCTTCAACCCGATCGGCAGGTTGTACGGTTTGCCCGTCGCGCGGATGCGATAGAAGCCGCCGGGTTGCGTTTGGTTGCCCGCCCACGCAAACATACCGCACGCATACAGTTGTCCATCCGTTGGATGAAAGCGTCCGCGCATGATTCCCGTAGGCGACTTCGGCAGCGGCAGTTCGACCATGCCGCCTTGCGCTTGGCCGTCCACTTTTTCGTAGGGGACGACAAAGATCTTGCCCATGCCGTACGAGATGTTGAGCAGCGACCCTTGGAGCGCGCCCCATTGCGGCGAATCGACCCAGACGAGTTCCGCGGGCGAGCGATCGAACGCGTTGGTGATCCACGCGAGCGGCTGCTTCATCGCTGTGTCAGACGTGTCGGTTTGCTCCGTGAAGCCAAACATGTTGCCGTAGAAGCCGCCGCGTTCGACGAGATTGATCCGGTTCTTGGGCGTCCAGAAGCCTTCCTGGTCGGTGACAAAGAACGTGCCGTCGGGATTCAAGCAGACCCCATTCGCCGCGCGAAAACCAGTGGCCAGGATTTCGGTCGTCGCGCCGTCGCGGCTGACCTTGAGCAGCGTGCCATGCTGCGGCACGAGCGCCGGCAAGGCATGGCGGCCGCTCTTGGCGTAGTAGAAATTCCCCTCGGCGTCGGTTTGCAAACCCATCGCGAATTCGTGGAAGTGTTCGGTCACTTGATGGTCGCTGTTGAAGCATTCGTAGAAGTCCGTCTCTTGATCGCCGTTCAAGTCATGCAGACAAACAATCTGATCGCGGCAACTGACATAGATTTTGCCATCGCGCAGCTTCAAGCCCAGCGGCTGAAATAAACCCGAGGCGATCCGCTGCCACGACAGTCCGGCTTCCAAATTATCGAGCCCCGAGACGATCCAGACATCGCCGTCCCACGAACAAACGGCCAGCCGTTTTCCATCGGGTAGAAAATCGAAACCCGTCAGTCGCAAGAGCGCGTTCCACGGATTCTTGTCGGGCAGAACCAGCGTATCGACGGCCAGCGGACCATCGTCCTTGCCGCGGACAACGGCCGACTTCAAGATCTCGGGCCAGTGCTTGGGCCCGCCTTTGGTCAACGGTCGCAGTGCGCGCGGTGCTGGAGATTGCGCGGCGTATTGTTGCAGCGTGGCTGCTTTGCCGGCGCTCAGCAAGACTTTGACGCGCAGCGGTGTCGTCGAAACGGGAAACCGGAGCAGGTGCCGATCGTCCTTTTGCACCAACTTCACACGCGGATCACCGACAACGGCGACCAAGACACTTGCTGGAGCAAGCCGCGTGACCAATTCCTTGTCCGTCGCCGCGATTTCAATTGTGCGCGTGTAGATCGTTTCTTTGGGTGACTCAGAATTCGTTTCGAGACCTGCCGCTTCGAGCACTGCCGTGTTGCCCACGGTGTAGGACACGATCGTCTGGTCGCCGTAGTGATACAGCCCGCGATATTGGGCCCAGCTTTTTGGAAGCGGGCCATAACGGCGGCCGTCGCGCCCAACGAGGCGGGGGTCCGTGAACTCGCCCGTCTCGGGATTGGCCCAACCGGGGCCGCTCGGATTGGCGACGTGGACATCGCCGGCGAGTTTGGGGTGAACTTGGTGCTGGCCATTGAAGTGAATGCCTTTCCAGTCGATAAACTCCGATCCCGACCAAGCCGCGGCAAAGTTCATGGTGTCGTGATCGAACACAGCCCACGATTTCCCGCGTGAGATACCATTCGCGCCGGTGTCGAGCCGCACGGCGATGCCTTTGTACGCAAAGTTCGGCTTTGGCCCCCCTTCTTTATATGCCCCGACTTCGTACGTATTGATCAGACTCGGGCCGTAGTCCATCGCGACCCACGGTTCGAGCTTGCTTGGCTCGGGACCAAAGGTTTTACCCTGCGGCAAGCTGGCGAGGTATTTATCATCGACGGCTTTATACTGCGTGGCATTGTCCGCTTTGAGATACGTTTCGCGCAGGTAGTGAATCACATCGTACTTTTGCCGCGGCACCATCCAGGTTTGCGGTGCCATAAAGCCGTAGCCATAGGTCAGCGTTTGATACAGCCGATAGGGGTCGCTGCCGTTTTTGAACGTGTGCTTCGCGAAGCGCGGCGATGTCGGCAGCGAACCGGGTTGGTCTTTGGTGCCGTGACAATTCGCGCAGATCCGCTGGTAGATCGCTTCGCCGCGTTTCAAGCTCTTGTTGTCGAGTCCGCGCAGTAAGCCTGCGTGGTCGAGTTCCTTTTCGTATTCGGGAATGACAAGCGCGGTGATCGCGGGCCGCAGTTCCTTGGCCCGTGCCGCGCCGCCGGTGCGGACTTCGAGCAGATACTTGACCAGGTCCAAAAACTGCTGGCGATCCGAGAGCACATTGACGAGGCCCTCGGGCATCATCGATTGCGGCGACGCCGTGCGCTCTTCGATGTCGCGCTTGGCCAGTTCCAGCCGCTTGGCTCCAACTGCTTGATCGAGCAAGAACAGCGCGTCGGGCTTCTCTTCGGCAACGATCCCCGTGATCGTGCGGCCATCGTTCATGGTGAGCAGCGTGGTCTCGTAACCTTTCTTGATCTGCTTGGAGGGGAACAAGACCGCATCGAGCAGGTATTCGTCCGTCGTGGTCTTTTCCAGTTTGGTCAAATCGGGTCCGAGCGGCGTGCCGACATCGTGATCGTGGCAGCGCGCGCAACTGAGCGCATGTTGAAAGAAGAGCGCCGCCCCGCGCTGCGCGTCACCCCGTTCCCGCACGGCGGCGATCAGGTCCGCGCTCTTTTCGCGCGCGAGTACTTCCTGCAAGGTCGGCGGAGATTCGCTCGCGTTCGTGATGTTGAAGGGAAGCACAACGACGAGCAGCGTTGCGACAAGCAGGGCGATTGGTGTAGGCATACGTCGGCGCGAAAGGAAATTGTTCTTCGTAAAGTTTGCTGTGCAAGCGGCTTAGCTGTCCCTGCGTGACTGGGCTCGCATATCTTCAAAGTACGCGAGCCATTCGGTAACAAAGCACACCGGGAACAAGGAGCGATTAAATAAATACCCTCTGTCAACCAAGATCATCATTTGATTCTTTCGAAATTTTCCCCTTGGATCAAGCTATTCCGCGGAATTTGCCGCGATTGGTTCGTCCAGAATGACTGATTCCGTCAGCATTGTCCAACTATACTAGTAATCTTGGAGCCTTTTGAATAACGATGGATCTTAGTCCTCGCAAGATTTGAAAAACGACCTATGGGTGGCATGATTGGTTTTGCATTGCGGCGGCCCGTCACGATTCTCGTGGCCATCTTGGGCATCGCGCTGTTGAGTTGGCTGGCCGTGCGGCGGATGGGCGTTGATATCTTTCCGAGCCTGAATCTGCCCGTGATTTACGTCGCCCAACCGTATGGCGGGATGGATCCGGCGCAGATGGAAGGACTGATCACATACTATTACGAGTATCACTTTCTTTACATTAACGGCATCCATCACGTCGAAAGCCGGAATGTGCAGGGCATGGCCCTGATGAAGCTGTACTTCCATCCGGGGACGAACATGTCCCAAGCGATGGCCGAGACGATCAGCTACGTGAACCGTGCCCGCGCGTTCATGCCGCCGGGCACGGTGAACCCGTTCGTCACGCGGTTCGACACCGGCAGTGTTCCGGTGGGCTATCTGGTGCTGTCGAGCGAAAGCCGGACGTTGACCGACATCCAAGATCTAGCGCTGAACAAAGTTCGGCCGATGTTTGCCAATCTGCCCGGGGTTTCCGCTCCGCCGCCGTTTGGCGGGAGCGCGCGCTCGGCCGTTGTGCGGTTGAATATGGACAATCTCCAGTCGCAGCACGTCACGCCCGACGAAGTAATCAATGCCCTGACCCAGGGGAACGTGATCATGCCGTCGGGGAACATTCGGATCGAGGACAGCTATCCGATCGTGCCGACCAACGCGATGGTCAAGGATATCAAGGAACTCGGGAACATCGCCGTGCGCACCGGCAAGGGCAAAAGTCTATTCTTGCGTGACGTGGCCGAGATTGTCGATGCGGCCGACATCACCACGGGCTATTCGCTGGTCAACGGCAAGCGCGCAATTTACATCCTCGTGACGAAACGCGCCGACGCATCGACCTTGAACGTGATCGAAAACGTCAAGCGCGCGCTCCCCGATATGCAAAAGGAACTCCCCGACGATATCAAAGTCAGTTTTGAATTTGACCAATCCCCGACAGTGCTTAACAGCATCCAGGGGCTGATCACCGAGAGCGTGCTCGGGGCAATCTTGACCGGGCTCATGGTTTTGGTCTTCTTGCGTGATTGGCGCAGTGCTCTCGTGGTCGTCGTCAACATTCCGCTGGCGTTGGGCTGTGCGTTGATCGGACTTTGGCTGTGCGGGCAAACGATCAATCTCATGACGCTCGGCGGGCTGGCTCTCGCCGTCGGTGTCTTGGTCGACGAGGCAACGGTCGAAATCGAAAACATTCACACGCAGTTCGAAAAAGGGGGCAGCATCGCCCGCGCCGTGCTGATCGGCAACACGCTCACCGCAACGCCGCGATTTCTCGCGATGGTGTGTATCCTCGCCGTCTTCTTGCCGGCGGTATTTCTCGAAGGGGCCGCCCAGGGACTGTTCTACCCGTTGGCGCTGGCCGTCGCCTTCGCAATGGTGGCGTCATACCTCTTGTCGAATACCGTTGTACCGGTGCTGGCGGTGTGGCTGTTGAAATCGGAAACCGACGTGCATCGCGCCGGACGATTCATGGGCCGGTTGCAGAACCTCTACAATCGCACACTGCATCCGCTGATTGCCGCGCGCTGGATCGTTTTGCCTGCTTACTTGGCCGTTTGCCTGGGTCTGCTGTATTGGCAAGGAAGCCAACTCGGCGCAGATATTTTTCCGCGCATCGAGCAAGGCAAATTCCGCATGCGGCTCCGCGCGCCCGACGGCACGCACATCGACAAAACCGAACAGTACGCGAAACGCGCGCTCGCCTTGGTCGACGAACTCGTTGGCGCGGACAACGTGCAAATCACCGTGGGCTACGTCGGCTCGATCCCCGCCAGTTTTCCGATCAATGCCGTGTATCAATGGTCGCGCGGCCCCGAAGAGGCGATCCTGATGGTCGCCCTGAAGCCAGGCAGCAAAGTCAACATCGCCGAGCTCCAGGAACAACTCCGCGCGCGGATCGAGCATGAATCACCCGAAGTCAGGGCCTCGTTCGAGCCGGCGGATATCGTCAACGAAGTGCTCAGCTTCGGCTCGCCGACGCCGATCGAAGTCGCGGTCTTTGGCGCGGCGACATTGAAAGACAACCGAGCCTACGCTGAAAAGATTCGCACGGAATTGGCCAAGCTGCCGAACCTGCGAGATATTCAATTCGCACAATCGCTGGACTATCCCGTTCTTGAAGTGCAAATCGACCGCCAGCGCGCCGCGTGGAGCGACATCAAGCCGCAAGACATCACGCGGAGCTTGCTCACCGCCACGTCGTCGTCGCGCTTCGTGGTACCGAATTACTGGCCCGATCCGAAAACAGGCGTCGGGTATCAAGTCCAGGTCGAAATCCCGCAAGGTGCGATTCGCAACGCCGCGGAACTCGGGGAACTCCCGGTAAAGTCCAACACCGGAGCGTCGCTCCTGCTGCGTGACGTGGCCAACATTCAAGCGGGACAGATGCCCGGTCAATACGACCGTTACAACATGAAGCGCACGGTCAGTTTGACCGCCAATCTCGGCAGCAGCGACCTCGGGCAAGCCGTGCGCGATGTCGAACGAGCGATCAAAGCCGCCGGCGATCCGCCCGCCGGGGCCAAGACCGATGTCCGCGGCCAGATCCCGCCGTTTCTTGAATTGCAGCGCGGGCTGACAACGGGGTTGATCCTGGCGATTGTCGTCGTGTTCTTGGTGTTGTTCGCATACTTCCAATCGTTCTGGCTCGCCTTGGCAACAGTGACGGCAATTCCGGCGGCGCTTGTCGGTGTGGTGTTGATCCTGCGGCTGAGCGGCGATAGCTTGAATTTGCAGTCGTTCCAAGGGGCGATCATGAGCATCGGTGTGGCGATGGCCAACGCCATTTTGTTGCTGACGTTCGCCGAACTCCGCCGTGGCGAAGGGGCCACGGCAAACGACGCCGCGCAACAAGGAGCCAGCGGA
>JBGSSS010000029.1:0-22518 GCA_041736895.1 Pirellulales bacterium
CACCGGTTCTGGCAGGGGCGGCGCGGCAGGAGCAAATTCGGCAGGCAACACGGGTGAAACCACGGCCGGCGAATGCTCATGCGCCACCGGCATGCCCGACCAAGGGCGCTCGACCGCCAGCCGCAATTGGCGGAGTTCGGCCTGCACGCCCTCGCGGTCGAGCGCCTGTTGCTGGCGAAGCTCGGCGAGCTCCGCGGTGAGTTGAATCGATTGCTGCCGCGCTTGCTCGAGTTCCAATTCGAGGATCGTCCGCTGCTCTTGCAGTTCTACGACCGTGGTTCGGAGCGCGGCCGTTTCCTGCTCGCGCTCTTGCGACGCCTGCTGATGTTCCGCCGTCAGTTGCGCGCGGAGCTGATCCAGCCGGAGCTGCTCATGATATGAGCGCAACTGCTGGGTCAAAAGCTCCGCGCGGCAACTCTCGAATTCGGCGAACGTCGTGTGCCACGCATTGTCAATCGCCCGCGCCGCTGACCAGGTCTCGCTCAACAACTCGCGGGCCGTCTCACGAAACCGCGTGGGAATCGCGGCGGAAGCCGGAGCAGAGTCAAGCAGAGCAACCATCGGTACCCTCCGAACGGGGCGAGAAGACAAGGGCAAATCGCCGAGGCGTTCCCCGAACCACAAGCACTGCCGAACGAACATCCGTGAGAGACATCACTGACACTCATCCGACAAAAGCAACCCTACGTCGATTTCGCTCGGACGCAAATTTCCGGAGGAAAGAAATCTGAAATGGTGTGCGCGGGAAACACGTGGCATTCTTTTGACATCAACGGGCGATGACACGTGTTGCATTTGAGCATCATCCGTAGGTGCGGCTCCGCCGCACAAAGAGTCAACTCTCCATTTCAAATAAACTCCGCTCGCCAAGCAATTTGGCCTGCAAGAGGCCATTTATCAGCGATGTCTTGCGTTTGCCCGGCACAGCCGGGCCTACAGGTGACGGAGCCCTGGGCTTAGGTAGAGCAATCGCTCATTTACCCCCTAGAATTCCGGGGCTTTTTTTGGCATCGTAGGGGCACAGGGTCAGGCATTCGTGCCGCCGGCATGATAGCATTTAACGGAGTTGGTTTTCGTTTGTTTTGTCGAAGGAGTGTTCGCATGAATCGTTTGCTTTGTTCGTTCGTCGTGTTGGGATTGTTTGCCGCAGCAACCGCGCAAGCCGCGCGCTTGCAGCCGAGTGTCATCGTCGGCAAGCCCGAAGTCGTCGCGCCGCCTGTTGCCGCGCTGCAGCACGCCACTCCGCCAGTGGTCATCGCGGTTCCCGCTCCGACCGCAAGCGTTTCGAGTTGCCCGGAAAAATGCTGCCCGACGCCGTGCATCACCTATCGTTCGAAAGGCGAACGCCGCAGTTGCTTGGACGACAAGCCCGGCGTCTCGCTCACCGTGGCGGTGAAGAACCCGCAAACGGGTTGCTGCGTCAATGTGCCAATTTGCGTGCCGTGCTGTTGCCTCGATGAACCATGCATCGACAGCCGCTGTGGCATGTTCCATCGCGGCATTGTGACTTATCAATACAAATGCGGTTTTCAAATCGTGTTTGTCTTTGATCGTTGCGGCGATTTGATCGTGACGAGTATCTACTGACCGTAGGCCCGGCCCCCGCCGGGCAACGAGTAGACGTTGAGAGAATATTCAATCCTGCAGGCCAACATGCTTGGCCTGCAGGATTTTTTGAATTTGAGAGTTCGTTCACGTTGCGGCACAGCCGCACCTACTGCTGTGTCCAAAAAAAAGAAATCGCCGACTCGGGCTCAATATCACGCACCGACAATTTCTTCCGTAGCAGCCACAGAGTCATTCACTGAGCCAGCCGCCAGCAAACCGCGCCCGGCTTCACCCGATGCGTGGAGCGGCGAATCGCGCGGAGCGGTGTTTCTCACCGTTGGCTGGATGTTTTCGCTGATGGCGACGATCTTGAGCCTGCTCCTGTGGCTCGGCGTGTGGTGGTACCTCAGCCGCAGCGCCAATGACGTTGCCGGCGGAACCCAGGAAGAAGCCCTGCGGTTTCAACAATGGGCAAGTGTGATCTGGACCTACGCCACGTTTTTCGCGCTCGCGACCGGGTTGATCACGCTGGTGCTCGGCGTGGTCGTGAATCGCATTCGCAACAAGCCGGCTCCGCCTTCGATTCGCCGTCTGTCGGGGATCGTCGGGGCGTTGCCGTGGGCGATCTATGTGGCGATGTTTTTGATGAGCCGGTAACGCGATGCATTCATTGACGTTTAGCGGCGACTCGAAGAGGAGCGTTAATCGACGCTGCAAAGCGCTCCTCTTCGAGTCGCCGCTAAACGGAAATGATTCTTAAAAATCCGCGTTCCCCGGCGTGCGCGGGAACGGAATCACGTCGCGGATATTGCCGAGTCCGCTGATGAATTGCAGGACGCGTTCCAAGCCGAGCCCGAAGCCGGCGTGCTGGACGGTGCCGTAGCGGCGCAGGTCACAATACCACCGATACGCTTCGGGGTCGAGTTTTTGCTCGCCGAGCCGCTGTTCCAACACATCGAGCCGTTCCTCGCGCTGGCTGCCGCCGATGATCTCGCCGATTTTCGGCACGAGCACATCCATCGCGCGGACCGTTTTGCCGTCATCGTTGCAACGCATGTAAAACGGCTTCAACGTCCGCGGGTAATCGTACAGAATCACCGGGCATTTGAAGATCGTCTCGGTCAGGTACCGCTCGTGCTCGGATTGCAAATCCTTGCCCCAACCCAGGGGGTATTCGAATTTCTGGCCCGACTTCTCGAGCCGTTCGATCGCTTCGGTGTAGGAGCAGCGCACGAACTTGCTGTTGATGATTCCTTCGAGCGTAGGCACGACTGTCTTGTCGACGCGTTCCATGAAGAACTGCATCTCGTCGGCACAGTGCGTCAGCGCGTCCGCGAAGATGCGTTTCAGGAAGTCTTCGGCGAGTTCCATGTTTGCTTCGAGGTCGTTGAACGCAACCTCGGGCTCGACCATCCAGAACTCGGCCAAATGCCGCGACGTGTTCGAGTTCTCCGCACGAAACGTCGGGCCGAAGGTGTAAATCTTGCCAAGGCCGCAGGCATAAGTTTCGCCGTTCAACTGCCCGCTCACGGTCAGGTACGCCGGCTTGCCGAAGAAGTCGGTCGTGTGGTCGGGCTTACCCGCGGTGAGCGGGACTTTGGCGAGATCGAGCGTGGTGACGCGAAACATTTCGCCGGCCCCTTCGCAGTCGCTGGCCGTGATGATCGGCGTGTGAACGTAGAGGAAGCCGCGTTCTTGATAGAACTCATGAATCGTGTAGCTCACGCGATTCCGCAAGCGAGCCACCGCGCCAAATGTGTTCGTGCGCGGACGCAGGTGCGCGATCGTGCGCAGGAACTCGTACGAGTGCCCCTTCTTTTGTAGCGGATACGTTTCGGCATCAGATAGGCCCAGCACCGTCATGGCCGAGGCTTTGACTTCGGTCGTTTGGCCCTTGGCGGGCGAGGCGAGGACTTCGCCTTCGACCGTGATCGAGCAGCCGGCGGCGAGTTTTTTGACATCGCTTTCGTAGTTGGCGAGTTCCGCGCCGGCGACAATTTGCAGGTTCCCCTGCGTCGAGCCGTCATTCAATTCGATGAACGAAAAGCCGCCTTTCGAATCGCGGCGCGTGCGGACCCAGCCGCTAATCGTCGCCGTTTTACCAATCGAACCGGCATCCAGAGCTTCGCGAACCGTGAGCGTGGGCATGAATCAATCCGTTGAGGCTTCGTAATTGTAGCTCGTTACCAAGCCCCAGCTTGGTAACGTGAACTGCGAGCAGACTTTCAATAGGGAACAATTTTATTTTTGCAATTTGCATTTTGCATTTTGCAATAAACATTTTGTTCTCGACGTCGAGCGACGAAAACTCCAACTTGCAGAGCAAGTTGGCTACTCTAGTGCGTTCCCTGCGCGCCGAGCCAACGTTCTGCATCGAGCGCCGCCATGCAGCCGCTACCGGCCGAGGTGATCGCTTGGCGATAGTAGTCGTCGGCAACGTCGCCGGCGGCGAAGATTCCTTCGACGCTCGTGTTCGTGCGGAACGGGACGGTCAACTTGAGGTAGCCCTTCTCGTTCGTCTCCAATTGGCCGTTCAGGAACGACGTGTTTGGCGTGTGGCCGATCGCCATGAACGCGCCGCTCACGGCAAGATCGTTGACTTCGCCCGTCTTGAGATTCTTGACCTTGACGCCGGTGACGCCGGCCTTATCCTCGCCGAGGATTTCCTCGACGCCGCTGTCCCAAACCATTTGAATGCGTTCATTCATCAAAGCTCGCTCGGCCATGATGCGCGAGGCCCGCAGCACATCGCGACGATGAACCATGTAGACTTTGGGCGAGAACTTGGTCAAATACGTTGCCTCTTCCACGGCCGAATCACCGCCGCCGACCACGACGAGCGGCTTGTTGCGGAAGCGGGGCAAGGCACCATCGCACACGGCACAAGCGCTGACGCCGCGGTTTTTGTATTTTTCTTCGCTTGGCAAGCCAAGATAGTTCGCCCGCGCGCCGGTTGCGACAATGATGCTCAAAGCCGTGACGGTTTCGCCGTTGGCCGTCTTGATCACGAACGGTCGCTGCTTGGTGTCGACGCTGATGACGTCGTCGCCCATGACGCGCGTGCCGACGTTGATCGCCTGTTCCTTCATTAGGGCGACGAGTTCGGTCCCCTGCACCGCGTAATGCGGCACTCCGTCCTTGACATGTTCCTTGGGCGCTGGCGGAAGTACGAACGATCGTTCCGGGGCGATGGCCGAATCGATGAACGCCTTGATATTGCCCGTCGGAAAGCCGGGGTAATTCTCGACCTCGGTCGTGAACGCCAATTGCCCCAGCGGAACCATGTCGGGGTGATGGAGCCCCTCGATCACCACCGGTTGCAAGTTCGCCCGCGCGGCGTAAATCGCGGCCGACCACCCGGCCGGGCCGCTGCCAATGATGACGACTGTTTCAGGATTAGTGGCAGGTGCTGACATCGCGGTAAGTATTTCCGTTGAGGCTGGGGACAAAGTTGAAATCACAACCCGACGCGTTAGCGACGGCGAACTGAATGAAGACGCCTTGGCTTACGCCATGGTCTGCTACGGCAATGAAAGCCCGACGCGTGAGCGAGGGAGTCAGGTTCTTTTCCGCAATTCCTGGCGGTGTTGCGAGAACGTGACGCCCTGGCTTACGCCGCGGGCTTCTATTGCCAACCGAAGCGTGAAATTATAAAGCTCAGGGCCTAGGGAATGAAGCCCAAGCGGCAATTGCGGGAACTTGCTGCGTCTTTTCGAGCGGTATGCTAAACTGGAAACCGCCTGGAATTGGGGATACTTGAGTGGTTAAGAAGCCAGGCCAAATATACTTTGGCGCGATCTTGGTCTCTATAGGGATATTGCTGCCATGACGCTGTTGCAGATCGCGCTGATGTCGGCGGGGATTTTGATCGTCGCGTATTTCACCTACGGGGGTGTATTAGCGCGGCTGCTTGGTCTTGATCCAAAAGTCGAGACACCGGCGTATGAGCTGCGCGACGATGTCGATTTCAGCCCAACCGATAAAGGAATGTTGCTCGGGCAACATTTCAGCGCCATTGCTGCTGCCGGACCGATTGTCGGACCGATTTTGGCCGGCCTGGCGTTCGGCTGGCTACCGGCATTGATTTGGATTCTGGTCGGCTCGATTCTGATCGGCGGCGTGCACGACATCACGGCCCTCACGGCCAGCATCCGCCACAAAGCGCGATCCATCGCCGAGGTGGTTCGCGAGCATATGAGCCACCGCTCGTATCTACTTTTCTTAACGTTCATCTGGATCGCGCTCGTTTACATTATCGTCGCGTTTACCGACATCACGGCCGCATCGTTTGTCGGCGTGCAAAAACTCGGCAGCGACGATACGGCGCCGGCGGTGACAGCCCCAGCGACAACACCCGCCGCTGACGCTGCGAATCCAACCTCGGCAGTCGCAGGCACGCCAAGTCCAACGACCGCTGTTGCCGTCGCGGAAAAAGAAGTGCCAACGCGCAGCGTGACCGGCGGCTGGATCGCCAGCTCGTCGATCATGTACTTGATCCTGCCGGTGATCATGGGTCTGCTGCTCAAGACGGGCAAGATTTCGCTCAACGTCGCCACGGCGATCTTCGTGCCGTTGATCGCGCTGGCGATCTACGTCGGCGAGTATATTCCGTTCGATCTGCAATCGATCTTGGGGATCGACCCGGGGCCCGCCGGCGAAGCAACAACACGCAAAATTTGGGATGTCATTCTCTTGGCGTACTGCCTGATTGCCGGCGTCGTGCCGGTCTGGATGCTGCTGCAACCGCGCGGGCATCTGGGCGGGTACTTCCTCTACATCGCGCTCGCGGCAGGTGCCTTTGGGCTGATGTTTAGCGGCAAGCCGATCGAATATCCGCAATTTCGCGGCTGGATCGTCGGCAACGAAGTTGACGGCTTCAAATGGCTGTTTCCGTATTTGTTCATCATGATCGCCTGCGGCGCGTGCAGCGGGTTCCATTCGCTCATCGCCAGCGGCACGACTTCGAAACAGTTGAAGGTCGAAACGGACGCCAAGCCCATCGCTTACGGTTCCATGTTGCTCGAGGCGATGGTCGCGATCATCTCGCTGTCGTGCGTGATGATCCTCAAAGAAGGAAGCGGTACGACCAAGGGGACACCAAATCAAATCTACGCGAACGGGATTGGATCATACCTCGAAGTGCTTGGCATCCGCAGTGAACTGGCCGCGTCGTTCGCGTTGATGGCCTTCAGCACATTCGTGTTCGACACGCTGGATGTCTGCACCCGGCTCGGGAAGTACATTATCCAGGAGTTGATCAAACGCCACGACGCAGTCGGAGCATGGATTGGCACCGGGTTAACGGCCGGGGTGCCGATCTTCTTCATCATGCAAAACATGGTCGACAAAAACGGCAAGCCGATTCCGATTTGGAAGTCGTTCTGGGATCTCTTCGGGGCCAGCAATCAATTGCTCGCCGCGCTCACCCTGCTCGGCGTCACCGTCTGGCTCTGGCGTACGAGGCGCGCGATGTGGGTCTGGCTGGTCACGGGCTTGCCCTGCGTCTGGATGTACACGATGAGCAGTTGGGCCCTGATCGTCATGACCCAAGCCAAATTCATTGACACAAAAACGAAACAGTATCAGATGACCAGCGACCCCGTGGCGTGGGCGGGCGTGGTCTTGCTCGCGCTTGCAGCGCTGATGCTCGTCGAGGCGATCATCGTGCTGCTCGGCGATCAAAAACCGCGGCAGAAACAGCCGCAACTCGCGGCGGCCGGAGCGTAGCACGAGTCCATTGACTCATGCGTCAATAACGTCTCCATGAGTAAGCATTCACGCGCAATTTTTCTCTCACGAGATCACGGTCTCGTGCTACTTTTTCTTGACCGGGGCCGCTGCCGCTGCAGCAGCCGGCACTGCGACTGCCGCCGGTTTCGGCGCGGCCGGCGGGGCGAGAACCTGCTCGATTTGGATCGCCTTGTTTCCTTTGTGGGCTCCGGCCTTGGCGTGGAATTTGGTCACGCCTTGGACGAGAACTTCGAGCGGTTCGCGCTGGTCCTTGTTCGTCGTGATGATGTCGCCGACGCGCAGACCGATCAGGTCGCCCGTGTTGATGTGCGTCTCGGCGAGTTGCACGATCAGCTCGACGTTGGCTCCTTGCAGCGAGCGGCCGATTTGCTCTTTGCTCTCGGGTGAGCTGGTTTTCTTGCCGTACCCGACCCAGCTATTGGCCGAGAGCTTGTTGCCGATTCGTTCAATACTGTTGAACGGGATACAAAGATTGATCATCCCGCGGATGTCTTGGAGCGTGATCTCGAAGCTGATGAGAATCACGACTTCGTTTGGCGGGACGATCTGGACAAGCTGCGGATTGCTTTCGACGCGCTCAACGCCGAGCTTCAGCGGCAACACATTTTCCCAGGCGTGCCGCAGTTCCTCGAGAAACAGGTTCGTGATCCGCGACACCAGCCGCAGCTCGATTTCCGTCAGCGGCCGGCGTGAAATCGGGCCCGAATCTTTCCCGCCGCCGAGCATCCGGTCGATGATCGGATACAAGATCGAAGGATTGATATCGAGGATCAGGTTTCCTTCGAGCGGTTCCGCACGGAGCACATTGAAGCAGGTCGGGTTCTCGAGACTGAAAACGAACTCGCTGTAGGTCAATTGGTCGACGCTGGTCAATTTGACTTCGACGATGCTTCGCAAAAGGCCCGAGAGCGACGCGCCGAAATTCCGGCCGAAGCCTTCGTGGAGCGATTGCAGCGAGCGCATTTGCTCTTTGCCGACGCGCTCGGGGCGTTTGAAGTCGTAGGGGATGACCTTTTCGCGCGAACGGCTCGCCGCGGCCACAGCACCCGTCACGGTCGTCTGTTGCTGCGCATTGGGGAGCTTCGACGGAACATGCGAGTCCATCGCGCTGAGTAGATTTTCAACTTCGGCTTGGCTGAGCAGGTCGGCCATTGGTTGGATCCTCCATGATCCTTAATGGGCGCTGGGGTTTGGGCGCTGGGCGCTGGGAATTCAGAATTCCCAACGCCCAGCGCCCAACGACCAACGCCTACTCTCGTATCTGTCCATTCCCGGTCACGATGTACTTGTACGTGGTCAATTCTTTCAAGCCGCACGGCCCGCGGGCGTGGAATTTGTCGGTGCTGATGCCGATTTCCGCGCCCAATCCAAACTCGCCGCCGTCGTTGAAACGCGTGCTCGCGTTGACCATCACCGCCGCGCTGTCGATGCCGGCGGTGAATGTCCGCGCGGTTTGCAAATCGGCCGTGATGATCGCTTCGGTATGTTTCGAGCTGTAACGATTGATGTGCGCGATCGCGTCGTCGACGGAATCGACGACGACGCATGACATAATCGGCCCGAGATACTCCGTCGCGTAGTCCTCGTCGGTCGCGGGCTTGGCCGCGGGGACGATTTTACGCGTCGCCGCATCGCCGCGGAGTTCGACGCCGTGCTTGGCGAATTGCACCGCGAGCCGCGGCAGGAACTCGCCCGCGATGTCGCGATGGACGACGAGCGATTCGGCCGCGTTGCAAACTCCCATCCGCTGGCACTTGGAGTTCACGGTGATTCGTTCGGCCATCGCCAGATCGGCCGCGCGATCGACGTAAACGTGGCAATTGCCGTCAAAGTGCTTGAGCACCGGCATCTGCGCTTCGTCGGTGACGCGGCGAATCAGACCAATCCCGCCGCGTGGAATCGCGACGTCAATGTACTGCGGCAGCCGAAGCAAATGTCCCACCACCGAACGATCCGCCGTATCGACAAGTTGCACGGCATCCGCCGGCAAGTCGCACTCGCCCAGGGCTTGCTGCAATAGTTCCACAATCGCGCGGCTCGAATGCGCCGCTTCTTTGCCGCCGCGCAGGATCACCGCGTTGCCGCTCTTGACGCAGATCGCCGCGGCATCGGCCGTGACATTGGGCCGCGACTCGTAGATGAAAAAGATAACGCCCAGCGGGACGCGCACCTTGCGAATCTCCAGCCCATTGGGGCGCGTGCTCCCTTCGATGACTTCGCCGCTCGGATCGGGGAGCGCCGCCACTTCTTCGAGGGCCTTGGCAATCCCTTCGACGCGTTTTTCGTTCAACGTCAGCCGGTCGATCGCTGCCGCATCGAGACCGTAGTCCGGTGCCGCGGCCACATCTAGTGCATTGGCTTTGAGGATCGCTGGAATATTCTCACGCAACAACTTCGCTGACCGCCGCAGCCAGGTGTTCTTCGCGCTCGTCGAAGTGATCGCCAGCACGCGACTCGCCGCTTGCGCGCGCTGGGCCAAGTTCTGGCTGTACGCCGCGAGATCGACATTCGGGGGTGCTATCACAGTGGACATGTGCAAACGATAATCTTGAAAAAAATCTGTGTGCGGCGATCAGTCTTATTCAGCGCCAACCCAAGCCTGCGGATGGTATGCCCATCCGTAGGAGCAACTTCGATTTCACGTTACGTCTGATGACTCGAATGACTCCCTTGCTTACGCTTCGGGCTACTAAAATGCGGCACTCCCTTGCTTACGCGTCGGGCTGCTAAAGACAGCACGCCCTGGCTTACGCCTCGGGCTTTTATTTTACTTCGTTTCCTCCGGCTTCTCTAGCGTGGCGGTTTCTTTGGGGAGTAGTGTTTGGGCCTTGACGCCATCCTGATTTACGGTGATCAACAGCGGCTTGCCATCGCGCTGAGTGGCCGCGATGCCGCGGAGTGCGCTGCCGGTGTTGAAGCGATCGATCGGTTGCCCGCGTTCATCAAGCAAATGCACCGACCCATCGGCCCCGGCCAAGAGCCACGAGCGATTTGGCTCGCTGCCGAGCCGGACACTTTGGACGTACTCAATCGGAAACCCATGCAGCCCCTGCGGCAATTCGTAGTTCCAAAGCAGACGCCCCGCTTCGTTCAAGCCCACGACGTTGACCCGCGTGTCGCTCATCGGCAACAACCCGGCCAACGAGGTCGGGCGAGCGGCAGCGGGCGGCGTTTCGTCGTTGGAACTATACAGCCCAATGATCCGCTGACCCGGGATTTGCCAAGGTGATTGGGCTTCGCCCTTGTCATTCAGCGGGATCACGGTGCCTTGCTCGTTGGGGCAGAAAATCAGACGCGCTCCGCCTTCTCTTGGTTCACTCAGCGCCATCCGCAGCGACATTCGGATCTGCTCGCGATTGCGCCAGACGCGCTCGCCCACGAGATTGACCAACTGCACGCCCGTCGTGCCGGAGTATCCGACAACCAGCTTCAGAGTTCCATCGCCCGTCACGTCGCCGATCTGCACATCGCTGATCCGATCTTCGCCGAGGTCTTCTTGCCGAGGGTAAACCAAGACCTGCTTCCATTGATCGTCAAAGACATAAAGCTGCCCGCGTTCATCGAACGGATGAAAGAGGACCGTGGTTCGTTTGCCCGCGCGATCGACGGCCGAACGCAGCGCGGTGACGGCTGTTTTTGGAGGGAGGTTCAATTCGTGGCGCGCGAGGACCTTGCCCTCGAGATCGACCTCGACAACGGCGTTCCAGCCATCGAGCACCAGCAGTCGCGTCGACGCAGGTTCAGTACCCGGGACGACAAGGACGTTGCCCGCTTGTTTGATTTGTTCGGCGTCGATTTTCCAAGCCGTTTGCAGCGTGTGTTTCTGCGGTTCGCTGGCCGGGGCGGTTGTCGCTGTCGCGAGCGGCATGTTGCGCGTCGCGATGGTCTCGTTGGGCGGCGTTTGCTGCCAGCGTTGGTACTCGGCCAGGCGTTGTTCGTAGTCGCGCAGCGTCGCGGCATGCGTCGATTCGCCGGCCAAGAGCGAGTTGATGATATTCGGCAGAGCTTGCGGCAGCGAATCGTCCAACCGCTGCCAATGATTCTCGATCAGGCCCTTCTTGCCAATCACCAAGAGCGACGGAATCCCGTCGACCCCCAGTGACTTATTGGCATCCGACTTGGGATCGCGGACGATTGGCAGCGAGACGTTCCAGGCTTTGAACGCCGCATCGAGCGTTGTCTGATCGACGTTCGCTTCGTCAACCGACACGGCATAGAATTCGACTTCTTTGTTGTCGCGGTAGTAATCGTAGACTTGTTGCACGAGCGGCAGCAACGAGCCGCTGGGTTGGTACTGCGAACCCCAGAACGCGAGGAGCGCGACCTTGCCCTGCAGCGAATCCGGCGTGATTTTCTCGCCCTTCGCCGATTGGAATTCGAATTCCGGCGAGAGCTTGCCCAAGAGAATCGTCGGCCGCAGTGGCGCTGGCATCGGCAGGAAACGCTTCACCAGCAAGGCCCCTTCGGGCACCTCGAACTGGAACGTCTCGGGGGGAAACTTGGGATTCAACTCGGCCCCGACAAAGTCCGCGTACTGTTCAAGCTGCTTGATCTCGCCCTGCTTGGCGAGTGCTTTTTTCAACTCGTCGAGCGGGTAATCCAAACGCCGGACCACCAACTCGCGGGCATCGATCCACAAGACCAGATCGCCCGCAGGCGTCGTGATTTTCACACGCCGGCAATCAAAACCCTGATGCTTCAGATCGGGCAGGAAAGACGCCGGATAATCCGCGAGCACTACCGACAGCGGGTCGTTCGCGAAGAGCAACAGCAATTGCAGCGGATTGCTGCCAAACCCACGGCTCAGTTCCATTTGCATCGTTTCATCGATCACGACGTTCTCTTGCGTGAGCGCCGCCGGCGACGCAAGTTCAAGGATGCCGTCCTTGTCACGGATTTTCCCGTGCACGAGTTTTCCGTCATTCACGAGCTTGACGTTGTAGCAATCGAGCCGCAGCTTGCCCGGCTTTTCGTAGGCGATCTCCAACGGTTGACGCTGCTCGTAAGGTTGACCGTTGATGACATACCGCTGCACGACAAACCCGTAATCCTGGTACCCTTTGGCTCCGGCATAGGCTTTGACCATGCGCTCCAACAATTGCCGCGGCGTGGCATCAACAGTTGGAGCGGGTGGCGTAGTATCCGCGGTTGACTTGCCAGGATCAGCCACTGGCGTCACGGGCATGTTGCTCGAGGTGCGCTTGTCTTGCGGCGGAAGATCGAGAGGTTTCCCTGTCTCGACTGGCTTTGCGGTAATTGCCTGAGGCGGTGCCGGAGCGACTGGCGGATTTGGAGCTTTCTCGCATCCGGAACAAGCGAGCACTCCCCAAACCGCCGCACAGCAAAGAATCCAGCGCGGTATCATTTCGTAAATCAATGGCTTCATCCCAGAGTTCATACAACGTCATCCCTCATGCCAGTGGCATGGTCATCGTGCGGAGTTCGAAAGAGTCTTGTGCAACGCAGCGCAGTAAATCAAAACGGCGCAGCAAGTTCTACTGCGCTGCGCCGAATTATCCGAGACTTGGCAATTTCGGTAAAGCTCGGTTCTGCGCAAGTGAAAACGCATCCTTGCTAGCAAGCTCTGTAACGCCACTCAAAGCCCAGGGGTTCACCCCCTGGGATCTGCTTCAACCGCCTCCTAGTTCCCCAAGCACCCGACGGATATGATGAAATGCCAGAAATCACGGACTTTTGCCTATCTTGCTTATGCTAGCAGCGTTAACTTACGGACGAGCACAACGGCTGGAATTTCATGTGCCCGCAGCGGTCGCTTGGGTGGAACTTGGCCTGTTTGCCGATGCGCCGGTCGTCGATGCGCGCAAAACGTTGCAAGTTTTGCTCGCCGCTCCGCGCGATTTTCCCGCACTTCACCAAGCCGTTGTCCCCGGCGACCAGATCGTGATCGCCGTCGGACCCGGGGTTCCACGTGCGGCCACGCTCGTCGCGGCCGTGGTTGAATATTTGCTCGCATACGATGTCAGCCCGGAGCATCTCTGGGTGCTGCAAACCGTGAACGATGAAAAAAGCGGTGCGGCCCTGACGAGCGAATGCCCCGCGTCGATCCGCGACCAAATCACCGTTGTCACGCATCATCCCCAGCAGCGCGAAGAGCTGGGTTACTTGGCGGCGGACGAAGCGGGCGAGCCGATTCTGTTTCATCGCCGGTTGATCGAAGCCGACCTGATTATCCCGATCCTCGCCGCGGACTTGGCCGACACAACGACCGATGGCACAGGCCATGGGTTGTATCCGATCTTTGCCGATGACAAGGCTCAGCAACGCTTCCACCAGCAGACCGCCGAGGTTCCGAGCAGCAAACGCGCTGGTTCGCGCCGCAGCGGTTCGCGCACGCAGGAGCCGGTCCAATTGCCAGCCGAGTCGCCGGAGTGGCTGCTCGGCGTGTTGTTCGGCATTCAAGTCGTTGCCGGCGGCAAGGACGAAATCTTGCAGCTCTTTGCCGGCTCGACCGCAGCGATACGCCGCGAAGCCGCGCGCAAGCAAGAGGCGGTCTGGCAAGTCGCCCTGCCGAAGCCCGTCGAAACGCTCATCGCCGCGGTCGCCAGCCCGCAACCACTCGCGTGGGAAGAGGCAGCCCGCATCACCGCGCGGTTGTTGCCGCTGGTGAAGCCCGACGGTTCGCTGCTGCTGTGCGCGGAACTCGTCACGGAACTGCCGCCGGCGCTGCAACAATGGGCTGCGTCCGGTTTGCAAGACGACATCCTCGAAGAGATGAAACGGGCGAACTACCCAGGCTGGAACACGGCGCTGTCGCTGTCCGCAGCGCGCGATCACGCACGGCTCTATTTGCTGAGCAATCTTGATTCGACAGCCGTCGAAGATCTCGGCTGGACGCCGCTGAAACATGGCGAAGAAGTGACGCGGCTGCTGGAGCAAAGTGATACGGCGTGCTTGTTGCACAACGCGGATCGCGTGATTGTGCGTGTGGGGTAAACAATCCGCAACACACAAAAAACGCTCCTCTGCGAGTCGCCGCTAAACGGCTTGCTCTGACACTTAGAAATCACATCAATGAGTGACATAAAACTCTATCCGCTTCCAAACTGGACCTGCATCGCGATCACCGGCGCGGACCGGCAGAACTTCATCAACAACTTCTGCACGAACAACGTGCGCAAGCTCAGCCCGGGCGAAGGGTGCGAAGCGTTTATCACCAACGTCAAAGGCCACGCCATTGGACACGGGTGGTTTTGGGCATTGGAAAATGAACTGCTCTTCGACACGGTGCCAGGGCAGGGCGGGGCGCTCGTGGCGCATTGGGACCGTTACATCATCCGCGAAAAGGTCGAGCTCGAAGACCGCACCAATTCCACAGCGTTCTGGTGTTTGGCGGGCGAAACAGCGCCGCAAGCACTGGCAAAGCACGGCGATTTGCCCACGGAATTGCACCGGATTTGTTCGCTCACGATCGCCGGTTCGTCAGTCCTCGCCGCGCGAGTTTCGTGGCTTGCGGAACCGACGTGGCTGTTGAGTTGCGAAGCCCGCGTGAAGCCGTTGGTCGAAGATTCTCTCGTCGCTGCGGGAGCGGTGCGAGCGAACGACGCCGAGTGGAACGCCGCGCGAATCGCCGCGCGGCTGCCGCTATTCGGACAGGACATCACGGACGAGAACTTGCCGCAAGAACTCGCCCGCGACAAACTGGCAATCAGTTTCACCAAAGGTTGCTACCTTGGCCAAGAAACCATCGCGCGGCTCGATGCGCTGGGGCAGGTCACAAAACTCTTTGTCGGGTTGCGGCCAGTTGAATCGCTCGTGGGCGAATTCTCGCTGCCACTTGAGTTGAACGCCGAGGGAAAAGTCGTCGGCAAAGTGACGTCGTTCACGAAACTCGCGCCGAGCGAGACGAACAAGCCGCAAGCGCTCGGCTTCGTGCGGCGGGTATTGGCGAAGCCGGGAACGATCGTGGATTCAAGCGTTGGAAAATTTGAAGTCGTGTAGTTCAAGTTCTCCTGACGAAAGTTGCGTAGAGAGATTCTCCTAAGCCCAGGGGCGCCGTCCCCTGGAGCGTCAACTCTCCAGGGGACGGAGCCCCTGGGCTTAGAGTGCAGTCAGCGAATCATATGTCACATCACCCGCGCATTCATCGCGATTGGCAGTTGATCCGCGACGAGATGCAGCATCGCGCGGATGCGCTCGGCCAGATCGCCGCCGCTGACGCGTTCTTCGCGGAGGAGTTGAACCTTGCCCGCGTCGAACTCGGCGCGCAGCGTGAGCAACCGCGCTTTCTGTTCTTCGACGAACTGCCGCTGCTCCTCGTCGGTCAGCTCATGCCGTATGAGCGCAGTTTCCCGCTCGGTTCGTTCGCGTTCGAGTGCCACGAGCCGGCCTTGCTCCGCCTTGTAGAGCAACCCGCCAGCATAGGCACGCCGCAATTCGCCCTGCGAATTCCAGTGCAACGCCGGGTCTTCGCCGAAGAAAAGACTCATCGCCCCATTGGCACGAAACCCGCCCACCAGCAGCTGGTCCCAGCCGGGAACCTGATATTCCGCGCGATCAACGAGAGCCCGAGCGTCGGCGAGCAAATCTTCGCGTTCGGCTTCGTGGCGGGCCATGGGTTTTAAATAACGGAAAACTCCAAGGAGATAAACTCCTTGGCTTTGGTGATAAAAATTCGTGCATCGGAATTTCGTGAAGCAATTATACTACTCGTGCATTCATCGAAGCGACCATCTTCTTCACTCAAACGAATATGCCCGCCGAACCGGAACATCTTTCTAGCGAAACATTGCTCACGACTTCGCGGTTTTCCGTCGTGCGGCAGGAGATTCGCCTCGCCAATGGGCAGACTCATGCACGCGAAACGATTCAGCACAACGGCGCCGTCGTGATTCTGCCGTGGTTTGCGGACCAGCGGATTGTTTTGCTACGAAACTATCGGATCGCCATTGGGCGGACGCTGTGGGAACTGCCGGCCGGGACGCGCGAGCCGAACGAAGAACCGCAGCTCACCGCGGCGCGGGAACTCGAAGAAGAAACGGGCTACCGCGCCGAACGCTTCGAACCGCTCGGCGAATTCTGGATGTCGCCGGGCATCTTGAACGAGCGGATGTTCCTCTACGTCGCGCAGGGACTGCGGCCTGGCACGATGGCTCTCGAGGCGGGCGAACTGCTCGAGCCGGAAATTCTCACTTGGAACGAAACGCTCGAGATGCTCGACCGCGGCGAGATTCAAGACGCGAAAACGATCGCGGCGCTCTGCTTGTGGGAACGACGGTTGCGGGCAAAATGTAGCTGAAGTCGTGAGACTTCACCGCGTTCAGTCCAAACACTTACGAGTTTGGCTACATTTTCTGCAACATGCGTTCGCGGCGATAGAAACTCGCCGGCGGATAATGCGCCATGCGGCGTTGATTGCGATAAAGCACACGCTCGATCAACTCCGCGCTGCCGCATTCGCCCGCGGGACGCTCATAGTGCCATTCGCGATGCGTTGGCGCCCAATGATCTTCGAGCGGCCACGGATCGAATGGCTCGTAACCGAGTGCCCGAGCAAGTTTGCTTGAGTCCATCGTCACGTCGCCCGCTCGCGGCGGCATCGGACCGGCGTCAATTCGCGGGCAGCCATGCAACAACGCCGGATCGTAGCCGCCAACGCGGTTCACGATCTGCGCAATTTGATACAGGCTCAGCCTGCGTCCACCGCCGGCGTGATAGAGACCCGGCAGATCGCGCGCGAGGACCGTCTCGCACAGTTCGTTCAGGCAATCGGTGAACGTTGGCGTGCGTAATTCATCGTAGTAGAGCGTCGCCGGTTTGCCTTTCTTAAAGCGCGACTGAATCCAGTCGATCGCGCCGGCATGACCGTTGAAGCTGATCCCCATCGGAAGCGAGATCCGCAGCGTTGTCGCCGAGGGCATTTGCTCCGCGATCAATTGTTCGCCCGCGACCATGCTCGCGCCGTATTGCGTCACCGGGTCAGGGACGTCCGTTTCGACATGCCCGCCGATGCCGCTCGCGCCGCCATAAACCAAATCAATCGAGAGATGCACAAACCGACAATCGCGGCCGCGCATCACGGCGAGCAGATTCTCGACCCCTTCGACATTGATCCGCCATGCCATCGCCGGATCGAGTTCGCAGCTCTTCAGCGCGCAATTGCCCGCCGTGTCGAGGACCGAGCGAAACTGGTACTGATCAAAGAGCCGCTCCAGCGTGTCGCGATCTTCGGCATTGCAGACCACGACGCCCGGGCCATTGAGCTGCCAGTTGTCGGCCTGGCGTATTGCATGCACGGCCGAACCATAACGCGCGCGAAAGTACGGCAACGCATTGAACCCCGCTACGCCCGAGATGCCCGTGATGAGCAGCGGCAGCCGGATCGGCTGAGCCGGGGGATGGTGAATCAGTGGATTTAGGGAAGTCTCAGACAAAATTTGAAACCAAACAAAAACCTGGGTGGCCGGGGACGAACAACGTGAGCACCCGGAAGTGACGACGTTAAAGCTGCGGAATCCTCAAGACCGCGACACAAGCATAATAGGCATCGAATGAGCGGCGTCGAGCGTTCCGGGTCTTCCCGTTGGTCAGACCCGGCCACCCATGCTTGTTGGTGTTCAGGCCTAAATACGACAGAAAACAGACAATTCAATCTATTCCAACGCTGACCAAACAACGAGGGCCGCATGGCTTTGCCTGATCAGAATAATCAGAAAAGTCTGCCTAATCCTCAAGATCGGACCGGCATTCGGCCGATTTCCCTGAAGAAGACTCTTCCTGGGACTCAAGCTTTTTAGAAATTGTCCAAGATGCTGGGTTCTATCATGGCAGGAATCGACGCGATCTCCGGTTTGGCGAATATTCTTTCGACGAACAAGTCGGAGAAAAACGCTGGCTCGGATTCCGACTTCGCGGCGCTGCTAGCGAAAGCGCAAGCAGCGCAGGATACGACTCCCACTGCGGCCGAGCCGGACGAACTACTCGCGTCGTATCAGAAAAACCTGCACGACTTTCGCGAGCGGATGGAGCAATTGCTGGCGCAGCTCGGCATCGACACCAACGGCCAGCCGCTGCAAGTACAGTTGAATATCTTGAACCAACTCTGCGTGAGCGGCAAGCATCCGCAGCTCGAAGAAGTTCAAGCCGCGGTCCAGCAAGATCCGCAGCTCGCGTCGCTCTTCACGACGTTGCAGCAACAAGCCGCGCAGCTCGAAGCGAAGAATAATCCGAGCGCGAAGTCCGAACCGGCCAAGCCGTTTGCGTTGCAGATCGATGGGGCGCAGCTCACGCCAGTGAAGTATGAGATCTCGTAGGTTAGGCTTTCAGCCTGACATTGCGGTCGCTACGCATAGAATCTCTCTGAGGGAAATGCGGAGAATTCATGCTCGCGCGATATCTGCTTCGTTCAATGCATCAACTGCGTCAGGCGAGAAAGCTTGGCATGCCAAATAAAAAAGCCCCGCGTCATTTGACGCGGGGCTTTTTCATTTCGGTGTTTTTTGTCGCCCTCGCTAACGCTACGGGCTACAAAAAAACTGTTCGCCGTTAGCGATTGCCGGCTTCGTTCTTTTTCTTTTGCGTGCCGGTTGTTGGAGCGCGGGTCACGCGTGCGGCTGGTCCAGCCGGCTGAACCGGCTGGCCCTTGATGTTCTTGGGCGCATCGTAATAGACCATCGGATCATCGACGATCCACGCGGTCGACTTGGTCGAGCCGTTGTCGTAGCTGAGCACATTGAAAAAGAACGTTTCAAAGTGCGTGCAGCGATAGCCGTACGGATACTGCGACTGGATGCGATCCTTTTCGGTGAGATCTTCCAGGCCAGCGTGCGCGTAATAGTGGATCATGCCATCCGGCGAGCACGAAATCCCCAGCGTCCACCAGCCCGGCGTGATCGCCGGGCCGCGGAGATCATGCCCCATCGGGCCGCCGCGGATGATGAAGTTGGCCGAGTCGGCGATCTTGCGTTGGGGGTTTTCGCTGTTGAACCAGACGAAGAAGCCCGGCCAATACGTTTCGGTCCCGTCGCCGTTTTTGTATTCCGATTCGGTCTCGCGAGTCGGCTTGCCGCGGCAGGCGATGCGAAAGCCAAAGCTATTCCCGGTCCGATTTTCCCATTCTTCGAACGGCGGGAAGTAAACGCGGCAAACGACATTCGGTTTGCGCGAGACGCTGATCAAGCCGCCAACGCGATTGACCGTGTTGGCGACGAAGTCGTCCTGCATTTGCTTGTTGGTGCGGCGGCCGGGGATGCCCGAGTTGATCGTCTGCATGAAGAGCGAGCCCTTGCTCCCTTCGAGTCCACCCGCTGGCGTCTCAACGCGCTTGACTGTATCGGGATGGCCGCGTTTCACGCCCTCGAACCAGCGATTGTTCGCGCTGAAACCCATCGGGTAGCGCGGCTTTTCATCGTCTTCTTCGCTGCTCTTGGGATTGTTCGGATGATAGACCCACTTTGGATCTTCGAAGTCATCGCCGGCGTTGAGAATTCTGTTGCCCGTGCCCGGCACGACGGCCTGTGCCCAGGCGGGAGAGGCGGAAATGCAAGTCAGGCCCAAGGCCAAGAGCCATGATCGAGTGATCCAAGCGCGCATGCGTCGGTCCTCAGTGAAAATTTGTTGGTGGGGCGAGTCACAAATTGCTCGCCGCGGGCCGGAACAATAACGCCAGCCGAGAGCAGCGACAAGAGCGGTTGTTACTTCGAGACATTGCTAAAAGGCAAGCAAATTCAGCAAACAGTGAGTTGGTTCGGTATAATTTGTACAAATCAGTGCTTGCTAGCACTAAATCGATATTGTTGACCGTAAACTCATTCGCATGACGGTGATCGAGCGCATGAAAGCCCTGCAACTCACCGGTTACGGCGGACCGAAAAAGACCGAATTCCGCGAGATTCCCACGCCGACACCAGCCGCGGGTCAGATCCTCGTGCGAATCACCGCTGCTGCGTTGAATCCGGTCGATTACAAAATTCGCAAAGGCTACTTGCGGCCAATCGTCTCGCTGAAACTGCCCATCACCCTCGGCAAAGATTTCTGCGGCGTTGTCGAATCGAAGTTGGGTGCGGAATCGAAGTGGCACGTCGGGCAGCGCGTCTACGGCTGCACGGGCATCGAGCATTTGGGGACGTTTGCCGAATTCGCCGTCGTGCCGAGCGATCGCGTGGCCGCCACGCCGGAGAATCTCAGCGATTGCCAGGCCGCGGGAATTCCCCTGGCGGCGCAGACCGCGCTGCAAGCCCTGCGCGATATGCTGCACATTCAATCGGGTCAGCGAATCCTGATCAGCGGCGGCGCTGGCGGCGTCGGGGTTTTTGCAATTCAGATCGCGAAACTCCTCGGGGCGGAGGTCACGACTACGGCTTCGTCTCGCGGCCGCGACCTGGTCGAGCGGCTCGGCGCGGACCACGTCGTTGATTACCACGATGCCGCGGCGTTGGCGAAGCTGCGGGACTTTGACGCGGGGTTCGATCTCGTCGGCGGGTCGACGACGGGCATGATGTTTCGGACACTCAAACGCGGGTCGATGCTCGTCTCGATCGCCGCCACGCCGGAGCCGGAAACGGCGACCGTAGATCTGCACGGCGGGTTTTGGCTGCGGCAGTTGTTTGGCGCAATCAGCTTGCCGCTGCGCGTTCGTGCGCGCTGGCACGGCGTCCGGTATCGCTATTACTTCATGCACTCTAATACCATCGATTTGCAATGGCTTGCGGAGCGAGCACAGCAGGGGAAACTCGTTCCCGTCATCGATCGCGAGTTTCCGTTTGCCGAAGCGAAAGAGGCGCTTGCATACTTGGAACAAGGACGTGCCAAGGGCAAAGTGGTACTCAAAATGGCAGAGGAAATTTATTGATGGAATTATTTCTGCCATGTGCGTAGAATAATCTGCTCTGGCAATGTTGTGATTGAAAGGTGCCGCATTCTATGAACAACGATTTAGAACAATTCAAATCACGAGTCATCCGACTTGAGGAACGAATCAAGTCTTGGGCTGAACCGCATGAGTGGATTACAAAGACCTATCCCAAAAAATTCCGTGATGACAATCTACAGCCTCACGAGATTCCTGCACTCTATCTGCAAAAAGGTGCTACGCGATTGCTTTTAGATCCTGTTGCCAACGATGTTCCGGGTAGCGAGGGACTGGTAGATTTGTATCTAATGCCAACTTACGACGACATGGCTAGTTTGTATTTTCAGAACAACGATTGGGTGATTCATTATGCATTCCCGGCCGACCCATGGGAAACACATTCCGTGATTGAAGCTAAGGAAATTCCATTGAGCGAGGAATCTGTCCTTAAAGTCTTAGAAGCCATTTCCAACAATGCAGAACCGTCGTTTTGATTGGCACGAAAGAATTAAGGCCATTGAAGGAGAATTCAAAGCTGCCAAGCTTGCGGTTCTCCGACTGAAACATCAATTGGATGAGGTGCCCAACATCCTTGGTAGTGATGTCTCCAGAGCGCATGTCAACAATGCTACGATCAACATTGAAGGAACTTATATCGTCCGATTATTTGCCGTCTTCGAAGCAACCTTAAAATCCTATGATCGAGCGAGACATAAAGACCCTACTCGTAAAAATGATGCAGCTGTGCTTATCGACTCCACAGGAGGCCGGCGTGGTCAAGGAATTTCAGCCTCCATACGAAAAGCGGCGCATCTTGTTAGAGAACTGCGGAATGACTGGGCCCACGAAAACAATAGACTGCCTATTGAATTAGCAATGCCATTAGCAGAGGCGCGTGCAAAGCTTCAGAACTATCTCTCTTGGCTGCCTGACGAATGGGATGACCTGATAGTTCTATAGAGGAGTGACAGCTTGCCGCCGGGCAGTTAAAGTGGCATGAAATTCCACGCTTCCTTACACATGAACAACCTCTTGCGACCAAACGGGCCTATGTTTCAGCACCTCGCGCATCGTTGTCTGTTAATTCTCGCGTTCATCGCTCTCGCTCTTGCAAACTCAAGCTGTTCTAACGCCGAGGAACCGAAAGAACGGCCCGTCAAGTTGATCCTCGTCGGCGACATCATGTTCGCGGACGATGAAGAAACGGGGAAACTGATCGAGAAGGGCGTCGATCCGTTCGAGCCGTTCGCGAAGCACTTAAAAGAGGCCGACCTGGCGATCGGCAATCTCGAGTGCGTCGTCGCCGAGGGAGGCAAAGAGGTGCGCAAGCCCTACAACTTTCGCATGCATCCGCGCGTGATTCCGACGCTCAAGAAACACTTTCACGCCTACTCCGTCGCCAACAATCACGC
>JBGSSS010000040.1:0-43255 GCA_041736895.1 Pirellulales bacterium
TCCGCATCGCTTGGGGCGGTTGGGTGGTTATGAGATTTCCGGCGTGATTGGCGTTGGCGGCATGGGCGTGGTCCTCAAGGCGTTTGATCCAACACTAGATCGTGTGGTAGCGATCAAAGTCATGGCCCCGCACTTGGCAAACAACGGCACCGCGCGCAAACGCTTTGCCCGCGAAGCCAAAGCGGCGGCAGCCGTGTTGCATCCCAACGTCATTCCGATTTATTGTGTCAACAGTGATAGTACGATTCCGTATTTGGTGATGGCCTACATCCGCGGCGGCTCGCTGCAGAAACGGCTGGAGCGAGAAGGTCCTTTGCCGACCATCGAAATTCTGCGCATCGGGTCGCAGATCGCGGCTGGACTAGCAGCGGCGCATGAACAAGGATTGGTCCATCGCGATATCAAGCCGGAAAATATCCTGCTCGATGAAGGGGTCGAGCGTGTCACCCTCACCGACTTTGGGTTAGCTAGGGCTGTTGACGATGCTTCCGTTACACGCGATGGAACGATTGCCGGCACACCCCGCTACATGTCGCCAGAACAAGCACGCGGCGAGTCGGTCGATCAACTAAGCGATCTGTTTAGTCTTGGCAGCGTGCTTTACGCCCTCTGCACCGGGAGACCGCCATTCCGAGCGGATTCATCTTATGCCGTGATGCGTAGGATCAGCGACCAGACGCCCACGCCGATTCGAGAAATCAATCCAGAGATTCCAGAATGGCTCTGCGATCTGATTAGAAAGCTGATGGCCAAGCAGAAAGTGGATCGCATTCATTCGGCTAAAGCAGTTCACAATCTATTGGAAACTTGTTTAAGCCATGTTCAACAGCCTACCGTGACACGCTTGCCCGAGTTTCTGCGACGATCTCAGCAAAAACTCACCTTATCAATTCCGCAGACCATTCTAGGAGCGCTCGTCATGTTTGCAGCTATCGTGGGTTTCCTGTTCGCCTTGGGAATCTTGCCTGTTGCGCAAGTACAGCAAGATGGCGCTCAAGACAAAAGTAACCTCACCGCTACACACGATGCCACTGGGCCGCAAGCTGGCAAATCTGCCGCTGCCTCAGCAGTGACCGGCCAAGTCATCGCTGACAAGCCAACAAACGCTGGTCAGGCAGCAAGCCAAGAATTAGCCCAGGCAGTGGTAAAAATTCAAGCGGCAGCCAAGCCACAAGTGCAAGCGGGGAAGGAGGGAATTCTTTTGGTGAATAGCGCTGGTGAATGGTCGGCCGATGGTTTTAACGTGAAAGTATCGAAGAATGACGACGGCACATTTGACTATTCTGTCAAAGGAGACTCTTCACCGGTCTTCAATGAAGAACGTACTACGGTATTGACCGAGACCCCGTGGTTTCTTTGGATTGAGAACAAAGAAACCGTGTGGCACTTTGATGGCGCACGCCTGAGATTGTTGACCCACGCATCAGGCAGAGTCAGTCACCGAAGTGTCGGCGTCGAAGATGAGCGTGTATCCATTCGCCGCAATCCACCGCTATTCGTGATGCAAAAACTTCCCCAGAAGTTGCAAGAAAAAATCAGTACGGGATTGGACCATTTGAATAAGGCCAACGCGGCGCTGACGCATGCCATCCTTGTTGAGGACGCCTACGCCGTCAAGAAAGCCTTGAGTGACGGAGCTGATCCCGACACTTCGTTCCCGGGTCGCGTGAACCCGATGACATGCTTGGAACAGGCGGCCAAGGTGGGGAATCTCAAGATTATTGATCTGTTGCTAGATCACAATGCAAATGCAAACCTGCGTGTGGCGGAGTATTCGCCGCTGCACAGTGCTTCGGCTTATGGGCAACTTGAAGCCATCAAATTGTTGCTCAAGCGAGGTGCAGATCCCGAGCGGAAACCGCCGGCTGATTTGCAATGGGCACTCAACCGGTCGGTCTTGGACATCGCTGTATTGAATCGACAGAAAGAGGTTGCGCAATTCTGGGTAGAGCACGGAATCACCGTCACAGAGCTGACCTGGAAGATCGCCGAGAGTGTCGCTGAGTTCGACAAGAATCACAACACGACCGCCGGCAAAGAGTTTCTAGAATGGCTAAAGATGAAGGAGGCGACCAAGATCAAATAATCATGTAGATTCAGCTCACATTAGGGCGTGATCGGGTTCGACGAAGAGATTAAGAGATCAGAAAACTATCATCCCGACACAGAATTAACTATTTCGAATAAGTAGCATCATGCACTGACGCGCTGTTGGCGACAGGTTGGCCCAAGTTGCAGCGATTTTAGCGAGGTCGGGATTGGCGGCCATGGCCTAAAAAACTGCCTCATTTTGGGCGTTTACGACGAGTGCCTCGGATTCTGCGTCGCGTGTTTCACTAGGTGAACTCGCTAGGCCACTCGCCCAGTCGAAGTCGGTGTCAGTGATACTGTTTGAACTTTGATAGACTAAAGAAATTCTAGGATTCTCCAATGCAAATGAGACGAGTTCGATGGATGAAATAATCAATCTTGGTTTCTCTATCGAAAAATTCGACCCTCGCAGTGCTACAGACCTGCTCCCGCTTGTCTATGAAGAGCTTCGCAAACTTGCTGCCGCGCGGTTGGCAGATGAGAAACCGGGTCAGACACTTCAGCCGACTGCCCTTGTTCACGAGGCATACCTTCGAATTGTTGGCGATGGGCAAGCGAAAGACTGGAACGGGCGGGGACATTTCTTTGCTGCCGCCGCCGAGGCGATGCGTCGCATTCTGATCAATAGGGCCAGAGACAAGAATCGTCAGAAGCGTGGCGGCGACCGCGAGCGGGTTCATTTTGATTTACTAAGCGATCCCGCGACGGCTCCAGACGAGGACCTGCTGGAGCTCGATGATGCCCTTAGCAGTCTTGCCGATACGAATTCTCAAGCGGCAGAACTCGTCAAACTGAGGTACTTCGCCGGACTTACCCTGCTCGAAGCAGCAACAATACTTGGGCTCTCCACGAGAAGTGCATCCCGGCTATGGGCATTCGCGCGGGCCTGGCTGATCGATGCCCTCGACCGATCCTAAATTGAAATTTGGATAATTCTCCAAATTCTTTGGCACGCTTCTCTGCCAAACGGGGCACTGTTCTTAGGCACATCGTTGCCGACTACCTGGCTCGATGGTGAAGAGCGACCAGGGTAAACGTCGGTAGTCGCCCCGTCGAGATGCTGACCACCGAAAGCTGGTCAACAACGAACGCAATCCTTTGGAGGAAATATGTGGAAACTCTGTTTCATCGCCACTTTACTGGTAATCTCTGGGCTTAACAGGGCCTCCGCCCAAATCCCAGCCAAGGTTGACTTCGTGCGAGACGTCCAACCGATATTCAAGGCACACTGCACGAGTTGCCACGGACCAAAGCAGCAGAAAAACGGGTTTCGCTTGGACCGCCGCCGAGATGCCTTCAAAGGAGGAGTTGCCAACCAAATTGCTCCTGGAAACAGCGAGGCAAGTCATCTCTATTTTCGACTTGTAGGGAGCCACGGCCATTTACAAATGCCTCCCGAAGCCCCTTTAAACCAAGCGCAGATTGATGTGATCAAAGCCTGGATCGACCAAGGGGCTGTTTGGCCGGACGAGGCGTCCGGCGAAACACCGGCCCCACTCCCTGACCCGCAGGCCCAGCGGCTGATGGATACACTGAGGAGCGGTGACCAAGCCGCCTTTCGCAAACTGCTGCAAGAAAATCCGCTTTCGGCAAAGCTCAAGGGCGGGGGGGAATCGACGCCCCTGATGTATGCAGCCTTCTACGGAGACGCAGAGTCGGTTCGTCTCATGCTGGAAGCTGGTGCCGACCCGAATATCCGCAACGAGGCCGGAGCGACGGCTCTCATGTGGGCGGTGGATGATCTGGACAAAACGCGTTTACTGATTCGCAGCGGGGCCGATGTGAATGCTCGATCCGATGACGGCCGAACGCCACTGCTCATCGCGGCAGGCCGGCCAGGGTCATTCGAGATCGTTCGACTGTTACTCGATCATAAGGCGAATCCGTCGCAAATGGTTAACTCCTACAAAGGACCGATAACACCACTGCGACTGGCGGCCGACGCGGGTGACGAATCGTTGTACCGCTTGCTCGTTGACCGGGGCGCCGATGCAAAAGCCATGGGCGGCGTGTTGCCTCTCCTTGCGGCGATAAACGCGAACGACCCCGGTTGTGTGAGCCTGACGATGAAGATCGCCGATCGGGACGCTCTCAAGGGAGCAGGACGCTTTCTCGTCCCCCCCTTCAGTAGCCCGTCGGCATTGAACAATCCCGCGAACATCAAAATGTTTTTTGAAGCCGGAGCAGACGTCGCAGCCAAAGATCCCGCCGGTCTCTCACTACTGATGCTCGCCGTCAGTTCCGACGACATGCCGCTCGAAACCCTGGAAACGTTGATCCAACTCGGAGCGGATGTAAATGCGACTACGACGGACGGGCAAACCGTGCTGGACTTTGCACGACGGTCGGGGCGCACCAAGGTCGTGGAGTTCCTTGAAAAATCTGGAGCGAAGTCCGGGAAGAAGTTGGCACTCCTATCGATTGAGCCGAAGCCAGCCGCCTCTGTACGCGCCGCAGTCGAGCGGAGTCTGCCGCTTCTCCAGAAAGCGGACGTCACCTTTTTGCGAAAATCCGGCTGCGTCTCTTGTCACAACAACTCATTGACCGAAATGTCAGTTGGTGCCGCTCGGAAAATCGGCCTCCCCGTGAACGAGAAGAGCGCCGCGATGCAGCGAAGAGATGTCGGAGCATACCTCGAAGGTTGGCGGGAAAGGGTTCTCCAAGGCATGGGGGTTCCGGGTGATTCCAACACCGTAAATTACCTCTTGGTTGGGCTCGCGGCCGAGAACTACCCGCCTGACTTGGCGACAGACGCCATGGCCCGATACTTGAAGAACGATCAGATGCCCGATGGGCGTTGGCGACTCATTGTGAATCGTCCACCGTTGGAGTCTAGTGAGTTCGAAGTAACAGCCGTATCGATGCGAGCTCTCCAAGTCTACGCGCCGAAAGCCCTGCGAGCGGACTACGAGAAATCGATCTGGCGTGCGGCGGATTGGTTGAGAACTACCAAACCCAAATCAACCGCGGATCGCGCGGGACAGATGCTGGGCCTGGCATGGGCGGGGGATCCTGTGAATTCGACGCGGAAATTTGCTAACGATTTGATCGCCGAGCAGAGAGCCGATGGTGGTTGGTCGCAGTTATCGACAATGGAAAGCGACGCGTTTGCCACGGGCCAGGTGCTAACGGCGCTGCACGAGTCTGGGACAGTGACGGCAGCAGATCCCGCCTATCAACGCGGAGTGAAGTATCTGCTCTCGACTCAGCTGGAAGACGGGTCGTGGCACGTCCGAAGTCGGGCCATCCCGTTTCAGCCGTATTTCGAGGGCGGCTTCCCTCATGGAACCGACCAATGGATCTCCGCGGCGGCGACGAACTGGGCGGTGATGGCCCTGATACCCGCAACGAAGTGACTGCACGAAGTGACTGCCAGATGCGGCCTTCATTCTTGATATGATTAAGGCAAGAAACACCCTCCGGTAGACGCGATAAGACTGAACAGCACTCATCGCCTTTTAGAAACCACGAGAAAGCCGATGAAGAATGCCGACGAACATCTAATGACCGTCTTCTCAGCCGCTTTGGACTGCGAGACCGAAGTTGAGCGTGATATTTACCTCGATAAGGTATGTAGCGATTCCCCGGCACTCCGCGAACGCGTCGAGGCACTATTGCGGGCTCATCACCGCAGCGTCAACTTCCTCCAAGAAGCTCCGAGCGAGCCTGCGATCACTGCGGCATTCGCATCGGCTTCATTCCCCGGCGCGCCTTTCTCGTCAGGCCGTGCATTCCAGGAGGAGCTCCGCCAACTGCTCCGATCTCGCCTGATCTTGGTTCATCTGCTCGTGCTCGGATATATCGTGATGGCGTGGGTGCTGAGTCTGAGCGCTCCACAAAGTGTTGCCGAAGGCATCTCAATGCGCCCCGATAAAGGCGTGTGGTGGTGGTTCGCCGCTCCGTTAGTTGAGAGTCTCATTGGCGTTGTCGTCTTGTGGCAAGCACGGGACATGTCACTGCGGTCACTTCGAATGTGGGAACTGATCTGCTTCGCCAATCTCGCCGCGTTCTACGGTTACGACCGATTTGCGTCGATGGCATCCCTCGACGCGAGCGTTCTGCCTGCTCCCATGACTGCTACTGGACTCATTGGATTGGCAACATTGCAGGGGTTCGCGATGATGATCCTGACGTACGGCGTGCTGATCCCCAACACCCGGCGACGGAGCCTCATGGTCGTGGCCGGATTGTTCGCCGTCGCAAACGCAGCAATCCCCGCAGCGGCGGTGGCGAATCCGCTCCTACGCGGAGACGTCATGGGGCTGATGGTTCAAGCGTCTTTGACGCTGATGTTTCCGGCCGCCATCGCGGTCTTTGCCGCCACCCGTGCCTCGATACTTCAACAGCGAGCCTTTGATGCAGAACGACGGGCTGATCGAATGGGGCAGTACCAGCTCAAACGGAAGCTCGGTGAAGGCGGCATGGGCGAAGTCTGGCTGGCGGAGCACGGGCTACTAAAGCGGCCTTGCGCCGTGAAGTTTATCCGCCCCGAGTTGGCGGCAAATCGTTCAAACGTAGCCAGATTTACCCGAGAAGTGCAGGCGGTCACGGCGTTGAGCCACGTTAACACCGTTCGAGTTTACGACTATGGCCAAGCGGACGACGGCTCTTTCTACTTTGTGATGGAATACCTAGACGGTCCCACGCTGGAAGAGCTGGTCAAGGCTTCAGGTCCCCTTCCAACAAACCGTGTCGTGAATCTGCTTCGACAGCTCTGCGGCGCGTTGGCTGAAGCTCATGCCGTGGGGTTGGTTCATCGGGATTTAAAACCCGGAAACGTAATCGTCGCCACGCTCGGCGGACAACCGGACGTGGCAAAGTTGCTCGATTTCGGACTGGTCCATGATTCGTCAGCAGACAACGATCAACGCCTGACCCAAATGGGGATGATTCTCGGAACTCCGGCGTATATGTGCCCGGAACAGGCGGCCGGGGAATCCGCAGTAGACGCTCGCGGTGATATTTACAGCCTCGGGGCTGTAGCGTTCTTCGCTCTCACAGGCCGACCGCCGTTTCAAGCAAAGTCAACCGGACAACTGCTCGCGGCACACAGGTCGACACCACCGCCACCACTCAACGACTTCTGCCCCGACGCCCCAGCGGACTTGGCGGCGATCATTGCCCGCTGTCTGTCGAAAGATCCGGCCGACCGTTTTCAATCAACGGTGGATGTGGTTCTAGCGCTCGGGGAATGTTGCTGAGCTACGGATACTTCGATTACGAGAGTTTGAAAGAATCTGGTTACTCAACGATTTTGGTAATTCGGGCCGTCGATCCGCAAAGCTGGCTGGTAAACTAGTTTCCCAAACTATTTACGGACGCCGTTAGGCACTAAGATTTTTTCAAGCATCATTTGCTTCGGACAAGAGCCATCATGCACTGGCGTGCCGTGGGAGATAGGTTGGCCCACGTTGCGGCGATCTCAGCAACTTCAGGGTCAGTGGCTATGGCCACAACAACTGCATCATTTTTGGCGTTTACGACGAGTGCGTCAGATTCTGCGTAGTGCGTTGCATTAGGTGTACTCGCCGATGTACACGTTGGACCACTCGCCCGTTCGAAGTCCGAATCGGTGACCTGCCAATAATGTTTTTGGGCAACCAACGTGCTGTGACCCAACAATTCCGCTCCCACATGTGGCGGGAAGCATCGAGCGATGAACCGGTGCATGGTACAAGGAGGCGCTTGGTTCATAGCATAGCTTCTGCTCACTTGGGGAGCGGCAATTGTCTAACCAGGTTCCAAATCGGACACAAAAAAATGTGGGGTTTTTCTTTGTGATGAACAGGCCATAATAGTAATCGTTGCGACTTTCACGTTTCATACATCTATAGGGAGGTTGCCATGCGTTTAGGCATCTTTATCACATTCATTATCGTGAGTGTCATGCCTTGCTTGTCTGCTGAAGAACATGGCAAAGGGATTACTCTCAACATTCCTGACAAAATGTCTTGGAAAGATGGACCTGCTTCACTACCGAAGGGCGCACAGATCGCCATCCTAGAGGGTGATCCAAGTAAAGAAGGTCCGTTTGTTTTTCGTGTCAAAGTCCCTGACGGCTATCAAATTCCACCGCACACTCATCCCAAAATGGAACGAGTATCGGTAATATCTGGAACATTCAATATCGGAATGGGTGCGAAGTTCGACAAAGAAACGACCGCTGCCATGCCCGCCGGTTGCTACGGCTTTTGGGAACCTGGGATGCAGCACTTTGTTTGGACCAAAGGTGAAACCATTGCGCAATTTCATGGGATGGGACCTTGGACGATTCAGTATGTCAATCCAGCCGATGATCCAAGAAATCAAAAGTGAATTCACAGGATAGTTCTCGTGGCCCCGTTCTACGCGAGGTTTTTTCGCGGCCCTCGGGCTTCGTTAACCATTCTTTACCCACGGGGAGCTGGGGGGGAACTCAGAGTTGCTCGACTTGCAAAACAAGTTGTGCCCAACTGATTGCTTCCGCATAATCAAGCTTCCCGCTCCGAGTAACTTGCACCGAGCGACAGCTTTCAGAAGTTCCCTTCGTCTGTTTGGAGAATCACGAATGCGACGCCTCCTGTTACTCATCTTGGTCCTCAGCGTGGCTGGGTCGGCGGCGGCCGAGCCACCCATCGAACCTGTAGTCATCCCCCCGCACGGCGTAACTAAGACACATGTCGACCCCAAAACGAATGACGACTATGAGCCGCTGCTGAAGTTCGGCAAGCCCGGCGCGTTCCAGACGCTCGTCAACCCCACCTGCTCGCACTGTGTTGATGAGGCCAAAAAACGATCCGGGGAGCTCCGCGATGATGACCGCATCCTGGCGTGGATTCGCGGTTATTCCGATGGGGGAGCCATTCCAAACCGCTTCTTCCTGAATTCTTATCGGGTGATCAGCGACAGTTACGGTGTCTTCGTTTACGACCCCGACGCGGGTTTCGCGCGGGGGTTTGCCCCTTCCTACGATTTCAGCTTCCACGGCTGGCGCAACGGCGTCATGACCATGCAGCACAAGGATGGCACACTCTACTCTTGCCTGACCGGAATTGCTTTCGACGGCCCCCAGAAGGGAGCCCGCTTGAAACCGGTCCCGACGTTGGTGAGTGACTGGGGTTTCTGGCTCAAGCACTATCCCGATGGCGTGGCTTACAACATGTTCGAAAAATACCAGCCAATCGAGCTGCCCAAGGAAATCAACGAGGACTCTCAGAAGAGTCGCGGTCCGGCGGACAAACGACTGCCCGCTGACGAGTTGGTGCTTGGCGTTTGGACCGGGAAGGTAGCGAAAGCTTACCCGCTGGCTCAGCTTGCCAAAGCTGGATTCGTCGTGGATGAAGTGGATGGAGAGCCGCTGGTTGTGCTTTGGGAGCCAACGACAAAAACGGCAGCGGCCTACAAACCGGTGGCGCACCAGCCGCGGAAGTTCCTCGCGCCGCGGCCGGACAAGACCGGAGTCTCCCAGCCCGACCCAGGCATCCCGCTCCCAGTGGGCACCCTTGTTGCTCCAACGCGGAAGCTGACTTTGCAACCTGCGGAGAAGTCTGCCGGCGGCTCGTTCACTGATCAGGAGACTGGCTCGCGCTGGGACATCGCGGGCCGCGCCGTTGAGGGCGAGTTGAAAGGGTGGACGCTGACCTGGCTGGAGAGCACGCAAGTCAAATGGTTCGCCTGGGCCGCGGAATACCCGGAGACGACGATCTATGCCCCCGCGAAAGTCGGTGCAGCTGAGACAAGGCTCAAAGGCGCGATGATTTCGGTGGAACAAGTCGACACCGATCGCTTGCGCTCGCTCAAGGCAGAGGACTACAACGCCATTGTGCTGGCCCTGGATGGCGCGAACGCCGCTAAAGAGCGAGAGGCCGCGCGTGCGATCGGGGCGGCGGGATTCGATTTGTACTACTGGATCGAGATTGGCCGCAATGCGGAACTCGCGGACGCGCATCCTGAATGGATGGCGAGTCTCGAAGTACATCATGCGGAATGGCGACGCTTATTCCCCAAGTTTCCGCAGACCAAGGCAGGCGAGGTGGTAAAGAATTATCCGTGGGTGCCGGTTCTCTATCGGGAAACTTTCCCGGTTCACTTGGAGCGCGTGAAAAAGTTGCTCGCCGACAAGCCAACGCCGCGCGGAGTCTTTCTGAACGACCTCCAAGGCCCGCCTTCGTCATGCGGCTGCGGCCATCACCTCTGTCGCTGGGCAACCGATTATGGCCCGATTGAGAAAGCGACGGCGACACGACTACCCATCGATGCCGCGGCCAAGTTTGTGAATGAAGTAAAAAAGTTGTCGCCTGAAGCACAAATCATTCCCGTCTGGGTCACCGAATGTGAGGAGCATGACAAAGAGAAACTCTGTGCCGGGGTCAATTGTTTCAAGGGCGTCTGCTGGCGCGAGTGGACGGCGCAGTTGATGCCGGTGGCTGCGGAGTCAGACACTATCGCTGCGCTGCTGCCGTATCGCGAGTTTCAACGCGACCTACCTCGTTACGGGACGGAGGCGGGTTGGATTAAGGAGGCGCTCGAATCCTTTTCCACAATGCCAGCGCGCTTCAAGGCCACCGGGGTGCCGGCGCAACGGATTGTCGCCGTTCTTCAAGGCTGGGACGTAACACCAGAACAAGTCGCAGCGCAGATCACCCAAGCAAAAGCCGCCGAAGCCGCTGGATATGTCGTGTCGCAGATGAAGCTCAATCAGGATTGGGAGCCGCGAGTTTTAAAAGTCATGCCGATGGAGAGCCGCTGATTCAAAACCTGTCACGTCTTGCGGTACTAAACCAAAATGATTGACTGTCGAGGTAGCCATGCGTTTAAACAGCATGTTAGTGTCATCGAGGACGTTGTTCTTTCCACGCTTTTGTCCGTGAATACAAACTTGACGATCCGGTGCTGAATCGCATTGCTCGCATCGTCGATGATGCTAGCAAGGTTCGAAAATCAAAGATTGAACTCGCGGCTCATGGCCTGGAATTAATCTGTAGGGCATCCGCCCTAATAGTCCCGAGAGCGTGGCAACATGATCTACGACGCCCTCTATGCACGGCTCTTAAAATCGGAAGCCTAGTGTGAACGATTCAGTGACTTAAGAACAACGGATTTGGATGCGTGTTTTTTGCTGCCCAACAACTCTTCATGAAGGTGTTTCGATGAGTGCATTATCTCGCCGTAATTTTTTCTTCGCTTCCTCAGGTGCCGCTGCCGGATCGCTGCTGGTGCCAGGACTTTTGCAAGCGAAGGAGGCCGACGGCCTCGATTTCGCCCAGAGTGGACTGGCGACCGGCAAACTTAAACCACTCAAACACAAGGAAATTCCCGGTTTCCTAAGTGCCGAGCAGATTGCCCCTCACCATACAGCCCATTACGGCGGTGCATTGAAAACATTTGTAGCCATCGATGCCAAGTTCGAAGACAATTTCCAGAAGGGCACGGCTATCGATCCGTTAGCTTTTGAAACGATGCAGCGTCAGAAGTCTAGCCGTGGGAACAGCGTCATTCTGCACGAGATGTATTTCGATGGGCTAGCCCTCAAAGCCGTCGATCCGGCTGAGGATGTGCGCAACGCGATCGCTAAACGGTTTGGCTCGTTGGAAAAGTGGAGTGCGGACTTCATCGCGAGTGCCAAGGCTGCTGCTGGCTGGGCAATCCTCGTACAACACCCAGTCAATGACAGGCTTTACAATATCGTGAGCGATGAGCATGCGATGGGACCGCTTTGGTTAGCCATGCCCTTGGTTGTGATCGACGTCTACGAGCACGCCTTCTACATCGACTACCAGAATAAGAAGGCCGACTATATCGAGAAGTTCATGCAACACATCGATTGGACCGAGGTCAATCGCCGATATCGGAAAGCAACTTAGATGATAATTATTTTAAGGATTACGCGGATACCATTTTTCGCTTGCTTCGAATATTCTACTGTTCGTCACGACCGAGCGCTCCGAACAGTCCGTTAACCCGCGAGGCGAGAGTCTCGGAGACAACTGAGAGTTTGGCCTGAGATCGGGTAGAAACCAGTCTGCGACGCTATAGATGGTCGCATCGAAACATTGCGGAGAGTGAGAATTTGAGACGGCCTCAGCACTGAGCCATCGTCGCAAGTTGTTGCCACAATGTGCGATAGAACACAAAAAGGCCGACATCCGAAGATGCCGGCCTTTCGTATAACCCGACGGGAAACGTATTTCGCTACCGTCAAAACAAGTGGCGGGGACAGGATTCGAACCTGCGACCTCGAGGTTATGAGCCTCGCGAGCTACCGGGCTGCTCCACCCCGCGTCAGTGTAATTATTCTAACAAACCAACATCGGGCGGACTAGTGCCTGATTTTCTCGCGAATCTCTTTTGTTGAATCGAGAGCAGCAAGTTTTATTGAGATGGTGGAACTTGAAGGTAAATCTCCTGGTTTAAGCGAGGCATGTAGAAACTTTTCGATTCAGCAAATGGCTGTGCTGGAAATGTTCAAGATGCTGACTTCAAACATTAGGACAAGAATCCGCAACAATGGTTCACATGCGCAGCGGAATCTATCTCGCCATTGATCTGGACTGGTCCTTAAAGTCCGCAGAATCATGGCGATCAGTCTCGGAGGAGCATGCGATTTTCTGCCGTTTAGTCAGGAAACACCAGGGAATTTCGTACGGCAATAATTTCATCACCCCGCGACGAATTCAACATTTGTCGGGATTTTTGGGGACGGCCCGGAGAGAACTAGCACCGCGAAAATGGCTGTAAGTCTTTCGGTTACGAGAACTTCCGGCGTCGATTTTGTTGCGACAACTTCGGTTTTAAGCTAGATTAAAGAATGAGTTTTGTTGAAATTTGCTGACTCAGTGTAGATTGTTACTGGCGTAGTTTTTGTTTTCCGGCTGACCTTCTCGATTACTGCTGCAGATGCCTACGCCGGACCAACAACCGACGAACATGTTTCCGCAGTTGGGAGGTGTCCCGCTGCCCACGCCCGCACAGCCCGGCATGCCGCCGCAACCGGTACCTCAAAACTACGCGTATCCTCAAGCAGTTGCTCCCAACGGCTATCCGCCGCAACCCTATCCCGCGCAGAATTTTCCTCAGCAAGCCGGCTTTCCTCAACCGGGTTATCCGCAGCCAGTTCCTCAACCCGGCTACCCAGCTCCCGGTTATCTTCAACAACCGCAATACCCTCAGGTCGCGCAGCCGTTGCCGCTCCCGGCTCAGCAGCCCAGCATGCAGCAACCGGCGCAGCCGAAATCGCTCGCGCCGCGACCCGTGCCTGCTCCGCGCCGCGACACCAACACGCCCAACCAGCCAGCCACCGGCAGCGTTCCCAACAAGCCTGTCCGGCCAGGCTCGCGGCCCGTTCCAATCAATGCGGCCCGGCCGATTCCGCTGCAAAAAAAAGAGGGCGGGATTCGCGTCAGCGAGCATGTGGACGATGAAGAAGTCGATGATATCAAAGTCGTCGTCACCAAGAACATGCCGCCAGTGCTGATCAGCACCGTGGTGCATATCATCCTCGTGTTGATCCTGGCATTGCTGATTGCCAGTGTTGGCAAAAAACCAGCGGATGTGATTACGGTCAGCATCGACGAACCGGATGAACTATTCGCCGAAAAAATCGGCGAGCAGTTGCTTCAGGACACAAATATTGTGAGCATCGCGACCCCAGATGCGACGAAAGTCGAAATCGCGGAAGTCAATCTGCCGCCAGTTCCCGACCCGTTTGCCGCTGTCCAGCCCACGGAATTGTTCGTCGGCGGAGAGACCGCCATTTCCGCCGTCGAAGCTCCCATCAACGGCATTGCCGACGGCCGTTCGGCTGGCAGCAAGAAAGGCTTGCTCGGCCGATTCGGCGGCAACGCGACGACCGAAGAAGCCGTCCGCCGCGCGCTCTTTTGGCTTAAGAGAAATCAAACTCCGAACGGGTCCTGGAGTTTGATGGGTCCGTACAAAGATGGCGGCGCTTACGAAAATCCAGTCGCCGCGACGGCCATGGCGCTGCTCGCCTTTCAAGGCTACGGCACCACGGACAAAACCGGCGAATTCAAGGATCAGGTGAAAAAAGGTTGGGAAGCCTTGCTCAAAATGCAAGACGCGGACGGACTCTTCACCAGTCCCGCGATGGGCAACCACAACCACCACTTCTATAGCCACGGCCAGGCGCTCATCGCCATTTGCGAAATCTACGCGATGAGCCTATCCCCGGACTATCCCGATCCCAAGCAGCGCGAAATCTTCAAAGATTCCGCGCAGCGCGCCATCAACTACGTCGTCAAAACGCAAGACCCGCAAAAAGGGGGCTGGCGCTATCTCCCCGGCAACGATGCTGACGTGAGCGTCACCGGTTGGATCTTGATGGGTCTGATGAGCGGCAAGATGGCGGGGCTCGACGTGCCGGAATCGACGCTACAAAAGATCACCGCGTTTCTCGACGCCGCGCAACAAGATGGCGGCGCGACCTATGCCTATCGACCAGGTTACGGCGGCGTCACCGCCGCGTTGAGCGCCGAAGGGTTGCTCATGCGGATGTATCTCGGCTGGGACAAAACCGACGAGCGGCTTGTCAATGGCGTGCGCAAAATTCTCGGCAACCCGATGAATCCGAACGACTGGAAGGTTTACTACTGGTATTACGCCACCCAAGTTTGCCATCACATGGAGGGCGAGGTTTGGAATGAATGGAACAGCATCATGCGGCAGATGTTGCCGGTGAATCAAATTCGCAAAGGCCCGGAAGAAGGAAGCTGGGAACCATCGCTCGACGAATGGGGTCCGCAAGGGGGCCGGTTGTATATGACTTGCTTCTGTTGCTATATGCTCGAAGTCTACTACCGCCACATGCCGCTGTACGACAAGCTCTACGAGAAAAAAGCCGCGAATGCCACGGCCAATGCCGGCCGCTAACGCGGCATATTGCACCGCTATTCTGGCTTGCTCCTGCGAAACCAAGCAGGCAATCGTCCGCGAAATCTGTTAAATTCTTAGTTGTTATTCGAACAGTCAAACATTCGAGTGATACTCTCTCGATAACTCCGATGTGGAAAACACTTCTTGTCGTCCTCTTGCTCGCCGCCGCCGGATTTGCCGGCGGTTATGCCTGGACTCGTATTGAAATGGGGCCCATCGAAACACCGCCGGCGCGTTTGACCAGCGATGCTCAGTTGGCAGCGGAGCGCTCGCAACTGCCAAAACTCGAAGTCCTCGACGGCACAACGTTTGACTTTGGGACGATGGAATTCGCCTCGTCGAAACAACATGCGTTCGTCGTCAAAAACACCGGCCAGACTCCTCTTACCCTCAAAGTGCTCGGCACCAGTTGCAGTTGCATCGTCCCCGAGTTGCCCAACGGCCAACTCAAACCGGGCGAGCAAACAAAAGTCGAATTGAAATGGGAAGCCAAGCGCCACGGCCCTTTTACCCAATCGGCAAAGCTCGAATCCAATGATCCGCTGCATCCCACGCTAGACCTCACGGTCACCGGCCGGGTTGTTGGCACTTACCTGGTCGAGCCGAGCGATATTACCTTTACCCAACTCACCGCCGGGGAACCAGCGAACGCCGAATTTCGCGTTTATTGTTTTGTCCAAGACCAACTCGATCCGCCCGAAAGTGTGCAGTGGACCAATCCGGAAAATCGCGACCAGTTTGCCGTCAAATTTGAACCGCTCACGGCCGCGGAACTCGCCGAGCGCGACGACCACCCCAAGTCGGGTTACAAAGGCTTCATCACCGTAAAGACCGGGGAACAATTGGGTGACTTTCGCCAGACGCTGAATTTCATTTTGCCGACGGCGGAACGGCCGCTGATCACTTTCGAATTGCGCGGCACGGTCGAGGGCCGCGCGAGCATCCTCGGCGATGAACGCTGGGACGCCGAGCACTTGATCTGGTCCCTCGGCGAATGGAAACGCGGCACCGCCAAACGCGAATCGGGGCTTACTGTGGTTCTGATTGGGGATCAACGTGAAGCGCTCAAGCCGCGGCTTGTCAGTCACACGCCCGAGTGGATTGGCGTCGAGTTCGGCAGTCCCATCTTCTTGGCCGAACGAAATCAAACGCATCTTCCGCTGACGATCAAGATTCCCGAAACGGCGCAAAGCGGTAGCTATAACAGTCTGAGTAATCAAAGAATGGGGCGCGTGATGTTAGACACTGGCATTGAAAATCACCCTAAACTGAAATTTTCACTCCGTTTTACGATCGATTAGCTAGCAATCCAGCCATATCGAAGTGATACGTTGGGGTAGATGGAGGCGAATTGTACTAGCCTAAACCCCCAGCCACTTAGTGTTTAGCTAGCAATCCAAGATTGCCGATCAGCCTTGCCCCCGCTTGTGGCGTTGCGGTAGCATCCGTGTTCCGTTGTTCAGACGAGTTCGCCCTCTTAATTTTTCACCATGATGTCCCGCATGTGGCGACGTGAATCCCGAGTATGGAATCTGGCCCTGTTTTACGTTCTGCTTTCCGCGGGGCTGGTCGTGGTCGCACTCGTCGGCCATGCCACGCGCGAATCGCTGGCGGCGGGTCCGGCCGGCGCGCAAAAAAACGATGACGGCACATACGGCCCCAAACATGTCGATGTCATCAAGCTCAACGGCGCGATCTTCGAAAACTGGCCGCAGCCCCGCGCGGTCATCATCATCACCGGTGCCCAGGATGGGTACATCGAGCCTTGCGGCTGTGCGGGGCTGGAAAATCAAAAGGGGGGGATGAGCCGCCGCGCCGATTTGCTCAAGCAGCTTGCCGAAAAAAAATGGCCCGTGCTCGCGCTCGACACCGGCGGACTCGTGAAGGGCTTCGGCCAACAGGCGATCCTCAAATACACCGCCGCCGTCGAATCGCTCAGGGCGATGAAATACGATGTCATCGGACTCGGAACGCCGGAACTGAAATTGCCGGTCGATGATCTCCTCGGCCTAACGGCAGACAACCCAAGTTTCGCCAGCGCCAATGTGATTCTCGATCCCTTGTTGCCGATGCCCGCCTATCGCGTGCTGAACGTGAATGGGGTTAAGATCGGAGTTACTTCGATCCTCAGCGGCGAGGAATTCAAGCAAATCAACAACAAAAAACTGGGGCTGCAAGACCCGCTCATTGCGCTCAAGAATGTGATCCCGGCCCTGACCAAAGATGGCTGTCAACGGATCATCGTTTTGACCTATAGCTCGACGCAAAAAGAAATCGAAGCAATCGTCAAACAGTATCCGCAAATCACGGACATCGTCACGAGCGGCAACGGCGACATTCCGCCGGCGGAACCGAATCTCGTTCCCGGCACCAAAACCTTGATCCTCGAAACGGGCCACAAGGGAATGTATGCCTTGGCCCTCGGCATCTTTGACGATCCGCAACAGCCGGTGCGGTATCAACGAATCCCACTCGATGCGCGTTTCGGCGACAACGAGTCAATCGCCAAGATTTTTGCGCTTTATCAACAACAATTAGGCGATTACGGGCTGAAAAATCTCGGCGTCCGTGCTGCGCCGCATCCGTCGGGGCGCGGGTTGTTTGTCGGTTCCGAAACATGCGGCGATTGCCATACCAAGGCCTATGCCGTGTGGGAAAAGACACCTCATGCCAAGGCGATGGACACGCTGGTTAACGGCACTCCACCGCGGCTGCACGATCCCGAATGCATCAGTTGCCATGCCACTGGTTGGGAACCTCAGAAGTATTACCCTTACACCGGCGGGTATCAGAATCTCAAGGACACGCCGCACTTGGTCGGCAACGGCTGTGAAAATTGCCATGGTCCCGGCAAGAAACACGCCGAAGCCGAACTCGCGGACAAAACCGATCCCAAGTTGCTCGCCGCGCTGCGCAGCAGCATGCGGGTTTCGCGCGATGAGTCGGGCTGCGTACAATGCCACGACGTGGACAACAGCCCTGAATTCAACTTCAACACCTACTGGCCCAAGGTCCAACACATCGGCAAGGACTAGAATCCAAACCCGACGCGTCACAACCTCGTTACCAAGCACGAGCTTGGTAACGTGAGAGGCTATAGAGCGTTGAACTTTGAATCTGGCTTTCACCCGCGCCGCGGATCGGGATACCGCGCGATTTGTGATTTCAAATACGTCCGCGCGGCGCTGAAAAACTCTTGATAATCCGCGCGGCGATAATCAGGAAACGTCCATTCGTGTGCTTCCCACGCGCGATGCCGATACATAAGCGTGATCTCGGCGAAAATCCCTCGCTCCAAATAGATCCGATGAGCATGGTCCTTGGTCGATGCCAGGACCAACTTCGCCGTCGTGATGTAACCGGGGTCGATGTTCACCGGCCGCGCGACGCTCGAGTCAAGTCCGGCGAGTGCGGGCTCGCGAGCGAACTCTTCCTCCCACTGATTGCTCAGCAATTTCCACTCGACTAATTCGCCGGGATCCGCCAACTGCTCGAAGACCCAAAAGCATTTGCGAATCCCGCTACCCATCGATGCTTCATAGTAATTCGTCTCGGCAAATTCGAACCGCGCACTTCCGAGCATGATCCTTCCCCAGCGTTCCCGCGCGCGAGCCTCCACCCAATCCAGCGCTGCCGGGTGTTGGCTGAAGGCACAGACGAGCGGAAGCACGGGCAGTGGAGGGTAGAGTTGACCCATATTTCTTTAGTGAAAATGCTAAGGGCAAGCTTGAATCGTTGGACCTATTGTATTTCAAACCTGAACCTATAGAAGTCTCTTTGCCTAACCCGCATTTCTTGCCAAATCCCAGCCCGCTCAAGTCGTCTCTGTACACTACCGATGCTAACCGAGTGTCATCTGTGGCGGAGCCACGGGCGAGGCACCTTGCTAGCGGCGACTATTTCACACTGGTCAACGTCGGCTGAGTTTACTGCACCGGGAACAAGCAACCATGCTGTCATTGGGATTCTTGACGGTGGTGGAGCACGAAAGTTTGGGACTCATCGGCGGGCTGTTGGTTCTAAACGCCAACGCTCGGCCGTTGGAGTTTCACTGCACCGCGCCGCTCAAAGCGAATCGCGCGCAGCAGATTCTCTACGGCGCGACGCTCGAGCCGTACCTTTACGGTGAGCAGATCGGCCAGACGCTGGTCGGCAAAGTCGCCGCGCCGCTCGCGGCCCTCTTTTGCGACAAGCGCGCCTCGCTCGCGACGCGCGATTTTTGCCAAGCCCCGACCGCCTGGGTCGTGCCGCCAAGCGAACAGTCTCGACAGCAATCCAGCAACGAGTTGCACACGTTCAGCATCGCCGAAGAGCTCCTGGCCCTCGCTCACGAGCGGAGTTCCGATGCCGACGCGATCCAAGGAATTCTCGCGGATCTGCCGCGCAAGCTCGACCTTCGTGAGCCGTTTGGGCGTATTCAATGCGCTCTCGACGAGGCGCAAAAATCCAGCCGCGCGGCGTAAGTCTACGTCGCATCCACTTCGCGCTGCTAGCATCGAGCAAGAACCATTCGCTAGCAATAATTAAAGCGAACTCTCATCAACCCGTGCGTCGAAAATAAGGGAAGAGCTGCCGCGATACCGCAGCTCATGACGTTGGTTCTCGCCCCTGCCGTGGAAACGCTCGATGTTCGATCCCATGCTGCCTCGGTTCGTTATCAGCGACTCTTCGCTGGCGTCTTTGGCAGGCATCTATCATCACGGCACAACCAGCGGGGCAAACGAAGTCCGCGTCGTCTCGCTCGAACTGCCTCTCCCGACGCGGGTCACGACTTGGAACGTGCCGCAAGAAACAACACGCGTCGTCTCGTTCCCAATCAATGCAACGCCGCTGCAAACGACGTCCTACAAGTTCAATGCGGCACCGTTGAAAGCCCGCAAGCCAACAGAAAAACGAGAGCCGATCACGAAGCATATTCCCGAACAGAGCCCGTCGTTGATGGTTGAACCCATGGCAAATGTGGCAAACGGCGACGTGGAAATCCCGGAATTGCCGGATGCTTGCGATGCGGCTGACGAAAGTGCATCAGAGCAAGTCGCAACTCCGCCAGTGATCGCGCGCATTGGCAACGAGACACAACCACTCGAATCAATACACGACACGATTGACGCCGATCTTTCAAACAGTGTCGAGCCAGAGTCCCCGGCGCAATACACGCGTCTCAGTCCGCCGGGCGATCTAGTGAAACTCGAGGACCGGCTGTTTTACCTCTTACAGCCGGCGCTAGAAACGTTGCTCGTCGAGCAAGATCTGCACTTTCCCTTTCATCCGTTTCCGTACCAGATGCAGGGCGTCGCGTTTCTCTTCCCACGCGTTTCGGCGATGCTGGCCGATGAGATGGGCCTTGGCAAGACGATGCAGGCGATCACCGGTATCCGACTGTTGATCCACTCCGGCAACGTGACGAATGTGCTGCTGGTCTGCCCCAAACCGCTGGTCTCGAATTGGCAGCGCGAGTTCGCGCTCTGGGCCCCGGAACTGCCGATCGCCAGCATCGAGGGCGACGCCGCGAAACGGCAATGGCAATGGGAAAACGCCGATTGCCCGGTGAAAATCGCGAATTACGAATCGCTCTGCCGCGACAAAGACCTGGTCTGCGACGGCAAGCACCAATTCGATCTGGTCGTGCTTGACGAATCGCAGCGGATCAAAAACAAAAGCAGCACCACGGCGCAAGTCGTGCGCTCGCTCACGCGCGCCCGCAGTTGGGCGCTCACCGGGACCCCGGTCGAAAACAGCCCCGATGATTTGCTCGGCATCTTCGAATTCGTCGCGCCGGGGCAACTCCACAAAGAGATGAAGCCCAAGGCAATGGGCAAAGCCGCGGGCGATTACATCCTGCGGCGGACCAAGGACCTGGTCCTGACCGAGTTGCCGCCGAAGCTCTATCGCGATGCGAATCTGGAACTCTCGCCCGAGCAAGAAATCACCTATCGCCGCGCCGAAGACGAAGGGGTCTTGCAACTCAGCAACCTGGGCGAGTCCGCGACGATTCAGCACGTCTTTGAGTTGGTCCTGCGGCTCAAACAGATCTGCAACGTCGATCCGGCGACGGGTGCCAGCGCGAAACTCGACCGTCTCGAGGCCGACATGGAAGAGATCGCTGCCAGCGGGCACAAGGCGATCCTCTTCAGCCAATGGGTCAACACGCTCGACATGCTCAAGGAACGCCTCGGCCGCTTCGGCATCCTCGAATACCACGGCCGCATCCCGCACCGCCAACGTGAAGGCGTGATCCAGCAATTCAAGGAAGACCCAAGCAAGCACTTGATTCTGATGAGCTACGGCGCGGGGAGCGTCGGGTTGAATTTGCAATTCTGCCGCTATGTGTTTCTCTTCGACCGTTGGTGGAATCCGGCCGTCGAAGATCAGGCGATCAACCGCGCGCATCGCATCGGCGCCGCGGGCCCCGTGACCGTGACGCGTTTCATCACCACGAACACGATCGAAGAACGGATAAATCAAATTCTCGAAGAGAAGCGCGAACTCTTCGACACGATCCTCGGCGGAGCTGAAGGGAAGCAGACGCTCGGGTTGAACGCGCAGCAGATTTTTGGGCTGTTTAAGTTGAAATGCCCAACGGGGCCGGTGCGATATGCGGCGTAAAGAATGACTCCCTGGCTTATGCCTCGGGCATTTATACCCGCAACTTCCCCTCAATCGAATCATCCAGCGTCTTCCCCAACGCCGCGCCGATGAGCATCTTAATCCCGGCGACGAAGTTCCCGTGCTTCGTGTCCCAGTAATAACCCTCGGTCGGTGTCACGCGCACGATGGCGATCCGCGGATCGTCCTGACCTTCGGTGAACCAGGCCTTCAAGACCGGCTCCCAAAGTTCCTGGAGCTTGCTGCGATCCGTCACAATTGCGGCCCAGCCGACAAGGTGCAGGAAATCGGAATGCGGCGAGCCTTGGAAGAAGAGCTTCACCGCCGGATCGCTGGCGACTTCTTGCGCGGCGTGGCTATCGTTGGCCATGAGGAACCAGAGGTTGCCTTGGTCATCGACCTGCCGCACATTCATTGGCCGTACGCCGTGCGGGTTGCCCTTCGGCACGGCAGTGCAGAAGAAACACGTTTGCGCTTTCTTGACCAACTCCTGAATTTTGACGATGGCGTCCTTATTTGACAGGTTCTCGCGGTTTTGTTCCGGTTGGTTGCGGTTGATCGAGTTCATGGCCTTGCTCCTCGGCGTCGGTGATACCATCCCCCGCCGAGTATGGAGAGCAAATCCAAGGCCAGAATCCGCTAGGAATTTTTATACACCTTGTGCGACGGCCGGCCACTCAGGATCTGATCCTTGCCCCAGTTCGTCACGGCGCGGAATTCGTCGCTGCGGATGAAGCTGGCGAACGCCGCTTCTTCGGACCATTCGCTGGTGATCAGATAAGACGCATCGTCGGCGACATCTTTCCAAAGCGTCGAACTGACGTGGCCCGTGGCGGCCTTCAAGGCGTCGATGACGCCGGCGAACTTTTGTTCGAAATCTTGTTGCTTGCCGGGAAGGACGTGGTAATTCATGCCTACGGTGATCACGTGTGTACCTGAGTTGGAGGCCGGGGTGTTTGAATCCGAAGAGTTGAATTTTACCACCTGAACGATCAAAATGTGAGGGCTTGAATCCCCTCAATGAAAATCGAATTCCTCTTTTGTCCCACCACGAGGAACACATGCTGCAACGGCGTGAATTTCTTGGCACGCTTCCGCTCTCTGCACTCGCGATCAGTTCCGTGGCTTCGGCTGCGGAAGATCCGGTGAAAACCGATGCACCACCTGCACTAGCAGCGAACAACGCGAAGATCATCTGCAGTCCGCCGGTCGTGCAGCATCCGACGCCGCGCGGCTTCACGGTCGTCTGGCAAGTCAATCAAATGGCAACCGGTTGGGTCGAATGGGGCTGGAGCGCGGACAAGCTCGATCAGGTCGCAAGGTCCAGTCACCACGGCCTGATCGACGCGGCCGATGATGTGTTGGCGGTGTCCGTGGCGCTGCCGAAAGACGCTCCGGGGCAAACGATTTTTTACAGCTTGTGTGTGGAACCGCTCGCATACAAGAACGCTTACAAATTGGAACGCGGCGAGACCGAAGAATTTAGCGGTCCATATTCTGTACAGTTGCCCGACCCCAAATCAACGCAAAGCCAACTCGTCGTCATCAACGACACGCACGAGAACAAGGAAACCATCGCAGCGCTCGGCAAACGCATCGCCGCGCTCAAGCCGCCGTTGTTGCTTTGGAACGGCGATACGTGCAACGATTTCGATGCTGCGGATTCGCCCGCGACGATCCTGCTCAATCCGGGTGGCGATGCCGCGACCCCCGGCGCGGATTGGGCTTCGTCACGCCCGTTGTTGTTCGTGCCGGGGAATCACGATGTGCGCGGCGCGCGGGCGCGCGAACTGCAGCGCAGTATGCGGCCGTGGAACAACAGCCCCCAGCCGTACAATTTCGCGTTTCGTCATGGCCCCTTGGCGATTGTGAGTCTCGACACCGGCGAGGACAAACCCGACGCGCATCCGGTGTTTGCCGGAACGGCGGCGTACGAGCCGTATCGCGCCGCGCAAGCCGCGTGGCTGCGGGAAGTCGTCGAGCGCGAAGAGATTCGCACTGCGCCGTTCCGCGTGCTGTTCTGTCACATCCCGCTGCGCGGCATCCCTGGCGATTCCGATGGAACGACGCTCACGGGCTCGGCGCATCATTGCGGCGACGGCGCACAGCATTGGCTGCCGATTCTCCGCGCGGCGAAATTCCACGCCATCGTCAGCGGCCACATGCACAAATGGCGAGTCGATGACCCAACGCCCAACGAACCGCTCACGCAAATCGTCGGCGGCGGACCCGCGCCGAAGAGTGCGACGCTGATTCGCGTGGACTGTACTAGTAAGGAATTGAAGATCGTGATGGAGGATTTACAGGCGCAGGTGCTAGCCGAACGTAGTTGGAAGTCGTAACGAACAATCATCAGTGCGACAATTTTTCATGCAATATTTTTCCGCAACAACATCTACTCCGATATAGTTCTAGGTCTAAGATTTCAGCGTAACACAAATCTGAATTGCATCACGGACTAGCATCGCACTATGGTACCTAGCGCATGCTCGGCATGGTTCGATGTGTTTCGGATTTTCGCTGTTGCTTGCTTTTTTCTGCCAGGAGTGAGCTCCTGCTGGTGGAAATCTCTTGGAATTCCCTGGCCTAACCCAAATTTACTTTGTTCGGAGATATTACGATGAAGATGATTGTTGCAATGCTCGCAGTTTGTTTGTCATTGGGCGTGAATGTCCGCGCCGCTGAAAAAGATATCGTTGACACGGCCGTCGGCGCTGGCACTTTCAAGACGCTTGTTGCGGCTGTGCAAGCCGCGGGCTTGGTTGACACGCTCAAGGGGACTGGCCCCTTCACCGTGTTCGCCCCAACCGATGAAGCGTTTGCCAAGTTGCCCAAGGGGACCGTGGAAACGCTGCTGAAGCCGGAGAACAAGGATAAGCTCGTTGCGATCCTGACCTATCACGTCGTCCCAGGCAAAGTCACCGCCGCCGATGTCGTGAAGCTGAAAGAAGCCAAGACCGTTCAAGGCAGCAGTGCCAAGATCACCGTCGCCGACGGCAAGGTCAAGGTCAAGGTCGATGACGCCAACGTCGTCAAGACCGACATTATGACCAGCAACGGCGTGATCCATGTGATCGACGCTGTGATCATGCCTAAGTAGGTTTTTCCGAAGTTCGTTGCATAATTTACGCGAGGCCGATCCATTCAGGATTGGCCTCGCGTTTTCTATGCGCTGCTAATCAGCGCTAAGCACAAATTATGCATTTTCGTACTCCTTTGATAAATCAAGCGTTCCAGTCCAATCGAACTCCATCGATATCGATTGGGTACATTTGCTGGAGCCATTCTTTTGCCGCTGCTTGAATCGAGTTGTAATCCGCCGTACCCAGCATTTCATAGCTCATGCAACTAACCTCTGCTTTACGATGGACTAGGCAATGTCCATTCGGCAACAATTCCAACAGACATCCGGAAAAATCTTGTTCGGGCCGCCAATCATGGGGATACCAGCCAGTTTGGGATGCAATCGCTGCGATGAGTTCTAGTAGGATGCTGACTTTGGCCATTTGTCCAGGCAAGGCACGACGCTCTACCACGCTAAGGTGCCACTTGTTGGCTAGTTTTTCTAAAAGCTCTCGTTCAGTCATCTCGATAACCTTAGAACGTCACTCCGATCCACAAGATCGACGCGTAGGTCAGCCCCATGGTTTGCACCGCGAGCCAACCGATTCGATTGGGATCGCGAAAGTGCAAGCGGCCCAGAATAAATATCCCGCACCAGGCAAAAATGCCGAACGTCAGAAAGACGGGATTCGAGACCACGATTCTCGTGCAAGCGACGCCGACAATCATGATGGCCGAGGCCCACATCATTTCTTGCAGACTGAACTGCCACGGCTCGCGCGGGACCGATTCCTCGTTGACGGTCTTTTCGCCGATGACGCGCGGCGATTCATCCAGAAACGGATTGACGGGCTGCGGCACCGGTTTGGATTGCTGACGCTTCTCGAGTTGGGCCAAGACTTGCGAGGATTTTAATTCCGGCGGGAGCAGCTTCATCTCCGCCTCGTCTTCGAGCTCGCGCAGATGCTCGTCATTCAAGTGCATCACGACTTCGGTCGGCGAAGTCCATTTCGTCGGCGGAGCCGCGGTCGAAGCTTGCGGCGCAGTCCGAGGCTCTTCGCCTGGAAGCGGCGGTTCCGGGGGGAGCGGTTCGAGCGGCAGGTCTTGTGGGGGTGACATGTATTCTCAATGCGTTTCTAAATTACTTCGCTTCCTTAAGCAGGGCTTCCAAACGATCAAAATTTTGTTCATTGGCCGCCGGGACAAACGCGCGGACGCGATCCGCTTCGGCGTCGTCGTCAAACACCATGACCCAGGTTAAATGAGTTTGGTTTTCCCCGAGTTCTTGAAAGTGCATTGTAATCTCGAAGCGATGCATCGGCCGTAGATGACGTAGCACGATCTTCTTCAGCAGAACAATCTCACCGAATTCACTCTCATTGTAGTAATCGATATGCCCGGGCCCGTGCATCGTAAACTTCCACTGGCCGCCGGGGCCGAATTCAAACTCGTGAAACGTGTTTCGAAATCCGGCGGGTCCCCACCACTGAGCTAGCAGAGCCGGATCGCTGAATGCGCGGAAGATGACGTCACGCGAAAACTCGAAAACGCGTTCCGTGACAAAGGTGCGCAGATCGGTGAACGGCCTGATCGACATAAAAATTCCCAGGGGATCAACCCCTGGGTGTTGGATGTAAAAAACGGACCCCCGATACCATCGGCGGCTTTGTTGGTCTTGAAGAACTATCCAAAGATGCCCGTCACCACATTCCCCTGAACCATCTCGCGCGGCTGGTTCAGGTGGTTGTAGACGATTGTCGCTGGTTCGATGCCGAGGGCGTGGTAGATCGTCGCCAACATGTCGGTCGGGTGGACGGCGTTTTCCAGCGGACCGCTCGCCGTCTTGTCGCTCTTGCCGTATACAAAGCCGCGTTTGACGCCGGCACCGCACATCATCGCGGTATAGCAGTACGGCCAGTGATCGCGGCCATCGGCGCTGTTGCCGTTGCCGCTCGTGCTGACGCCGCGCTGCGGCGCGCGGCCGAATTCGCCAACGGCGATGACGAGCGTGTCTTCGAGCAAGCCACGTTCGTCCATGTCCGTGATCAAGGCACTCAAGCCGGCATCCAACATCGGCGCGGCTTGCTTCTTGATGCGGTCCGTCAGGTTCACATGCATGTCCCATGAATGATTGTCGCTGTTGGCGACTTTGGGCCACACGACCTCAACAACACGCGTGCCGGCTTCGATCAAGCGGCGCGCGAGCAAGCAGCTCTGCCCAAACGTGTTCTTGCCGTAGCGTTCACGGAGTTTGGCTTCTTCCTTGCTCAGGTCAAACGCATCGCGGGCACGGCCGCTTAGGATCAAGCTCAACGCCTTGTCGTAATATTCATTCAAGCTGTACTTCGCGACGGCTTTGTCGATCTCGGGCATCTCGTCGTTGATCAGGTCACGCAGCTTCGCGCGGCGTTCGAGGCGTTGGCTCGTGATCTCGGGCCGCAGTTGCAGGTCGTCGATCTTGATCTTTTCGATCTTCGACATATCCATGTCGTCGCCCGCCGGATAAACCGTGTACGGGTCATAGGCACGGCCAAGGAACCCAGCCATGCCGCCTTTGCCGACGACGTTGCTTTCTTGCAGCGGGCGCGGCAACATGACGAACGGCAGCATCGGCTCGGTCGGCGGCTTGAGCCGAGCAATGTGCGAGCCGAATGTTGGAAAGTCCTTTGGCGTTGGCGGTTCCAACTGGCCGCTGGGGCTGACCTTGTCGGCGGTGTAGCCAGTATGCAGTTGATAGATCGCCGCCGTGTGATTGAACAAACCGTTCGGTGTGTAGCTCATCGAACGAATGAGCGAAACCTTGTCAGTGATCTTGCCGAACTCGGGCAGCAGCTCGGTCAGGTCCATGCCCGGAACCTTGGAACCGGTCGTCTTGAACGCGCTGCGAACGTTGTCGGGGACGTTTTCCTTCGGATCCCACAGATCGAGGTGGCTCGGCCCGCCTTGCAGGTAAACCATGAGCACACTCTTGGCGCGACCCCAACCGGGCGATTTTTTCTTGCTGGCACTCGCGGCTGCGGCTTCATTGGCCGTGTTGGTTTCGGCGGCGTGCGACTTGGCTTGCAGCAACTGCGCCAGTGACACTCCGGCCATCATCGAACCGCCTACGCGGAGCACATCGCGACGCGTGACGCCCAGTTGTCGGTCACACAAATCCTTGCCAGGACGACCAGGGACGATGAGCATGGCGAAACCCTTGTTGGGGAAGGCGGGCAGGGCAGAGACTGGCGGGAGAACCCTTTGAATATAAGTGACAGCACTACTAAGGGTCAAATTTTACAGGGCGATGTTTTGCTGATAGCCGTGATAAAAAAGGCCATTTCGTCTTGCGTCGCCCAGCCAATCCCACTACAAGTTGGGACCGAAAATCCGTTGATTTCTGCAGGAGAGCCACCGATGTTGAATTCCCGCCGTATTTCGCTGATGGCGCTCGTCGCGTTGAGCCTTGCCCTGGGAATGACGTTGGCCGCCATGGCCCAAACGGGAACTTCGTCAACCGGTAGCGGGCAAACGGTGGATATCAATTCGGCATCGGGCGGCAGTTATTACGAAGTGCTGGCTGCCGGGCTGAAATGCCGACGGCCGTCGGAATTCGCCTTTGTCAAAAGCGTTGCTACTAAAGTCGAGACTGGCGTCATCCCGCGGAGCTTGGTCGATAGCACCTACTTCTGGGCCCGGCGTCACCCGCCTTACCCCTATATCCAATTTGAATTTGCCTTGAAAACGCGTGCCAAGAAGATGGGAATAAGTTTGTAACTTCAAAACGAACACCCTTAATATCCAGGCATTTACTAAGAATTTGTCCGTGGGGGAAATCAAGACAACTCCCGCCCTTCTTGGCCGGTGTTTTTGGTAGAATCGTTACGATTCTCTTGTTCGCCCTGGGATTTTGAATTTCGGCCACTTGCCTGACGGTTGGACAGCAGGGAACGCTTGTCCCGGGAACGTCGTCTGAGCATGATCGATACATGCTTGATTCGATCCGCAGGTTTGATCGATCGGGCGAAGTGTAATGCTGGGCGCAGACTTCTCCTTGATGGCCGGTTGGCTTTGCTGCAGTCTATGGATTCCGCTCAAAAACGCAAAGAGATCGATTTTCGCCAGCAACCGCCGGTCAAAGCCGCCGCGCCGAAAGAATTTAAAAAGGCGCGTCCCAAATCCCGCTCGAAACGAACCTGGTTTGCGGTCGCGTTTTTTGTCGTCTTCACGGCGTTTCTCTACAGCGGCATGTTGCCCGATGTCCTCCCCGGTTGGATGCAAAAAAGCATCGCCGTGCTGCATGCCGGCTCCGCAGCCTTGGCAGGGTTTTTGGTGATGCGCGATTTGCGCCGCCGGCCGCTCCCGAGTCAGCTTGGGAACGAGACGAAACCCGGTCATGACACCAAAGCAGGAACTGGCCCCGAAGCCGCCAGCGCCAAAGCCGCGCGCGAGCAAAAGGAGCATCTGCTCAATACCGTAGGTCATACCCACGTTCAACCGCGCCGCAAACGCCGCTGGGGCAATCTGGTCGCGGCCGGATTATTTTGTGCTGTGCTAGGACTCTGGTTCACGCGTGCTGCTCCCATCGAGGCTGCCGAGACGGCTTACGATTTTGCCGGCCAACTGAACGATGCCGGAACGATCACCACACTGATCCTAACTGAACCGTCGGTCGCGGTGCCGCGCCCGCCGCGCCCCATGTTCCAGACCATCTTGGCCGCGCGGCGAATTCCGCTCAGCCGCGATGATTATCAGGCCGGCTTGCAACTGATCACCCTGGGACAATACGACGACGCGCGGGTGAAATTGGATGCCGCGAAAAAAGCCGAGGGACTCGATGCCGAAGCGAAATTGAATCTGGAATTGGCGTACGCACAATCCTACCTTTTCGAATGGAAGTACATCGAAGCGATCAAGATTCTCAAACCGCTTTGGGATCAACAAAAAAACACCCTGGCCCTGGCCCAAATGGGCGTCGCCGCGCTCCACGCGAATCTCTACCGCGACGCCCGGAACTCGGCGCAATTATTGATGGATTCTGCCAAAGGGCCAGAGGACAAACTACGCGCGATGAATCTGCTGTTGACGCTCGACTTGCTGCAATGGCGACCCGAGCGCATTAAACGCGAATCCGAGGCCCGCGCCTTAATCAAGGATTCGATCGATCCGCATACGGCGTCATTGCAGAACAATTTGGGAGTGCTCAAGTTGTTTGCCGCGCCTCCGCAAATCAAAGCCGCGCAGGGAAATTTCATGGCCGCGATCGATGCGTGGAATTCGCTGGATCAAGCCAGCCGAGATAAAGATCATATGACCAAGGATCAAAATGACCCGATCAAGGCCGCGGGCTTGCAGAATATCGCATTCTGCGAATGGTGGGGTGGCGATTACGAGGCGGCTATCAAAAAAGTCACTGAGGCCCAAAATTTTCGTCAGTCCATACAAGGCAAGAAGAATCAGAAGCCGCTGCCGGGCGACCAAGCAGTCCATACCCGTGGAGAATTGGCCGCCGGTTTGTGCGAGAATACGCTCGGCCATTGGCAAGCGAGCCGGACGAGATCGAAGGAAGCGACCAATCTCTTTCGCTCGCTGCCCCGCAGCGATCCCCATCGGATGGCGTGCGCGTTGCTCGAAGCCCGCGTGGAAATCAGCTTGCTGCGGTTTGACGAAGCGATCGCGTGCTGCAAAGAGGTACTCGAGAACACGACGCTCTGCTCCCCGCAGCACCCGCTCTGCTTAACGGCGAAGCTGCGGCAGGCCGAAGCGCAGCTTGGGAAAAAGAAATATCCCGAAGCGCGTGCGTCTCTCGCTGAAGCCCTAGCCTTGCTCACTTCGTTGCGTTGGAATGAGTACCATCCCGAAGCGCTGACCTACTATCGGCTGCTAGCGCAACTGGAAATAGCCGAGCGGAATTTCCCCGCGGCCAAAGCGGCGCTCGACCAGGGAGAAGCCGCCGGCAAGCGCATCCTCGCCATCCCGAACACCACGAATCAATTTCGCCCGCACCCCGAAGCCGCGGCGCTCTTGGCAGCGCGGGGAAACTGGTCTTACTCGCAAATCAACAATGAAAACACCGCGCAGCATCTCACGCTGATGAATGCCGCCTTGGCCGATTGGACGGCTGCCGAGAAGGAATTGACCGCGGCCGTTGGCGAGAACGACGCTCCCGGGCATCCGCTCATTGGGCGCTATGTCTACTGGCAGGCCGTCATGCTCTTCCGGCTGCAAAAACATGCCGAAGCAGAAACCCGGTTGCGGTATTGGGAAAACGAGTTTCTCGATTCCATGCCGCCGAACCATGCTTGGTCGGCCGAAGCGCTCGAAGGTCTTGTTGCTATTCTCAGGGCGCAAAGCAAAGACACCAAAGAAGCCGCTGAAAAAGCCAAAGAATATCGCGACGCTACCCTGAAAGCGTCGTAGACTTCAGCTCCGTGAACAGTGCCTCCCCAGCGCTGAGCTTCCCCGTTCGGCGATGTTCGATGAACGTCTCCTCCAGCGCCAAGCCGCAGACGGCCAAGATCTGTTCGAGCGCACTTTGCGGACAGCCCCCTTTGAGCTCGATCAACAGCACCTTGCCCGCGCGGTCAAAGAGTTGCCCATCGAGTTGCCATGAGTTCGGCGCGCCGGCGGCTGCCCCAACCCAAACGAACGAGCCGTCGGGTTCGACAAACATCCGCGGCCAAGCTTCGAAGGCAGTGCAAACCTCTTCGAAAGTAACGTCAAACGGCCGGCCCACGGAAGTTGACGTTGGGGCGCTGCCCACGGGTTTTCGATAGATCGCGATGTGAAATGGTCCGAGCATCGCTTGGTTCGGTTACGCGGCGACCGACGATTCGTACTTGGCAAAGACCATCCGTCCGGCGCTTTTTTGCAGCATGCTGGTGACGGTGACGCGGACAGTTTCGTTGACGTGGTCGCGGCCCCCTTCGACGACAATCATCGTGCCATCGTCCAAATAGCCGATCCCCTGGCCGGCCCCTTCGCCCGCTTTGATGATGCGGACTTCGATATTCTCGCCGACGATGAAGACCGGCTTGAGCGCGTTGGCGATGTCGTTGAGATTGATCACCGGCACACTGTGCAGCGCGGCAACCTTGTTCAGGCTGTAATCATTGGTCACCAATTTTCCATTGAGATGCTTCGCCAGCAGCACCAGGCGCATATCGACCGGCTGGCCTTCGAATTCCGGCAGCTCACGCTCACTGATATCGACATCGAGGGCTTTGTTTTCGCGAATGCGATTCAGAATATCGAGCCCCCGGCGACCGCGCGTCCGCTTCAGACGGTCGTTGCCGTCGGCGATCCCCTGCAGTTCGGCAACGACAAAGCCGGGGATGATCAATTGGTTGTCGAGCGTTTTGGTCTCGAGCAAATCGGCGATCCGCCCATCGATGATCACACTCGTGTCGAGGACCAGTGGTTTGCGGCCCTTGAGATCGGGCGAGAATTCGACGTAGGGAATGATGAACCGGAAATCGTCCTTCGTCTGCATCAAGATGCTGACGCAAAGATAGCAGAGGATCATGCCGATGATCAAAATGACGAACTGTCCCAATTGCTGATGCTTCAGCGCGGCCGGACTCAATTTCGCATCACCCAGATCCGGAAAGATCGGCAGCAACGCGAGCCGCACGATGTAGGTCAGAAACACGCCGACGATCAGTCCAAAGTAGATCGCCGTGACCGTTTGCAGCTCTTTGCGGCCAACGGCAATGTCCATCTGGATGAACCCCAGAGCCAGCGCCGTCATCCCGCCAATCGCCACCCAGGGAGCCCAGGGAAGATCTTCCTTGGGCAGAATATTGGAATTGATGAGCGCAGCGCCAAGGCCAACCGCCACGGCGACAAAAACCGCTCGTACAAGTAGTAGCCCCAGATTGTTCATCTGCGTCTTGAGTATTAGAAACTGGCAAGAGTCAAATCCCGCGGCCATCTCGTGGTAAGCCCACGGCCCTCTCCGATATTCTTGTATTGTAATTGACATCGGTTGCTAGGTGAGTGGCTAGCGAAAATTTCTTGGCGGATTTCCGCGCGCTTTGTCTCGCTCAGCGATAAAAACCGACACGAAAGCCGGTGAATCTCAACTCGCTTTTGTCCCAATCATATTCACCATGAGATAGGGCAAATACTTCCGTTGTTGGCCTTCGCCCACTTGTTTCATAATCGCCATCTTATTGTCGGCGTCGGGATTCGCCTCGCTGATCTCCAAGAACTCGCCTTGGATATAGGTCGAGTAGTGCATCGACGACCATGTAAACTCGGGAAACAGTTCGGCCACGCCGCGATGCGAGAAACGATAAAAATCATCAGGGTAGGCATGAAACCGCCAGACCCACGGGACCGAAATGTAAACCGTGCCGCCCGGTTTGATCAGGCTGCTGATATTTTCAGCCATCAGCCACGGCTTGCGGACATGCTCCAAGACCGAGCAGCAGATCCCAAGCGAAAAGTGATTCATCCGCAATGGCCCAGTCTCCTTGGTCAAGTCGAGCACGAGGTCGACGTTCTTGCCTTCGGCCAAGTCGGTGCCGATGTACTCGTTGTCCTTGTAGAAATCACGAAAGCTGGCCGTGCTGCCATAGTCCTTGGAACCGATCTCGAGGATCGGCCCCGCGATGCACGGCAGAAATTTTTTCAGGTACGTGACTTGATTCAGATCACCCATCACGGGACTTCCTTGTAATTGATCAGGCTCTGCCTGATGGTGTATGAGTTGAACTATTTTTCTAATCTTGGCAAATTTCGCACGAGGGAGGAATCGTAAATTCGTGATGAAAGCGTTGCCATTCCTGCATCGCAAAGCGATCGGTCATCCCAGCGATGTAATCGCCGATCGTCCGTTCGAGCCCCTCGGCTTCGATTCTTGCGGTGAAGGAATTCGGCAAATGCGCGGGCCGGTCGCACAAAAGCTCGAACAGTTCCTGCAGCTTGGCTTGGTACTCTTTGCGCGTCGCGAGCAAGTCGGGATGCCGATAAACTCGTGCCCGCAGAAACCGTTCCAGCTCCAACTTATACTCGCGCAGATCGCCGCTCATCGCGACATACGGTTCCGCGGCGGCAATCGCCGCGCGATTCGCCGGCGGGCGCTCCTGGAGCTGCCTTCGCGTCTCGGCGATGAGATCGCTGACTTGCCAATCGATCAGCTCGTGGACCGCGGCGCGGCGCAGTTCATCTTCGTCCATCGCAGCGTACATCTGCCGCACGCGCGCGGTCGCTGCACGCCAAAACGGAACCTCGTCCAACTCGGCCAGCGTCAAGATTCCATACCGCAGCGCATCGTCCGGATCATGCGAGTCGTACGCCAAGCTATCCGCCGCATCAACCACTTGCGCTTCAAGGTACGGCTGAGAAGTGCGGCCATGTTTTTGGCTCCGCTCGCGCTGGCCGGCCAACGTCGCCGCACTCAGATTCAGTCCCGGAGCGCCCGGCGCGCGAAATTCGAGCAGTTCCACGATCCGCAGCGCCTGGGCATTGTGATTGAATCCGCCCTGAGCGCGGAGCGCTAGGTCGAGCGCGTCCTCGCCCGCGTGCCCAAACGGCGGATGCCCGATGTCGTGCATCAACGTCAGCGCTTCGATCAGGTCTTCGTTCAGGCGCAGGGCCCTACCGATCGTGCGCGCGATCGAGGTGGCCTCGAGCGTGTGCGTCAATCGCGTACGATGGTAATCGCCGTGCTCGTGGCCGGTGAAGACCTGCGTCTTTTGACTCAAGCGGCGAAACGCGGCGCAGTGCAGAATCCGATCCCGGTCGCGCTGAAACGGGCCGCGCAGCGGATGCGGGGTTTCCGGCCGCGCGCGGCCGCCGTAGTCCACGCTAAACGTGGCGTAAGGAGCGAGCAGCAGCCCCTCGCGCTCGGCGATAGTCATCTCGGGCGTCATGCGAATCGAAAGTGTCTTCGTGGCTTGAGCCGTTAATATAGAATATCGCCGCGATTTCCCCTAGATTGATTCGTTAGCAGCCCGACGCGTAAGCAAGGGAGAATGTCGCTTTTCACTCCCTTGCTTACGCTGCGGGCTGCTATCGTGATAGGCTTTTCGCTCGAAGCGCAAGAAATCGTATTCAGCGCCAACCCAAGCCTACGGATGGTAAGCCCATCCGTAGGAGATTGCGGGATATGACGGAAAATCGTTTTGCATTTTCAACAATTCTTGCCAGGGAGCATTCCGATGGGGTGGTTGAATAGTAAAGCGGTTCAAAGCCTCGGCGGCGGCTTTCTTGAACGCTTCGGGATTCGCTCTTGGTCCCGGCTGATGATGGCCGCGCTAAACGCGCGCAAAGAACCGGCGGCGTGCAAACTCATCCGCCAGGTCTTTCGCGACAACCGCTCGCTGATGACCACCTATGAAACGTGGAACATCTACGCGCTCACCCGCGCTCAAGCGAAGATGCCGGGCGCCATCGCCGAAGTCGGCGTCTACCAAGGCGCCTCGGCCAAAATCATCTGCGAAGTCAAAGGCGACAAACCGCTGCACCTGTTCGATACCTTCGCCGGTCTTCCCAAAGCCTCGGAGCACGACCGCGGCATCCACAAAGAAGGCCAATACACTTGCAGTCTCGAAGATGTTCAAGCTTACTTAAAAGATTACTCGAACCTGCACTTCTACAAAGGCCTCTTTCCTGACTCGGCGATCGATGTCTCGGACGATCGCTTCTGCTTGGCTCACTTCGATGTCGATCTCTATGAAGGGACCAAAGCTTGCTTAGAATACTTTTATCCGCGCATGGTTCCCGGCGGGATTATGATCACCCATGACTTTGATATTCTCGCGGGCGTACGCAAAGCGTTCGAAGAGTTTCTCGCCGACAAACCGGAAAGCCTGATCGAAATGCCGACGACGCAATGCATGATCGTGAAGTTGCCGTAGAAAACAGAAGACTTTTGCCACTGATTGTCACTGAAAAATACTGATTTGCACTGATCAGACCAGAAGTAGGTAGGCTACATTCATAGCGGTTACTGCTATTTGCTGGTCAGTTCTTTTCTGATCTGTGAAAATCAGTAATCAATCCGTGTTCATCAGTGGCAAAAGAATTCAACGTATGTCCGCACCCACGATTCTTTACGAAGACAATCATCTCCTCGTCGTGAACAAACCCTCGGGTTTGGCGACAATGGGCGCGCTTGACGGCGAACCATCGCTGGTCGAATGGGCGCGCGCGGACTTGAAGCGGCGTTATCAAAAACCGGGCAATGTGTACATCGGCGTCGTGCAGCGGCTCGATGCCTGGGCGAGCGGCGTGCTGGTATTGGCCAAGACGTCGAAGGCCGCGGCGCGCCTCACCGCGCAGTTCGCTGCGCGCGAAACGGCGAAACAATACTGGTGCGTTGTCGAGGGACTTGTTGAGCCGGCGGCCGGAACATGGCGCGATTACTTGGCGAAGGACGATGCCGCGCGGCGTGTCCGCGTGGTGGCAAAGTCCGCGCCGGGCGCGCAAAACGCCGAGTTGAACTACACCGTGCGAGGTCGAAGCTCGGACAAGCAATTCTCGTGGCTCGAAATCGAACTGCTGACCGGCAGAAAGCATCAAATCCGCGTCCAATGCTCCGCGCGCGGCCTCGCCATCGTCGGCGATCAAAAGTACGACGCGGCAACCCGCTTCGCGCCCGTATCGATCGCCCTCCACAGCCGCGAACTGACGTTTCAGCACCCAACGCGCGATGCAGCGCTGACGTTTACGGCACCTTTGCCCGCAGCATGGCGAAAGCTCGATTTGCCTTGGCCGGCGGATGCATTTTTGTAGGCGCGTAGCGTTAGCGAGGGCGACAAAAATCCGATGCTGAGCTCGCTCTGGCTTTAAGCGCGATGCAGCCCCTACGGATGGGCATACCATCCGTAGGCTTGGGTTGGCGCTGAATGAACTTTGCGTATTTCGATAGTATTTTCTCCGGCCTTCGAACTGCTGTTGTATAAATTTTTGGACCGTCGATTAAACTAGAGTATCCGGGTTATTGGCTTGTTCTCTTCTCCCCAACCCCCAATCCCGAATCCCCAACCCCGAATCCCGCCCCTTGTCCACACACTCCAAACCGCCGTTCCGCAAATGCCTGCTCTCCAGCGGCTTGATCAGCGCGTCGGATTTGGACCAAATCATGGTCGGGCTGCGCAAGCAACTGCCGCCGGTCGAGACCGAAGTGTCGGACTCGAAGCTCGCCGCGACGCTGATCGAACGCAAGTACCTGACCAAGTTTCAGGCGGCTCAAACCCTCGCCGGCCATGCTAAATTAAGTCTTGGCCCGTACATCATTCAAGACTCGCTGGGGCAGGGGGGGATGGGCCAGGTCTTTCTCGCCAAGCATCAGATGCTCGGCCGCTTGGTCGCGATCAAAGTTCTCCCGCGCAGCAAGACCTCGCCCGAAGCGATCGCCAGCTTCATGCGCGAGATACAAAACCAAGCCAAGCTCGACCACGATCACCTAGTCCGCGCGATCGACGCCGGCCATGATGGCAACGTCTATTATCTTGTTTGCGAGTACATTCCCGGGGCCGATCTACGGCGCTTTGTGCGCGAACGCGGACCGCTGGGCATGATCGAAGCGGCCAACGTCATCACGCAAGCGGCCCGCGCGCTCGACTACGCGCACCAGAGCGGCTTGCTGCATCGCGACGTCAAACCGGGAAACATCCTCGTCACGCCCGATGGACTGGCTAAGGTTTCGGACCTGGGCCTCGCCGGTTGGCTGCATGATAGCGACGACCCGCGTGCCGGCAAGATCGTTGGCACGGCCGATTACCTCTCGCCCGAGCAGATTCAGACGCCGCTGCAAGTCACCGCGCAGAGCGATGTCTACTCGCTCGGCTGCTCGCTTTACTACGCTGTGACGGGCAAGGTTCCGTTCCCCGGCGGCACCACGCGCGATAAAGCCAAACGCCATTGCGAGGATTCGCCGATCCATCCGCGGGTGTTGAATCCGAATCTGAGCGAGCGCTTCGTCACGGTGCTGGCCGCAATGATGGCCAAGAAAACCAAGGACCGGCTCCGCGACATGAGCGAGGTCATCGAGAAGCTCTCGCCCTGGGTGGCGCAGCGCGACAGCGGTCTGCTGAGCGACAGCGCGGAGTGGCGGATGGAATCGCCGACGGTCGATGTGCTCGACGGCAATCAAGACACCGAACCGAGCGATAGCGATATCAAAGCCGGCCTCTCGAACCCGCGCGTTGTTCCGCCGCGCGTCATCAAAGCTCCTAGCGCCACGGCCGTTTGGACAATTCCCGAGGACCTCAACGCGATCCCCGGCAGCCAGTCGCAATCGCAGATCAGCATGTTGCCCGACGCGATCTTCGAAGAGCGCCCGAGCAATCAAGCCTGGATGATTCCGGTGCTGCTCGGCCTCGTCGCGCTCTTGGCCGTGGGCTTGGTGATCATGATCGTCATGCAGGCGATGAACATGAAATGAAAGCCCGCGGCGTAAGCCAGGCCGCGAAAAATAATACTGCATCATCAGGGACGCGAGTTTTTTGAGCGTACCCTAGAACGCTACTCCCTGTCTTAAAGCCCTTATTTCAAAGTCAGAAATCGATTTTGCCATCTGCATTGAATTATTAAATACCAAGTTGCAGTTGCGTTTCTGTGCGGGGGTAGGCAAAAGAATGAAGGCAGGAGAATCAAACAGAATAATTCTTCTGCCTTCATTCTCTTGCCTGTCTCCCTTTTTTGAATAACAATCCAGTGAATAAACAGTGCTGAAGCCCGCGCATGCACGCGAACTTCAGCACTCGTCGAACGGGCTGCTTCGAGACACATTATTCCGCTTCGAGATACTTCTGGTATTCCGTAAACGCAAGCTTGTCTTTCTTGCGCAGCTCTTCGGCATTCGGCGCTTGGACGCGGCGGATTTCCATGTTCGCCAACGTGACGACGATCATGTGAATCTGTCCGTTCGGTTTCACTTTGATCACGGTGCTGTACTGTTCATCGACGCCGGCCTTGACTTTGTCTTCACCAATGTTCGTGGTCGCAACGGCGCGGCCGTTTGCAGCACCTGGATTGGCGACGCCTTGTTCCATCACCACGGGTTGAATCGCGGCAGGCGTGAGCATCTGTTGCATGTTGGCGGGCAGCGCCGGCATGTTCGGGAAATTGCCGTTTGCGGAGCCATACGAATTATTCATCTGGGGCATCCCGCCGTTTTGAACTTGCGCTCGGCTTGTGGACTGAGTTTGCCCGTTCGTACCGGAACCGCTCGCGCTGCCGCTGGCACTAGCAGAGCCACGAGCCATCCCCCCTCCCGAAACCTGGGGCATAGAGTTCTGCGATTTTGGCGGCAAATCCGAAGTTGCCGGCCCTGCGGCCGCGAGGATCGAACAACAACCAAGCCCCACAATTCCGACAAGTAAGTGACGAGAATAGCGCATCGCAGGCCTCCTGAAAAGAAAAGAAGAAACTGTTCCATCCGAGATGTTACCGAAACCCGCCGAATTCTTGCAGCATTTCTTTTCGCCTGATCCAAAACATTGCTAAATTGATCTCACAACGGACGGACGCATCAACTCATCTCATTTTGTTTAAGCGGGAAAGATATGGAACTCGTCGATCGCTACCGCGGCTGTTTGCTTGGACTGGCTTGCGGCGATGCGGTGGGAACCACCGTCGAGTTCTCTCCGCGCGGCAGTTTCACGCCGCTTACCGACATGGTCGGCGGCGGGCCGTTTGGGTTGCCTGTCGGCGCGTGGACCGACGACACGTCGATGGCGTTGTGCCTGGCAACGAGTCTGGTCGAGTGCGGCAAGTTCGACCTGCGCGATCAGATCGAGCGGTATTGCCGCTGGTACGAAGATGGTTATCTCAGCAGCACCGGCCGCTGCTTCGACATCGGCAACGCGACGCGCACGGCGCTTGAACTATTCCTTCGAGAAGGCAATCCCAAAGCCGGTTCGTCGGATCCGCATTCCGCAGGCAACGGCAGTATCATGCGGCTTGCACCGGCAATCTTATTCGCTTACCCCGATGAACAAGAAGCTCGCCGCTTCGCAGTCGAGAGTTCGAAGACGACTCATTCTGCGGCCGAATGTCTCGATGCCTGCCGGTTGATGTCGGATACCCTCTGCCGAGCGCTGGCTGGCCAAGCGCGAGAAGAAACGCTACTCCCGTTCGATCCAGAAAAATATCCGACAGTAAAAGTCAAAGAAATCGCCAGTGGAACTTGGCAGCAAAAGTCCCGCGACCAAATCCGCGGCTCCGGCTACGTGATCGACTCGCTCGAAGCGGCGCTTTGGTGCTGCTGGCAGACAAACAATTTTCGAGACGCGGTGCTGCTGGCGGCAAATCTCGGCGACGATGCCGATACCACGGCGGCAGTCGTGGGGCAGATCGCCGGCGCGATGTTCGGCGAAGCGGGGATTCCTAAAAGCTGGCTCGAGAAACTGGTCATGCGCGATGAGATCGCGAAGCTAGCGGAGCAGCTATATCAATTGCCACGGCAATCTTAGTAGCCAAATTTTCTTTTACTCCGCTTCAGCTTCCGGCGAAACCTCGGGCGGCTTCATTCCCTTGCGGCAAGGCACGACGATATTCCAGACCAGCCCGCACTTCTCCCACAAGCGCAGCGTCGCATAAGTCAGATCAAGTTCCCACCAGCGGTGCCCGTGCAATGCGGAGCGCGGGTCGGCGTGGTGATTGTTGTGCCAACCTTCGCCATTGGTGATCACCCCGATCACCCAATTGTTGCGGCTGTTGTCGAGCGTTTCGTAGTTACGATAGCCAAAGGCGTGCCCGATGGAATTCACGCTCCAAGTCACATGCCAGGTGTAAACGATGCGCACGAACACTCCCCAGAACAGCCATTGGGCAGCGCATTGGATGATTGCTGCGGAGTCGCCGTATCGTAGAAAACCGTACAGCGCTCCCAAGCCCGCGATCAATGCCCCCTGGAGCAACAGGACCGCGGCGAAATTGACGCGCGATTCGAGCCAGCGATAGTATGGTTGTTGAATCAATTCCCGGCTGTACTTTTCCAAGGTCGGCATTTTATTCAGCTCGGTGTTCTCGACAAACAGCCAACCCACGTGCCCCCAGAACAACGTGACCAACGGGGAATGCGGATCGGGTTGCTCATCGGCATGGTTGTGATGCATGCGATGATGCGCGACCCAGCGCGCCGGCGTGTCCTGCATGCAGCAGACACCTAATGTCGCCAACGTGTACTCCAACCAGCGCGGGCATTGATACCCTCGATGGGTCAGCAGACGATGATAGCCGGCGCCGATGCCCGTGGAGCAAAAAAGGTAATTGCCCAGCGGCAGCCACAGCAGCCCGTACCAGCTATACAAGTACGGCACAAACATCAGCGGCAGGAGCGCATGAAAGCCGAGGATGAGAACGACGTTGAGCCAATGAACTTGCCGCCGCACGACGGTGGCCGGCCGATCGAGCGCCAATGTTGCCGCTGTTTCGCTCAGTCCCTGCAACGAAGCTTCCGCGTCGATTTGTTTTTCGGGGTGAACTTCAGCCGTAACCATGCGCGACCCTGCCTTAGATTTCTTGTGCGCGAGCAGAACAAAACAGCGGAGACGACTGCGGGAAACCGACATCCAACACCAACGATTGTGGTTCCTCCACCGCAGCGACGCAACAAATTTCTGCGCAAGAAGTTACGCGAACTGATCTACGATTTGCGTGTCATGTATCGGAGCAACCGTATTCCGCGACGGAGCATCGAATCCTTCCCCTAAGCATTCGCATACGGCGAGAGGAACGCGGAATCGGAGATTCCGAGAAGCGGCCGGGTTTTCCGGCCAAAACCAGGGCTTGCCCTCCAGCGAAAGGATGATAATCTAGTTAATTCCCAGGAGTTGACGGGAGAACCGCGAAAGGGAAACGCTTTCCCCGCGGTTCTTCGTTCGCATGGGGAAAATTGATCTGAAAACCCTTGGTCGGGTAGCTCAGTTGGTAGAGCAACGGACTGAAAATCCGTGTGTCGCCGGTTCAACCCCGGCCCCGACCACTTTGAAACCCTTGCAAGTCGGTGACTTGCAAGGGATTTTTTGTCAAAATTCGCGCCATTGAATTGCAAGGAATTTGCGGTGTCGAAATCACCTGATCCAGCTTCAATTGCCGATGAAGCTACCTCACGCAAATCGTCTTTCTATGAGCAGTTGACCGAGCATGTCTTCATCTCGGAAATTCTCCAAGAAGCCAATTATCGTTTCGGTTTAACGGTCGAAGTTTTGAGATCCGAAGTTGATGCCTCGGGATATGATGTGGTCTTTGAGTGCAACGGCATTCTTCGCCACGTTCAATTGAAAACATCCAAGGTTGGCGGCAAGACGGTGCGGCAAAAGGTCAATATCGCGTTAGCGTTAAAGCCCAGCGGTTGTGTCGTGTGGATCGTTCGCGATGAAAATCCAATGAATTTCCGCATGACGCTCTCGTATCTATTCTTTGGAGATTCGCCAGGAAAACCTTTGCCTTCAATCGCTTCATATCCAATAGGAAAACATACAAAAGGAAATAAAGATGGCTTGAAAGCGGAGCGGCCGTCGATTCGAATCGTGCCTATTCGCGCTTTTGAAAAAGTCGCGACCACAACCGAACTTGTCACTCGCCTGTTTGGTCTCGAAGTCAAGCAAGGTTAAAAAGCTCGCATAACATCAAGAGCACTCTCTTCTTCTATGCCGCGAAGTTGGCAAGAGAATGACCGCAGGAGAATAACTCGTTAAAATTCTTTTGTCTTCATTCTTCTGCCTGCTTTTAAGCAATGCCCGCGAGGAGCGGGTGAGTAGAGCTTGGCGAGTAAAACGATTTTCGAGGAAATCAAACTCGCGCCGCATACAGTTCCGCGTATTCGAGAATCCAGAGGTCGATTTGTTCGGCCAGGACTTGGATTTGGGCTTCGTTGAGAAGCTGATACTGCCCGCGTTGGAAGACTTCTTTGTTGCGGATCGTGCCGCGGGCGGCGACGTCGATCACGTGGGCCGAACTGTAGGGGCGAACGGTGATTTCGCAGCGGCTGTAAACCGTGCCGCGTCCGCCGGCGCTGAGGGCGACGTCATCGCGCACGACGGCCGTGCCCCAACCGCGATCGCTGACGACGTTTTCCACCTTGAAGCCCGGGAAATGGTCCGGCAGTTTCGCCATGCAGCGCTCGATATGCTCGCAGAGTTCGAGCCGGTACTTGGTGTGCAAGCGGCGGAACTGCTCTTCGGTCAACGCGGCCGCTTGCGCCGCGGCAGCTTTGCCCGCCGCGACGTTCTTGCCGCGCTTGATCGCGTCATTCAACCGTTGCTCGAAGTCATTCATGACTCGCTCGGCGCCTCGGGTTGTTCCGCTGCGGGAGCGGGTTGAGCGGGCGGGGATTTTTCCTTGCTCTCGTGTGCCGTGGAACTACCCACTTGCGAAGCTCCCGAACCAGCTTGCTGCTTAGCCGCTTCCGGCGCAGGAACTGGTTTCGCTTCCACTGGAGTCGCTGTCTCGGGCGTTTCTTCCACGGCCGGTTTCATGAACTGCAAGAGATCGCCAAACGTTCGCAGCGGTTCCTTGCCCTTCTTCATTTTGTCGGTCAGCGGCACGATTGGCTTCGGCTTGGCTTTGGCCAGGAACTCGCGCGGCTCATCGCTGCGTCCGCCAGGCTTACCGCCGCGTCCGCCGCCGCCACCGCGTGAACTCTGGTAGCCACCCGACCCGCCTTGGCTGCCCGAAGCCCCAGGGCTTC
>JBGSSS010000081.1:0-15228 GCA_041736895.1 Pirellulales bacterium
TGCGGCAGCCGATCCGTTCGGAGCTCCAGCAACGCCGGCTCCTGCTGTTGAGGCTCCTGCCACACCAGCTCCTGCGGCTCCTGCAGCAGCCGATCCGTTCGGTGCTCCTGCGACACCGGCTCCAGCCGCTGAAACTCCGGCTACTCCCGCTCCAGCAACACCGCCGGCAAACGATCCCTTTGGCGCTCCTGCTACGCCGGCTCCAGCCGCCGAAACCCCTGCCGTTCCAGCATCCGCGGGCAACGATCCATTCGGCGCTCCGGCAACTCCAGCCCCTGTCGCGGAAACTCCGGTCGATCCTGCTCCAGCGTCACCGCCAGCAAACGATCCGTTTGGAGCCCCTGTTACTCCGGCTCCTGAAACGCCCGCACCTGCTGCTGAAATGCCGGCTCCTGCCGCAACTCCAGCGGCTCCCGCTGCAAACGATCCCTTCGGCGCGGCACCAACAACTCCCGCCACCACACCGGAACCAGCCGGCACCGTCCCCGGCGCTGTTCCTGCCCCTGACACTCCGGCTCCCGCCGCCAATGATCCGTTCGGCGCTCCTGTCGGCGTAGGGACCCCGGCCGAAGTGATGCCCAAGACTCCGGACCAAGTCCCCGGTGCTCCCTCGCCGCGGCTAGAAAACGATCCTTTCGGTGCGACCGGCACGCCCGAGATCTCAAAGCCCGCGACACCTCTGCCGGAAGCCGCTCCCGCAGCAGTGCCCGAGGCGAGCCCAGCCCCAATGCCCGCCGCCGATCCATTTGGCGCGGCACCTGCTCCGGCAACGCCTGCTGCTCCACCTGCAACCGAACCGAACCCGTTTGGCGATCCTGCACCGGCGTCCCCAGCTCCAGCGACACCAGCCCCTGCGTCAAACGATCCGTTCGGCGCGGCTCCCACGACGCCGGCTCCGGCTATCCCTGCTGCTCCCGTAGCGGAGCCTAACCCGTTTGGCGACACACCGGCGACTCCTGCTCCGGCCGCGCCTGCTCCGGCCGCTGAGCCAAATCCATTCGGCGATCCGGCTCCTGCTACCCCGGCCCCTGCGACCCCAGCCCCTGCATCAAACGACCCGTTTGGTGCCGCTCCAGCGACGCCAGTTCCGGTTACCCCAGCCGCCGAGCCAAACCCGTTTGGCGACACCCCGGCGGCTCCTGCTCCGGCAACACCTGCTCCAGCCCCTGAGCCAAATCCATTCGGCGATCCGGCAACGGCGACTCCGGCACCAACGACGCCAGCCCCGGCAACACTGCCTGCTCCGGCAGCCGAACCAAACCCATTTGGCGACACTCCTGCGGCTCCTGCCCCAACGACACCCGCCCCTGCAGCCGAACCAAACCCGTTTGGGGACACGCCGGCGGTTCCGGCAACACCTGCTCCGGCCGCTGAGCCGAACCCGTTTGGCGATCCTGCTCCTGCTACCCCGGCCCCAGCGACACCAGCTCCCGCGGAACCCAATCCTTTTGAAAGCTAAGCCGACGCCGCGAACGACCGCTTCGCTTTGCCCTGACCCTCGATCGCCCGCGCTGCTTCTGCACCGCGGGCGTTTTTTTTGCCCTCAGATCACCCCTTCAGAAAAACGAGCGAAAACCCAGTGCCACGAGCCACCCCGCCCGTATCGTTCGCCGGTCCTTCCCCAACCCCGCCGCGGACCCCGGAGTGACACAAAACGGGCGCTTTCGTGTTGTTGATATATAAAGCAAAAACATGCAAAAACCTCGGGAAAACGCAGGGTAAGCGGGGAAAAAACGAGCGAAAAAAGAGGAAAAAAACGAGAAAAAACAACAAAAAAACGAGAAAAAACGGAAATAAATCGAAAAAAACAGAAAAAAACGCGAAAAAATCGCGCGCCAAACGGCGCGCTAAAACGGTCTCCGCGGCGATCACTTTTGTGCGTATTCCCCGGGGAATACGCCGGTTCCGGCCATTGGGGGCAGGCAGCTTTTTGCGCGCCTGCGCGCATTTTGCGGTTGCCTTAAAAGGCAACTCTCGCCGGGCTTCGTGTTGCCTTTTAAAGCAACAACCGCCGGGACTTTTTTGCGGCCCACCAAGTGCTGTGTCACCGCTTGATTCTCGTGGCCCCCTCGTTTCTTCCGCAGCCCAAAAACTTTAGCCGTGACAAGGCGGCAGGACGGCGTCCCCTGGCCTCGGACTCCTGTCTTCGGCCGCAGCCCTTCAGCACCTACACACAGTATTCAAATGTCCATATCCCGTGGCACAAAATCAACCCCCAAGTTGGCACCATTTTCAATTCGCCAGGGTCTCTCCGCCGCCCATCGGCCAAGGCCGTTCGCGGGGCAACCCTGGCGCCAGCGCGCCTTGGCTCGCTTAGAGCGCGTTCAAGTTATCTGTAGCGTTCTGACGGGCTGCGGCGGCGCGGTGCTTCGTCGAGCTGCATCGACGAATCTTAGGATTCGTCTGCTTCGCTCTCCACAGCTTTAGCTCAACGAATACGGCCGCTTGCCTCGCCTGCGTCATCGACGCTACATCTATCTTGAACCCGCTCTAACGGATTACCCTGGCAACGCCCCCTGTTTCCGGAAGAGCCGGCTTGAATGTCCCTCACACGCGGGCGCGGTTGTGGCAGTGATGCTCGATCGTTTGTTTGATCAGCGTCAGCGAGCGGTCGTAAACCTCGGTGAGAATGATCGCGGCGCCGGGGACTTGCAGATGCAAGCTCTGCCGCCCGATGGTGCCGTTGCTGAGCGACCCGGTGCTGGCGGTAGCGGCGGCGCGCTTCAGCGTGATGTTCTTCACCTCGTCCCAACGGAGCTTCCCCTTGAGCTTCCCCTGGCAGAGCGCCAAGCCGCTGGGGCTGATGACGAGCGAGCTGGCGGCGAGTCCCGCCTGCCGCTTGAGTCCCAGCGTCGTATCGCCCAACAGCGAAACCAAAAACAGCACGATCCCGACGACCATCATCAGGATCGCCACGCCGCTAACGCTGTTATCTTTCGCATAAAGATTCAACGCTAAACCGATCGCGATGACCGCGCCGATGACCCAACCCAACGCAAAGAACCGAAAATGCCGCGTCACGACCGTCTTGATCAGATGCGTGCGCCCGTGATGCAGCGCCACGCGGTCCGGTCCGTATTTCGCGCACTCTTCGTCATAGAACTGCGCGACGTCCCGATCCTCCGGCGGGTTGATGAAGGGACTCGCGCGCGAGATCAGAAACGCCTCGAGTTCCCGCGCCGGCACGTCGGGATGCGCCGGGATGCGCAGCCCGCTGTGCTCGCCGCAGACATCGATCGGAAACGGTTTGAGGCCCGCGGAATTGTTCGCTTTGCGTAAGCCCGTCACGGCGACGATCGTGCCGTAGGGGAGCAGCAGATCGCCCGGTTGAAAGTGCAGCCCCTCGGGCCGCAGTTCGAGTTGAAAAATCGGCGCCGGCCTGAGTGCGGCAATAGCTCCGCCAAGAGCCAACGGCAAGCCAAGCATCGCCAATTGCGGCACCGCCGCGAACCCAGCCACGGTCAAGACCAGACCGATGCCCGCGACGATCAAGTAGCGCAGCCGCTGGTGACTCTGGCCGTAAAAGACGAATCCAATCATGAAACGATGCCCGCGAATAGTGTTGGAAGGGTGAGGCTCCTGCCGAACCGATCATTCGAATACGAATCATGTTTGTGCAGAAGCCTTTGCAGAACCGGCGATGTCGGCGCTCAAAACTCGCCGTAAGGGGCCATGCGGCGTTCTTTCTCGTAGGCGAAAGCCGCCTGGATCGCTTGCCACAGACCGGCAATGAATAAAATCTTGATGAGCCAACCTTGGGCTAAGGTTGCAGGATTCAAATAGGCTGTAAACGCTTGGCCGCCTACATAAAGGACGAGGGCGGCAATCGTGATGGGGACGGGAAACTGATTAACAATGATGCCCATCACCACAAACAACGCGCCGAGGCCCAAAAAGACATACAAGAACATGCGGGCATAGCTTTTGATTTCTTCCATCTGTTGCGCGTTGGCTACAAGATTCTGTTTTTTCAATTCCTTGCGAATGTCCTCATCCAGTCTTGAGTACTCAAACAAGTTGTAAGCGATCGTGATGATGCCGATAACAATCATGATCCAGCGCGCTTTATTCAAGCTGCTCTTGCGCGCTTCTTGGCCGAGGCTTTTCAGGCCGCCCTGTTCAGCGATTGGCGGCGCAGAACTCGAGGCTTGCGGGGCGGTGTAGGGATTGAAATTGAAATCGTCGGCCATGGTGGATACCCCGAAAAGGAAAAGTTGCTAGCGAGAAAAGGCTGCTGCTGTTTTCGCTTGGCGGCGGAGCGGTGTCAATCCTGGAGGAGACAGGATTTCAGGGGGACAGGAAGACAGGGAGACAGGAAAAAGAATATTGCGCGCTTGTGCTGATACTTCTTTCCTGTCTTCCTGTCCCCTGTCTCCCTGTGATCCTTACCCGCTAGCATGCCAGCGACATTCTCTCGGAAATTCCGCTTGCGCCTCATCCTGGACTGGGCAACTTGCCGAAACTAACCGAGACAGGGTTTGTCGGCGAAGCGTGTTGGATTCCAAGCAAGGACGCGTGGAAGCCAGCGTTGCGCAGTTCGCTCCGCCGCCAGACTGCGTGTTTTCGGTTCGTGCGTTTGACGGTTAACCAAGGAAGGTCGCCGTGCCCCGCCTCTCTTGCATCCTGCCGGTGATGGACCGTGTGGCCGAAATGGAGCCGACGCTCGTTTCGTTGCTCGAGAACCGGCCCGCCGATTGCGAAATCCTGTTGGTCCTCACCGTTCCGTACGACGATCCGTACGAGCTCGGCAACGAGGTTCGTTTTCTCCAAGCTCCGCCGACCAGCGACACGCTCGCCGCGTTGAATTTCGCGCTCTCGAAAGTCGAATCGCCGTTTGTGCATTTCCTGAGCGTCGGCATGGCCGTGACGCCGCACTGGGCGGATCGCGCTCTGGCGCAGTTTGCCGATCCGCAGATCGCCGCCGTCGCGCCGGTTGTGCGCGATCTGGCTGACTCGGCCAAGGTCTTGAGCGGCGGCTGGGAATACGATCACTTGGGCGGACCGTGGCAACTCGGAGCCGCGGAGTTGAGCGAGACAACTGCGAGCGACGCTGAGGTCTTATCAATGCAGGCGAAACCCGCCGCGCGTTCGATCATCGGGCCGCTGTATCAGGCGGCGTTCTATCGCACGATGGCGCTCGAGTTGCTCGGCGGCCGCTTGCCTACGGAGTGCGGCACGACCTGGAGCGATGTCGATCTGGGCTTGATGCTGCACTTCATCGGGTATGACGCGGTCGTCGATTCGTCGGCCGTGGTCTTGGGGACAGCGAACACCGTCGAACGCGCGCCGGCGCTCGGTTTCACCAGCGGCCGGCATCATGAGCAGCTCTTTTACCGCAACACGGCGCATGCGTCGTGGCTCGATGTCGCGGTGCGGCATCCGCTGCAGGTCATGGCTGAATTCTGCGGCGCGATCACCCAGCCGCGGAGGCTGCTGCAGACACTCGGCCGGGCGAGTACCTGGACCAGCGGGAGCACCTGGAAGAAGCATCGGGCATCGCTCGAAGATTCGCGCCGCGCCGCGGCCGCGATGCTCGCGCAGCTCCGCGAAACGCAATCGCGCATCGACCGCGCTCACGACTCGCGCGGCAGCAAGCCGCACTTCGAGCAAGCGCCGGTTCGCGAGACGCGCCGCGCGGCGTAATTCAGGCTGTGCCTGACTGCGGGGAACTTGATTTTGCGTCCTGGACTCGCAGCAAGCCGCGCATGAAAAAACCCTGCTATTAGACCAGGGCATTGTTGCTGCATGGATGTTTTTTCAGCAAGCAGCTTCTTCGAGATCTAAAGGAATATCAGCCTCCTCAATGGCTTCAGCGATTTCTTCGATGGCCTTCTTTTCTTCAAGGCTCTCGGCATTTTGCCAAGACTTCAAGAAATAGACGGTTAACCAGACTTTGTTGTGTTGAAATTTAACAAAGTTCGGGAGATCCGCCGTGAGCGATTTGAAACCTTTGATACGCACTCCCACTAATTCATTTGTGTCGATGGAAATCAGCTTCGTGACGTGGTCATTCAACCGCACTGAGTAATCGGCATCGCCACGAAAACGAATCAACACCGCATCAGCCTTCGGGCTGTGGTAGCAGTACGGCTTGAATGGCTGATCTTCGTTCAGTCCAAGAATTGTATTCAGATGGTCGGCCATAATTGTTCTCCTGAAACTCCAACGGGTCTTCCGTTGCTCCATTCTCGCCAGGTCCAAAAGTCGATTGTTCCGTCATCGAGAATAAAAATGAGGAACACCTGATTTTTCGGAGGCGGTGTCTCAACCGTTAGGCTGCGCAGGTCGCGCTCTGGCTTGCCAACGTAGGTGAAACCGCCATCCGTTCCATTTCTTCCCCAGCCTGCGAAAACAAACTCTGTTCCGCCTTCGAGTGTTTCTTGAACAAGGCGTGCGCGAGCGGCATAAACTTTGTCGCGGTGAAGGAGCGGCATGATACGAGTGGGTATGCCAACACTCCAAGTTTCACTTGAATCTGATGGCAGCATTGCCCTGAATGTAATTGCCCAATCGCTGATTCAAGAGATAGTACGGAGCGTAACCTATTCCGGTCAATGGAGTTATGAACCTCGAAATTACTTGGCGATTAGAGCTATCGGGAATATTTCCCTGCTAAGTTAATATTACAGTAGAGCTTACAAAGTATTGCTATGGCATACAAATTACTAAATTTTTCTTCAAATATTTTCTTTTATCAACTCTCGTAGCTGTCTGAAAACTGTCCAAAGAGTGTCAAAAGTTTGTCAGCAAAGTTTGAACATGATTTCAATTGTTTTCGCAAACAGTTTATGAAAAACGGCAGCCCAGATGCTGCTGTCGTACAGCATGTAACCGAGCAGAGTCTGGCTTGGGACAGAGCACCTACGCCAGCGTCACCAACAGCGCTTGCAGCGTCGGCAGCGCCAACGGTTTGACAAAGTGGTAGTCGAAACCCGCTTCGCGCGAGCGGCGGCGGTCTTGCTCTTCGCCGTAACCCGTCAGGGCCGCGATCTTCAGCCCCTCTCCCTCTGGCAGCGTCCGCAATCGCTGGACAATCGCATAGCCATCCATGCCCGGCAGCCCGATGTCGAGCAGCACCAGATTCGGCTCGAACTTGGCGCTCGTTTCAATGGCACTGGGTCCGTCGTGCGCGACGGCCGCTTGATGACCCATCGCGCGGAGCATCATCGCCAACGAGCGGGCCGCATCGATGTTGTCATCGACGACCAGAACCCGTTTCGCGGCCGGCGGCGGTTCCCCGTCGAGCAACGGAAAACTGGGCAGCGGCTGCGGCAAGGGTTCTTGAAACAGCGGCAAGCGTACGGTGAAGGTGCTCCCCTGGCCGATCCCGCGGCTAAACACCGAAACGCTGCCGCCGTGCAATTCGACCAACCGATGCACCAGCGTCAGCCCGATGCCGAGGCCCCCTTGCGCGCGGTCGATCGTGCGGTCGGCTTGGGTGAACAGGTCAAAGACCGAGGGCTGCAACTCGGGCGCAATGCCGCTGCCGTTGTCGCGGACCGAGATGACCGCCTGATGATGTTCTTGCTGCAGGGTGAGCCAGATTTGGCCGCCCTCCTCGGTGTACTTCGCCGCGTTGTTGAGCAGGTTGGTGAGGACCTGGGCCATGCGGGTCAGGTCGGCATTGACGCGGAGTTTTTGCGAGGGCAACTCGAGATGCAGTTTGTGCCGGCGCGATTCGATCAGCGGGCGGCTCGTTTCGACGGCCGCCTGGAGAATGGCCGCGGCTTCGAGCGGCGCTTTGTGCAGATTGATCTTGCCGCGTGTGATCCGCGAGACATCGAGCAGATCATCGACGATACGGGTGAGTTGCTTGACCTGGCGCTCGATAATCTCACAGGACCATTTGACCGTTTCATCCGCGCCTTGATTGCTGAGATTCAACAGGTGCGCCGCATTGGCGATCGGCGCGAGCGGATTGCGGAGTTCGTGCGCGAGCATGGCCAGGAACTCGTCCTTGCGGCGGTCGGAATCTTGCAGTTGTTGATTCTGCTTGTGCTCGGTCAGATCGGTGATGATCAAGCACATCGCATGATGCTGTTCCAACGGCAAAAGGTTGAAGGTGACCACGACGGGACGCTGCGTGCCATCGCAATCTTGCAGGGTAAGTTCGATTTGCTTGGCATGACTGCTGCCATCTAAGCCGCGCTCCAAGTGCGGACGTTCGCCATCCAAAAAGAATTGTTTGATGGGCAAGCCGATGATCTTCTCGGCCGGCAGGCGGACCATGTTGGCAAAGCCATCGTTGGAATAGATGATGGTCCCGTCATGGTTCAGCGTGACGGCGCCTTGCTGCATCGCTTCGACGAGGACGCGATACGGATGATCGGCGCCGACGAGCGTGTAGATTTTATTTCCATCCACCACCACCGCGTCAACTTCGCCGTTACGAATGGCCGAGAGCGTGGCTTCGGCTTCTTCGAGCCGAAAACGCAATTCCTGGAGTTCTGGGGCAGTATGATTATTCGACATAACTTACCTCCTCGCCAAATCCAACCCAGCAACGACTTGCTCCTTGTTCGACAATGTACCTACAAAACGCCGCACCGGCCGGGGTTGTCGCTTGATAAGCGTCGGCGTGGCGATCACTTGGTCGGCCGCGGCCAACTCGGGGTGCTTGTACAAATCGACAATCTGCAAGACATAGTTACTGGAGGAACGAAAATATTGTTCACAGATTTCCGTTAAATTATTGATCGCTTCGGTCGAGCGGGGAGTCATGCCCGAGACATACAAACAGAGCTCGTACGGACCGGCGTTCCGCTCCGCGGCGAGTTGTTCGAACTCGGCGGCGCTGTCCTTCAGCGGTTCGGCGGCGGCCATAATGACTCGACCATTTGAAATGACGCGGCGTCAACCTTGATGCGGACGAAGCTGCAACCCCACCAGCACCCGTTCGGTGTTCGACAAATCGCCGATGATCTTGCGGACCGGCTCGGGCAGCTTCCGCACCAGCGTCGGGATGGCGACGATCTGGTCGCCCGCGGCGAGCTGCGGGTTTTTGAGCAGGTCGATGACCTCGAGCTTGTACTTGCCGGCCATGTGTTCTTCGCAGACGCGCTTGAGATTGCCAAATGCGGCAATCGACTTCGGCGTCTGACCCGCGACATACAGCCGCAGATCCCACAGCCGCACATCGTCGTCGGCCAAGTGGTCGTCGTTGTGGTCGATGATTTGATTCATGTCGTTCATAAGGCACCTTTTGACGTTGGCCGCTGGGCGGCGACAATTTCATGGGCATCTTCGAGTTCGATGCCGTGGTTGGTGAGCGTAAACTTTCGGACATCGCTGGAGTGGGGCATTCCGCGCGATTTGAGCAGATACAACGCGCGGTTGCGCGACGTCTGAATCTCGACATCGCGCACTAAAATCCAGGTGTCGATGATCGACGAAATTCCGACATCGTTTTCTTCTATGGCCGCGAGACCGCCGATCAGCGACGTGAAGACCGTTGTGATTTGCTGGGCCTTCAAAAAATCGACCAGCCGTGTGAGCATCGCTTTGGATTCGGCGCTGGTCCCGGCAGCAAGAAAGTTGCTGATCGGGTCAATCACGACGCCCTGCGGCTGGAAATCGCGAATCGCTTTGTGAATCAACGCCAGGTGCATTTCCAGGCCATGCAGCGAAGGCCGCGCGCTGTGAATCTGCAACAGTTTTTTGTCGAGCGACGGCTGCAAATCCAACCCGATCGAGCGCATGTTGCGGACCAACTGCTGCGGCGATTCCTCGAAGGCGAAGTAGATGCATTTTTCGCCTCGGGTGCAACACGCCGCCGCGAAGTGGGAGGCGATGCTCGTCTTGCCCGTGCCGGCGGTTCCCGACACGAGGACGCTCGCGCCGCGGTAGTAGCCTTGGCCGCTGAGCATGGCGTCGAGTTTGGGGATGCCGGTCGAGACACGTTCTGTCGAAGCGGCGTGTTCCAGCTTGGCCGACGTGATCGGCAGCACCGAGAAGCCCGTCTCGTCGATTAGGAATGGAAACTCGTTGGTGCCGTGGACGGTGCCGCGATACTTGACGATGCGCAGTCGCCGCGTTGAGAGTTGTTCATTGACACGATGGTCGAGGACGATCACACAGTCCGAGACGTACTCTTCGAGTCCGTGCCGCGTGAGCATTCCTTCGCCGCGTTCGGCGGTGATGATTGCCGTGACGCCGCGATCCTTGAGCCACCGGAACAAGCGCCGAAGCTCCGCACGCAAAGTCGCCGTATTCGTCAGCCCGCTGAAGAGCGCTTCGAGCGTATCGAGGACAACGCGCTTTGCGCCGATCGAATCGATCGCGTAGCCCAAGCGCACAAAGAGCCCTTCGAGATCGTACTCACCCGTCTCTTCGATCTCGCTGCGCTCGAGGTGGACATGGTCGATGACTAGTTTCTTTTCCTTGACCAGCTTGTCGAGATCGAAGCCGAGCGAGCGGACGTTGACGGCTAACTCGAACGCGGTCTCTTCGAACGCCATGAGCACACCCGGCTCGTTGTATTGTGTTGCGCCGCGGACGAGAAACTCGGTCGCGAAGAGCGTTTTGCCGCAGCCCGCCCCGCCGCAGACCAGCGTCGGGCGTCCCGTGGGCAACCCGCCGCCGGTGATTTCATCTAGTCCGGTAATCCCCGTGGGGGATTTGTGAACACCCGGATGGTGATTCGCCGCCAGGGCGTTCACCGGCATCGACGATAGTGCATTGACTGGCATTAATGACCCTTGTTAATGCGTCGTGGAAAACGATCAAAAATCAGGAGTCCGATATCTGCAACCACCGTGCCAAAAAAAGGGATAGTTTTCTCGAAATACGAAAAAAGCCGCTGAATGGTTCAGCGGCTTTTCTATGAGTGCACCAAGTTTTTTTCGATGGATCGCCGAGGCAACGGAGTTCGTGCGCGGGAGCCTCCTCCCCGGCAATTGTGTCCGGCCTAAACTGTGGTTGGCGTGTGCTTGAACTTGCGCACGCGGGCGTATGGCAGCCATTCTGTTACATACAAATCGCCATTCGAGGCGACCGTCACGGCGTGCGGCGTGGCGAAGACATCCTGGCGCTTTTCGAGTTCCGCCGGCTTCACGCCGGTGCCGTCGCCCATTTGCGCAACGAACTGGTCCTTGTCGTCGAGGATCGAGACCCGCGCGCCGAGTTCGGGGATGAAGAGCTGTCCGTTTGCTTGATAGAAGCAACATGGCCGGCGCACGCCGTCGATCGTCCGCTTGTACTCCAGATCGAGCGAAAAGATTTCGAGCCGGTTGTTCTCGCGGTCAGCGATGTAGAGCTCGGGTTCTTTCTTGAGCGTGTTGACCCAGACGCCGTGGTTGGTGGCGAACTGGCCGTGCTCCTTGCCGCGCGCGCCGATCGTTTTGATCAGCTTGAAGTTCTTGTCAAAGCGATGCAGCTTCTGGCTGCCGTAGCCGTCGACGATGTAGATGTCGCCGTTCGGCGCGACGGCGACGTCGGTGGGGTTGGTGAAGTCGAACTTCTGGCTCTTGTCGTTTTCTTCTTTGACGTTGCCGAGCGTGTAGAGGAGTTTCCCCGCGAGGTCGGTCTTGTAGACCCGCGCGCCAAGGCGGGCGTCGCCCTTGCCCGACTGATTTTCGGTCCAGTACAGGTACTCCTGGTCGCCTTCTTTGCTCCAGTACAACCCGTGCGCTGTGGCCTTGATTTGGTCGGGTGTGTAACCCACCGCTTCGGTCAGTTGCTTCTCCCAGATTTCCTTGAGCTTGCCGTCCTTGTCAAAGATGGCGACCGGCGCGTTGGCCGAGCGGCTCGTGACGTAGACGTTGTCTTTCGAATCGACAACGACCGCGCAGCCAAAGCCATACGTCTTGCCTTCGGGCAGCTTGCCGAACGATTCGTCGAGCGTGTACGTGGCCGAGCCCTTGCCAATCGTGACCGGTTTGCCCTCGGCGGCGTGGGCTTGTTTGCCGAATGCGCCCCAGCCAGCGGCAACACCGACAGCAGCACTGCTCGTCCAGAGAAAATCGCGGCGCGTGGACTTGCGGGCAAAGAGATATTCCGACATGTCTGATAGCTCCCATGAAGCGTGCAAGAGATTCTGGCCAAGGTGGGACCAATCAAGCGGCTTGATTGTGGGCCAGCAAGCCTTCAGAATACATTCAAAAGGGGCGGGTTGCAAAGATTCGTTTCCCCTGCGCATTGGTCTAATTCAATCACGATGAATCCCTACGAATCGCCGCAAACCGAGAAGCAACCGCCGCCGCCGAAGCGTCAATCGACCACAGCAATTGTGGTGTTCGTGATTTTCATGGCAGTGCTGCTTGGGTTTTTCATGCTCATGCAGAGGCCTACGGTGCAACCGCCGGGATCAGGCAAGCCACTGAATCAAACAATACCCGCGCAGTCGAATTGAACTCGCGGGTACACCCCAACGGAGATTTTCATGACAGCCCCACCGCGTTTGTACTGCCTCTTGTTGTCGCTTGCATCGTTTGCCCCGCTCGCTTGGCCTTCCCTCGTTAGTGCCGCCGAACCCGGCGCGATCGAGTTCAACCAGGTGTTGAAGATCGGCGACGCGTGCCCCGCGTGGACTGATCTGCCGGGCACCGATGGGCAGAAGCATTCGCTCGTTGATTTGAAAGACGTCCCCGTCGTGGTCGTGGTGTTTACCTGCAACACCTGCCCCACGGCAACCGATTACGAAGCCCGCATCCTCGATGCGATCAAGTACAACGACGCCACGAACGCGGGCAAGGTCAAACTCGTCGCGATCAACGTGAACAAGGTCGCCGGCGATTCGCTCGCGGACATGATCGCGCGGGCGAAGGACAAGGGGCTAACGTACCCGTACCTCTACGACGAGACGCAGCAGATCGCCAAACAATACGGCGCGATCACGACGCCGCAATTCTTCGTCCTCAACAAGGACCGCAAGCTCGTCTACACCGGCGCGCTCGATGACGCGACTGATCCCAAAGTGGTGAAGGTGAACTACCTGCAACCGGCGATCGACGCGGCGTTAGCCGGCAAGACGCCGGAGGTCACGAGCATTCCCCCGCGCGGGTGCTTGATTCGGTTCGCGCGGGAAAGGAAGAAATAGAGTAGCCAACTTGCTCTGCAAGTTGGAAACTCCCGAGCGTCAGCGAGGGAGTCAAGCAATAAATGCACGAGTCGAAAGTCAAAATGCAAAAATACGAAACACGGAGGAACGGAGGAAATTCAGAGCGGCACGGAGGGTTTTTTTGTAGCCCGTAGCGTTAGCGAGGGCGGCAAAAAAATGTAGCCAAGGTCGTAAGACCTTGGATGATTCGCCAAGCAGCCAGATCCAAGGTCTCACGGCCTTGGCTACGGTGAATAAAAGCCCGCGGCGTAAGCCAGGGCGTCAAAGCTTTTCGGTGACCTATGCAAATCCCCGGCAAACGCGTCAAACGCAAACGCTTGATCCAATCGGCCAAATACATCGTCGCCGTCGAAGTCGAAATGGTTATCCCCGCGGATGATCCCAGCGAACCGTGCTACGAAGCCGATACGGTCAAGTTTCTGAAAGAAGTTCAAGAGCACATCGATCAGGGCGATGTCGCGTGGCTAACGAAGCACGGCAAAGTCTATGCGGCGTTAGAAGCTGCGTGACCATTCACGCTAGCCCATAAGTTTTCATCGCCATTCCGCGCGTGCCGAGGATGATTGCCACGGCGATTGTGATTAACATCACGTCGAGCAGCGTCAAGCGTAATGTCGTGGGGCGATAATGGAGCACGCGCAAGACCATGACGATTAGCGTCAGCAGTACCAGATATTGCAGCGGGTAATACGAATAGTCGGCAGTTGCTCTCGCTGGCCCAGCGGTTGCTGCTCTTGTGGATGCATCGACATTTCCCATGATCCCGCGCGCAGCATCGCGAAAGAAAATCGTGCAGGCGCCGAAACTCGCAACGATCCCCATCAGTCCCGTGACAGTGGAAATGAGCAAGTATCTTTCCCAATACGATATTGCTAAACAGCAAAATGCCAGCAAAATCAGCAAGAATTCACGGTCATGCACGACGGGATTCAAAGAGACAAAAACATCGGTTTGATACGTCAAAGCTCCAGGTAGAAAAAAACCAAAGTGCGCCGAGATAAAGCGCAAGTAAAAAGGTCACCACATACAAGCACGAAACCAAATGCACGCGCGGCGGGGTGGTTTGTGGTTCGGGCATGATCTGTGCAAGTTGATCTTTGATTGACAGTAGTAAATCGCGCGTGGACCGAAGCAGCGGTGATGTTTCAAAAAATTCTGTCTGGTCCCCTCCCCCTCGCGGGGAGGGTTAGGGAGGGGGGCTAGAGTTGACAATGAGTTCGTGATGCGTCGCTGCTTCCGTGCATCGTATTTTTGAAATCGAAAGTCTAATGTAATTCAGAACCCCCTCCCCAGCCCTCGTGCGCAAGGGGGAGGGAGCCAAACGGAATCTATCTAGGGGATGCGACAAGTGCTTGGACCGCGTCAGTTCCCTCCAAGGTCTCACGACCTTGGCTACGCGCGTGGGCTGAAGCCCACGCTACGAAATCCACGCCCGCTCCGCCGCTTCAATCACCACCCGCAGCGGCAGCATGTTCGCCGCGGCGATCTTGCGGCAGGCTTCGTATTCCGCCGCGAACTCGCGGACGCCGTTGGGGAGCGTTGCGATCTTGCCCGCGACTTCGCCCCAGTGCGTCATCACCGTGACCGCTTCGCGCGGGAGGGCGTAGCGCTTCGTCGCGTAGCGGCGGACGCCGAGGGTGCCTGTTTCGTTGAAGAGAATCGTTTCGAGCGCGTCGCAGTCCGCCGCCTTCGCTAGCACACTCAGCAGCACCGCGGGGCGATTCTTTTTCATCTGGATCGGCGTGAGGTAGACATCGAGCGCGCCGGCGGCGAAAAGTTGCTCCTGCGTGTAACCGAGAATCTCGCCCGTCGTGTCGTCGAGGTTCGTCTCCAAGACCCAGACGGTTTCGAACGCCGGCGCGGCAGTCGCGGCTTCGCTCTTCTCGCCGAGGAGAATCCGCAGCAGGTTCGCCTGCTCCGGCAGGTCCTTGGTCCCCGCGCCGTAACCGATCTTGTTGATCGTCATCGCGGGCAGCGGACCGAAACTTTCGCAGAGCGCTTTCACGATGCCGGCACCCGTCGGCGTCGTGAGTTCGGCTTCGACCTGGGATTCGGCGAGCGGGATTCCCGTCAGCAGCTCGGCCGTTGCCGGCGCGGGAATCGCACAGCGGCCGTGGGTGATCGTGATGAAGCCGCGGCCCGTTGGGATCGGTGACGCGGCGGCCCCGGTG
>JBGSSS010000089.1:0-18005 GCA_041736895.1 Pirellulales bacterium
ACGCCGCGATCGCCGCTTGGCAGCAGGAACGCAATGAAAATCGCCGCGGCACCAATTGGCGCTTCACTACGGCAGACGCCAGAATTAAACTGAAGTCACTCTACCCCGTACCTGACATCGATCGCTAGATGGACTACTACGGGTTGAAAAATACTATGCGGCGTTGCGGGAGCAGCTATAATCGAAGTCTCGCCGGTTCGCCCCTGCCCTGCCCCCTTCCGAGTGACTTATGTCTCGGTTCTGCTCGCGTTTAGCTCTTAGCTTGGCCCTTATTTCCCTGCTGCTCCTCACGAGCATTTTGCAGGCTGATCACGCGCCAGACGATGCCGTGCCAGGGCACTCCCTACACGGCGAAGCTTTTGACCAGGGGCCGCGCCAAGCCGCACGCTTGATGCCGGGTGTCGCCGGGGTCGCTTTCAACGCTTCGACCAAGAACGATGAAGCGAAGAAGTTCATCGACCAAGGTATCGCGCAGCTTCATGGGTTCTGGTATTGGGAAGCCGAACGCTCGTTCCGCCAAGCCGCGCACCTCGACCCCGAATGTGCAATTTCGTATTGGGGCATGGCGATGGCGAACACGAACAACGAAAAGCGGGCGACGGAATTTATCCGCATGGCCGTGAAGCATCGCGCCACGGCGAGCCCGCGGGAACAGCAATACATTGATATTCTTAGCACCTTTTACGAATCGCTCGACAAAGAAAAGAATAAGAAGCCTGACGACAAAAAAGCAGAGTCCAAGGATTCAACGAAACCAGACGATAAAAAAGAGGACAACAAAAAAGACGAAGCTCCGGCCGACAAGAAAGACGACCAAGCTCAAGCCGCTGATTCGTGCGAAACGGATAACGCAGATGCTAAGCGGCAAGCCGGAAACAATGTCGCAGCCCAGGGCGAAAAGAAAGACGCGTCCGCCGCGGAAGCCGAGTTGCGGCGTAAGGAAGCGGAACTAAAAAAACAGGAAGCCGAACTCAAAAGAAAAGCGGAAGCGGCGGCCAAAAAAGAAGCCGACGCCAAGAAAAAAGCGGAGGAAACCGCCAAAAAAGAAGCCAAGAAAACGCGTTATCTTGACCGACAGAAAGGTTGGGAAAAGCTGGTCACCGAATATCCCGAAGACACACATGCTCGGGCATTTCTTGCGCTGCAGCTCTGGCAAGACCGCGGCACGGTGCCGATCCAAAGCCATCAAGCAATCGACGCCCTGCTCGAGCAAGTCTTCAAGCTCGAACCAAATCATCCAGCGCAGCACTATCGCATTCATTTGTGGGACGACAAGCGACCGCAAAACGCGGTCACCGCCGCAGCGGCCTGCGGCCAGACTGGCCCGGGAATCGCCCATCTTTGGCACATGCCGGGGCATACATATTCGAAGCTCAAACGCTTTCAAGATGCCGAGTATCACCAGGAAGCATCGGCTCGTGTCGATCATGCGTACATGATGATGGACCAGATCATGCCGTATCAGATTCACAACTACGCTCACAACAACGAGTGGTGCATTCGCAGCATGCACACCACTGGACATGCGCGCGATGCGCTGGCCCTCGCGTTGAATATGCTGGAAATCCCACGGCACCCGAAGCAAAATAAGCCATTCGAGAAGAGCACGGTCGCCGGTTACGGCCGCGAACGATTCTATGAAGTTGCGGTCAAGTACGAACTCTGGCCCGAGATCCTTCGGCTAGCTGATACGGCGTATTTGCGAGATCCGGATTTGTCCGAGGTTGATGAAATCCGCCGCCGCCGTTATTTGGCCGTGGCAGCGGCGGCACTCGACGATAAGAAAATCGCCGCGGAACAAATCGCGTGGTTCGAGAAGCTGGGAAAGGAATTGCAACCTGCTGCGGAAACCAAGCCCGCGTCCGAGCAGAAAGCCGATACCCGTTTAGTCGACAAAGCCGCTGCGTCAACTTGCGCCATTGTCAGTGAAACGGCGTTGAAAGTGGCTCAAGAATCCCAGCCCGCAAAAACACGGACCAAACGCGAGCAAGACGATCTGCGGCGGCGCATCACCGAGAGCCTGAATCACATCCGCGGGATGCAGGCACAGACGGCCGGCGATTCGAAGAAAGCACTCGAGCTGTTCAAAAAAGTCGGCAACTTGCCCAAGGAGCAACTGGCGCGAGCCAACTCGCTCGCCGGCGAACACAAGGAAGCGGTGAAGCTCGCGCGCGAAGCGGTCAAGGCCGGCGAACAAGCCGTCTTGCCACGCGCCGCGTTGGTGGATGCTCTGTGGCAGCAAGGCGAGCGCGAAGAAGCTGGCAAGGAACTGCAAGTGCTGCGTAAGCTCGCCGCGACGGCTGATCCCGATCTGCCGGCGTTTACCCGGTTGGGTGAAGTGATGAAGGACCAGGAATGCCCGCCGGACTGGCGCGCGAAACTCGAACAGCCCAAGGACATCGGCGTGCGGCCGGCGCTCGAATCGCTTGGCCCGTTGCGCTGGACGCCAGCGGCCGCGCCGAATTGGGAACTTGCCGATCACGAGGGGAAGATTCGCTCGCTCGGGACCGATTACCACGGCCAGCCGGTTGTCGTGATCTTTTATCTTGGCCAAGGTTGTCTGCACTGCGTCGAGCAGTTGCAGACGTTTGCTCCCATGGCCAAAGAATACGAAGCAGCGGGCATCAAGCTCGTCGGGATCAGCACCGACTCGCCAGAGAAGCTTCGTGAATCAATGAAAATGTTCGCCGCGGAGGAAGGAGCATTCCCGATCCCGCTCTACACCGATGAAGCAAAAGAAGCGTTTAAGGCGTTTCGCTGCCACGACGACTTTGAAAACCGCGCGATGCACGGAACGTTTCTAATCGATGGAAATGGCAAAATCCGCTGGCAAGACATCGGCGCCGAACCATTCACCGACGCCAAGTTTCTGCTCAAGGAATCGCAGCGGTTGCTGGGGTTGCCGGAGTGATGGCTATAATCGAAGTTAAGTTAGGGCGACTTCAACAACTTCACTAAACGAATGAGGTTCCGGAATCGGTTCCCCCTGTTCCCGAAGTCCTTCGAGATGGAATTCGATAGCTTCTTGGATGAGTGTGAGAACTTCCTCACGAGTGTCAGCCGCTGCAATACAGCCCGGCAGATCGGGGACGTATGCTCCCCAGCTTGTTGGACCCTGCTCGACGATGACGGTGTATTTCATTGGTGCATAGCTGTAATACACTAGGCCGCTTGATTCAGGATAGGCTCGATTGCAGCGATGTGCAGCAATGAGACAATATTGAATTCTGCCGGGACACCATCTCGCACATCAATGCCGACTAAGATTGAATTTCGAGTAAGCATTGCCATTTCAGGATGTCGAATCTCATACGTTTGGCCGCTCGACGTAACAAGCCGGACAGGCTGAAACGGCCGTTGACTGAGCATCTTCTTGAATGTTTCCAGCGTCATTTGTTGCCCTCGTGAAAAGTACTGGTCATGTATGAATTATAGCGTTGACACTTTCCAGAAACCAACAAAAAACCCTCGGGCATCGTCCGAGGGTTTTTCCGTAATCGAGTACATTAGCCGAGCAAACTTACTTCGCAGCAGCCAGCGCCTTGACGCGCTTCACCAACCGCGACTTGAGGCGGCTGGCTTTGTTCTTGTGGATCACGCCCTTGGCGGCGGCTTGATCGAGTTTCTTTTGAGCCAGACGAACTTCGGTGGTCGTCTTTTCTTTGTCGCCAGCAGGAGCGGTGGCGGCGACCTTCTTCAATTGGGTCTTGATGTTGGACTTGACGGCGCGGTTCTTGTCCCGGCGAACTAAACTTTGACGATGACGTTTTCCGGCACCCTTGATATTCGGCATGATTCTCTACAACAAACGGAAGGAAAATAAATCGCCGCACGGCAACTCCGGGCCGGGCGAAAACTGGCGAATCGTTATTTATGACGTAGTTTTTGGATTTTGTCCAGACGCTCCGTGGCATCTTTATAGTTAAAATCCAGCCCAATGAGCTGGGTTAGGTACTTTTCGGCCAAGGATAGTTCCTTCAACCCGCCCGCCAGCAACCCGGCCCGATAAAGAGCTTGCTTTTTTAGCTTCAATTGCTTGTCTGAAAGCGAGTCGATCGCCTTTTGATACGTAACGAGCGCCGGCTGGAATTGCTTCATGGTTTGCAGCGATTCGGCCAGTTCCATCAGCACCAGGGCACGGCGTTCGGGATCGTGGCGAGCGGCTTGAAACGCCTTGATCGCTTCGTGATGATTGCCAAGCCGTTTCAGCCGCACGCCAAGCTCGTATTTCCACTGCGTTTCGTTCGGATAGCGGTCGCTACGCGCGCGGTAGATTTCCATTTCCTGCCGCGCGAGTTCCAGCTTCAGCCGCTGTGCCAACTCGCGATTCGCATCGCTGGGGTCACTCGCTGCGCGGCGCTCGGCGATGGCGATCTTGTTGCCTTCGCGACGCATCAGCAGATCTTCCAGCTTTTCCTGCACCCGCAGATCACGGCCCGACATATCGAGGGCCGTTTTCAGGACTCGCTCGGCTTCGACAAACTTGTCTTCGTCGGCGTAGTGATCGGCCAATTCGAAATACTTGTGCCAATCGAGTGGAAATTCAGTGATCGACCGCTGCAACATTTGCGTCTTGGTCAGTTGGATCGAAACGGTCTTCGAGTTTTCGATCCGCGCGGTTTCCGCTTCCTTGGTTTCCTCGGGCGGTGGCGCGCTCATCATCTTGGACGAGGCGGCGGGACCAGCGGCGGCAGGACGTTTTGGCGCTTTGCCAGCGAGTTTATCGCTCTGCAGGCTCGAGATTTCACGCGGCGCATCGGGGTCATTCGGTTTGAGGCTCTCGACCTTATGCCACATCGCAATTGCTTGATCGAAGTCGCCGAGATAGGCCAAAGCCTTGGCGCAAGCTCGCGCCACTTCGGCATCTTTCGGCGCGGCATCCATGGCCGCCTTGAGATAACCAAGCTGCGTGTCGTAATACTGCATCTCGCCGACGGCGGTCGAAATTTGCAGCAGCACTTCGTCGTCCCATGGATTGATCTTGAGTAATTCAAGTGCCGCTTTAACGGCCGCGGGATAATTCTTTTCGGCCAGCGCTTTCTTGAGCGCCGACTTGTGGCTGCCCCCTTTGAAGCCGGCGAACGAGGCTCCTTTTTTATTGTTCTTGTATTTCTTGTGCAGATTGCTCAGAAACGCGCGCTGGTAATCGAGACTTCCCGGATCGCCAATCACGCACTGCACAAACAGATCCGTGGCGTAATCATGGCTGCCGGCGGCGAGTTTTTCATTGCCGTGTTGAAACCAGCTTTGCAAACGACGGCGCATCGCCTCGTTAATGGGCTGCGGTCCGCCGGAAGTTGGAAGTGATGTCGACATTGACCCAAAGTCGTGATTTTCGAAACCTAGGCAGACTCGATAAGGCCGCTAGGAAAGACTACGGAGTTCTGCGTGATTGCGATGGCTTCTTGCCAGAAATGGCCAAGCCGGAGTTCCTCAGTCCTCATCGGCTATCTTAACATCGCAGCGAATCGATTACTATAAAAGGGATCGACGGGAAACAGCTGCCATTCCCGGAACCGGGCAGCTAACGCTGCCCGCTCGTTGTTTCAAGACAATGCTGGCACTGGCTAGCACATTCTCGACATATTCGCATGCCCTCCCTTCCGAAAACTGGCCGCGTGATCTTGGTGGGCGCCGGACCAGGCGACCCGGGTTTGATCACCGTCCGCGGCAGTCGCTGGCTGGAGCGGGCTGATGCCATTCTGTACGACTATCTGGTGAACCCCCGGTTGCTGGCGGCGGTTCGTTCTGAGTGCGAGTTAATCTTTCTCGGCAAACACCAAAAGCAGATTTCGAATGCCACGCCGCAGAAGCTCTGGACGCAGGACGAAATCAATCGTCGGATGATTGAACTCGCGTCCGCAGGGAAGACCGTTGTTCGGCTCAAGAGCGGTGACCCGGCGATCTTTGGCCGGCTGGCCGAAGAGACCGCCGCACTCGATGCTGCGGGCATCCCCTACGAGATCGTCCCCGGCATCACCGCGGCGATGGCCGCCGGCAGCCATGCCGGCGTCTGGATCACGAACCGCGACCAGGCTTCGGCCGTGGCACTGATCACGGGACATGAGAAAGACGACAAATCGGGGTCAGCCCTCGATTTCGAAGCCCTCGCGAAATTCCCGGGCACGTTGGTCTTCTACATGGGTGTGACAACGGTTGGCGAATGGTCCGCGGCATTGATCGCTGCGGGCAAAGCCGCAAGCACTCCGGTCATGATCGTGCGCCGCTGCAGTTGGCCAGATCAGTTGGTGCTGTCGAGCCGACTCGATCGAATTGCAGGCGATTTGCAAGAGTCGAAACTACGTCCGCCGATCATCATCATCGTCGGCGATGTGGCGACCGACACGAGCACTGCGAACTGGTTCATGAGCCGCCCACTCTTCGGGCAGAAGGTTCTGGTCACACGCGCGGCGGAGCAAGCCGCTCCGTTGGTCGATCGGTTGAGTGAACTCGGCGCGGAGTGCGTCATTCAGCCGACGATCACCATCGGTCCGCCAGCCGATTGGAAAGCAGTCGACGATGCGATCCACGGAGCCAGCCAGTATCACTGGATTGTTTTCAGCAGCGCCAACGGAGTCCAGGCGTTTTGCGAGCGATTGAAGTCTTTGGGTTTCGATGGCCGGGCGTTGAAAAACTGCAAACTTGCGGCCATTGGGCCGGGTACGGCCGACGCACTCGCGGCGTATCACTTGCACGCGGACCTGCAACCGGATGAGTTCCGCGCTGAAGCCCTGGCCGAGGCGTTGATCGCCACTCGGCATGGTGATCTGCGTTTCCAGCGAATCCTTCTGATCCGTGCCAGCCGTGGCCGCGAAGTTTTGGCTGAACAACTGACCAATGCCGGCGCCTGGGTCGATCAAGTCGTTGCCTACACCAGCGGCGATGTCGATTCGCCGGCACCTGAGATCGCCGAGCAACTTGCCGGCGGCGAATTCGCTTGGGTCACTGTCACGAGCAGCGCCATCGCCCGAGGGTTGGTGCGGATGTTCGGAGAAAGCCTGAAGCAGACTCGCTTGGCCTCGATCAGTCCCGTGACCAGCGATACCTTGCGCGGGCTTGGCTTTGAGCCTTCTGCGGAAGCTGCGGTTTATACAATCGAGGGTTTAGTTCAAGCGATCATAAATTCGCCCACTTAGCTAAGTACCTTCAGGGTCGCGCGAAGGTCAATGTGTCATAGCTGGGGCCGTTATTTCTTTGCCAACCGCTACAGCTTGCCAAGAACTGTTCGGTTCGGAGCAGTCGTAGCGTCACGCTGGCTTTTTTTGCTTAGGTTCTCCTGAACCCGCCGATGCAAATCTGTAGAGAGAGTTGGTTCGAGGAGATTGGAATTGTAAGCCATCAATTCCAGGCCTTTATTGTAACGGCCGACTTTCAATCGCGACGGGATGTCGCGATCACGCACAAGCCGCAGCGGGCTATCGGTCCAAGGAGGGTCTCTATGCGAATCAGTTCCCACGAATCCGCCCCCAATGTCGGCGGACGCGTCAGTCTCTCGATCGAATTGCCCGCCGCCGCCGAAGTCGGCGGCACAGGTCTCTCCAGCGCTGCTTTGGCTGACACGATTGCTCGCTTGCAATTGGTCACACAAGCCGCGCATTTACCCGTCACCTGGATTTGGAACGGCGCTCCGCCGACGGGAACAACCGAGTTGCAAGCCCTCGCGGCGATTAGCGAAGGCGATCTCGGCTGGTGGGCTCCGCAGAACATCGCCTCGCGCACGGCCTATCGCGCTCAATATCTCGGCTGGCTCAAGCAATGGAACAAGGCTCAAAAGCAAATCGGTAAACCGCTGCGAATGCTCGTCAATAGCGGCAACAAGGTCGCGATCCCCTACGACGCCGTGCTCGCCTCGGGCATCACGATTCTCCGCGACACGCAGGTCATGCAACGCGACCCGCGGCATCCGTTCGCGCCGCGTATCCTGACTAACGGCCTCTGGCAGATGCCGCTCACGGGCACTCACTTGCTCGGCGCTGGCTGGCTCAACTCGACCCGCGGGATTTGGGCGCTGCAGGGAACGCTCAAGCAATTGATCCGCCAACCGCAAGGGAACATTCATCTCCGAATCGATGCTCATTCGCAGCAAGAACTAGGCAACAATGCCCTAGCAAACTGGGAACGGTTGATTCAAGCGGTCGCTGGATTTCAGGCTCAGGGAATTCGCGTCCACATGGCGGCCGATACGCTGGCAAAAGAGAGCCAACACCAACGGGGGATTTCGATCCTTCGCGCGGCCTAAATATTACTTCGTCGCTTCGCGAAAAGTCATCCAGCTCACCACGCCCAGGGCGAGACTGGCCAGAACGAACAGCGTGTCCGTAATCCAACTGATGCGGTCAAACGGGATCTTCACGGCCAAATCGAGGCCGAAGACCAGCAGCAGCACAATGGCCACCACAAACCCGAAGATCGCAAACCCTTTGGCCATGCAGTCGTGTGTCCTAAATTGTCTTTCGCGTCAGGGAACGATCCAAAGTCCGGCCAAGGGTAAAATCGGCAAGCTACTTAGTATAGCTTAAATAGAGAAACCTCTCCCGGGAATGATTCTAACATGCCAGTTTGGCGATAACTCGTGTTCCTGATTAAGATTGGGTATCTTTTCTCCGGTTGTAACGGTCGTCAAGGGTGTGCTGGCATTTTTCCTCCTTTTCCACCCCGAAAACTTCTAAATCACTCAAAGCCCAGGGGTTTACCCCCTGGGATTCCCCTGTGCAGTTTTCCCAGGGGATGAACCCCTGGGCTTTGAATTTTCATCACTTGGACTTGTTGATGACTTCCGATACCCTCGCCGCGACCTTCCGCCAAGCGATGCCCGTGACCGAGCGTTGGGCGTATTTCGATCATGCGGCGGTCTCCCCCCTGCCCCGGACAGCGGCGGAAAAGCTGCAGCAATTTGCGGTCGAGTGTGCCACGGAGGGCGATACGCTCTGGCCGAAGTGGTCCGCCGGAGCCGAGGAATGCCGCCGCATGTCCGCGCGGCTCATTAACGCCGACCCAGGTGAGATCGCCCTCATCCCAAGCACGACGATGGGCATCAGCTTCATCGCCGAGGGCTGGCCTTGGCAACCCGGCGACAACGTCGTCTTGCCGGCCGACGAGTTTCCCTCGAACCAGTATCCGTGGCTCAATCTCCGCACGCGCGGCGTCGAAGTTCGCCGCGTCGAGATGCCGCCGACGCATCTGGACCTCGACCGGATCAACGCCGCGTGCGATGCCCGGACCAAGATCGTCTCGCTGAGTTGGGTCGGGTATCTCAATGGTTGGCAGACAAACTTGGCCGATGCGCTGACGATTGCGCACGGCCACGGAGCCAAGTTGTTCGTCGATGCGATTCAAGGTCTCGGCGCCTTCCCGCTCGATGTCAGTGCAATCTCGATCGACTTCCTCGCCGCCGACAGTCACAAGTGGATGCTCGGACCCGAAGGCGCCGGGTTCTCCTACATCCGCCGCGAACATCTCGACACACTCCGTCCGATCGGCGTCGGCTGGAACAGCGTTCCCGGCGGTCTCGATTACTCGACGATCAAGGACACCTGGAAGCCACTCGCGTCGCGCTACGAAGGCGGTGCCCTCAACATGCCCGGGTATCTCGCGATGGGCGAGAGCTTGCGGCTGCTGCTCGAACTCGGCCCCGCGAACATCGGCCAACGCATCGTCGAGTACACAACCGAGTTGGCCGCGGAACTCGCCGCACGCGGCGCGATTGTTCATACCCGTCGCGATCAACCGGACCATTGCTCGGGCATCATCACATTCACCCTGCCCGATCAAGACCCGCTGCTCGTGCGGCAGCGCTGCCTCGAAAATGGCGTCGTACTTAGCGTGCGCGGCGGACGGTTGCGTATCGCGGCTCATGGGTACAATAATGCGGATGATACGGATCGTCTGTGGAAAGCGTTGTTCTAACGTCGCGATATTATATTCCAGCGGGCGGAGCCGCTGGGCTTAGGATCTTCCCGAATCCCCACTCCCCAATCCCGAATCCTTTCGTTCGTCATGCCCAACCCCCGTATCGCCGTCTACACGGGCTCGTTCGACCCGCTCACACTCGGGCATCAAAACATCATCGAGCGGGCGAGCAAGCTCGTCGATGAACTGATCATCGGCATCGGAATCAACATCGACAAACAGGTGCTCTTCACGCCGGACGAACGCGTCGAGCTCGTGCGCGGGGCGATTCCGCATCTGCCCAACGTCCGCGTCGAGACGTACGACGGGCTGACCGTCAAGTTCGTCCGCCGCGTCGGCGCGCGGGTCATGCTGCGCGGCATTCGTTCGCTGACGGACATCGAAACCGAATTCACGATGACACTCGCCAACCGCAAACTCGACGACGGCATCGAGACAGTGTTTCTCATGGCCGACGACCAGTTCTCGCACATCAGCAGCTCGCTCCTCAAACAAATCACCCCGCTCGCCGGCGATGAAGAACTTGCACGCTTCGTTCCACGCTCGGTCATCGCCGCATTGCGGAAAAAAATGCCGCCGAGTTAAGTTATCTCACGCATGAATTGCTAAGCAGCGAAGCTAGGGGTGCTCTTCTCTGCATTCTAACTTCTAACTCCTAACTCCTAAATTCTCCCCCCATGATCCACGTCGCCGACCTCCACAAATCGCACGGCCCTTTGCATATCCTGCGTGGGTTGTCGCTCGACGTGGCCGAGGGCGAGGTCGCCGCCATCATCGGGCCGAGCGGCGGCGGGAAGAGTACCTTTCTGCGTTGCTTGAATGGGCTCGAGACGTTTGACTCGGGCACGATTCGCGTCAATGGGCACTCGCTGCCGCCGGGGCCGCAGCAGCATGCGGCGCACAAGACGTTGCAAACCGTGCGGCAGCAAGTCGGCATGGTCTTTCAACAGTTCAACCTCTTTCCGCATCTCAACGTCCTCCAAAACGTGATCGAGGCCCCCGTCCGCGTCCTTGGCGAAGCTCCCGCTGCCGCGACCGAACGCGCCAAAACACTCCTCGCCCGCGTCGGCCTCGCGGAGAAGGCCAATGCCCGGCCCGACCAACTCTCCGGCGGCCAGCAGCAACGCGTCGCCATCGCTCGGACGCTGGCGATGAATCCCCGGGCGATCTTGTTCGACGAACCGACCAGCGCCCTCGACCCACGGATGACGGCCGAAGTCCTCGGCGTCATGCGCGACCTCGCCGCCGAGGGCCAGACAATGATCGTCGTCACCCACGCGATGGGCTTCGCCCAGCGGGTCGCGAAAACGGTGCATGTCTTTGCCGGCGGGTTGGTGCTCGAAAGCGGCCCGCCGGAGCAGATCTTTGGCAACCCGCAGCACGCCGAAACGGCGGCGTTCGTTCGTGAGTTGGCTGCCGAGTGATGGGGCATCGCACTGTTCTCCAGTGGCATTTTTTTGGTGCGCAAAGTGCAAAACTTTTTGCCTGTTGCCTCGAGGCAACACTCGGGAAAACCGGCGTAAAACCGCGGAAAAGCAGCATAAACGGCGGAAAAAACGCGCGAAAAAACGAAAAAAAATCGAAAAAAAATCGAAAAAGAACGCAAAAAAGATCGAAAAAATCGAAAAAGAACGCAAAAAAATCGAAAAAAATCGCGCGCAAAACGCACCCGCCGTGCGCCTCGATTTCGCGCGCAAACCCCGGAAACCACGGGCTTTCCGGTTGTCGTCTCTGGTCCAATTGTGCGCGCTGCGCGCATTTTCGTGTTGCCTTTTAAGGCAACGCCCGCCGCCGCTTCCTGTAGGTCCCGCGGTCCTCCGCGGGACCTTGGGCGGGGAGTAAGCAACGATGCCGGCGTTGCCCCGCGCGGCACCGGGTGCCACTGGCTCGGCCAGTGCTCAGTCCCCGCGGCGTCAAACGCCGCGTGAGGGTCCCGGTCGGAGACCGGGACCTACAAAGTCTCCGCCGCGCGCGGATTCCGGCCATTCTCTTTACAAACAGTATTCACTTGAACACATCCGCTGGCACAAAATCAACCCCTTTTATTCCGTATTCTTTGGGGAATAAGAGGTTAGTTGAGCATGACGCCTGGTGGCTGGGGTCGAACACACGGTCCTTCGCGCCATAAAGACAAGGAGACCCAGCAAGAGTGGCCATTGAACCTGGGGATTTTCCTGCATCAAACATCAGGCGGGCTGGGGGCTGCGCGAGGACGCACCGACCCCAGCCACCCGCCGGGTAAAAGTGCGAAAGTCGAACTAACGAAATCCCGCGTTTCTGCAGAGTTTCCTTCGGCAAAAAGGACCCAAACGCCGTTTTTTCCGAACTATACTCAAATAGGACATTTCTAAATCATGCTTAGGTTGACATCATGCCAAATCTCGGGCTTGCGCTTTCCGGCGGTGGATTTCGCGCGACGCTATATCATCTCGGGGTGGTACGGTATCTCAAGGACTCGGGCCAACTGCAGCAGGTGACCAACATCACCTCGGTCTCGGGCGGTAGTATTTTATCAGCCCACTTGGTGCTGAACTGGGATCGCTATTGCGGCGATGACGAGCAGTTCGCCGAAGCGGCCGCGGAAGTCATCCGGTTCGTCAAATTCGATGTGCGAAATCGGATGGTCCGTCGTCTGCCATTGCAATTGCCGCTGCGCATCTTGGCAAAGCTCGGCCGGCGCAATGTGCGCCACCTGACGCCCAACGCCATCCTGGAAAGGTACTATCGAGATTATCTCTATGGGGATCGCTGTTTGTATGAGTTGCCCGAGCGGCCCATGCTGCACATCTTGGCGACGAACGTCAGCAACGGCGGACTCTCGGTGTTCAATCGTAACGGAGTGTTCATTGCCCAGCGAAACACCGCGGACGGAACGACATTCCAACACATCCCGGGTCAACTTGCTTCCCTGCCGCGAGTCGTTGGCGCGTCCTCGGCGTTTCCGGGATTTTTTCCGCCAGTCGAAATTTCTGCCGCCGACTTGGGAGTGCGCGAGGGGCAATACCCCACCGAGTGGTTCACCGATGGCGGCGTTTACGACAACCTCAGCATCCGCGCGTTTTCTTGGTTGAAAAATCAAGGCAGCCATTTCGATACAATCCTGGTGAGCGATGCGGGAAAACCGTTTCAAATCCTCAGCGATGCCGCGCTGGGCGTGTTGGGGCAATCGGTGCGCGCGACCGATATCCTGTGGGATCGAGTCTGGCAGATGGAGCGCGAAAACTTTGGCCAGCAACCGGGCTTTGTTTTCCTGCCGATCACCGAAACGGTTGACCTAGCGGATGATCCCACGGCGCTGCATCCCGTGATCCAAGCCGAGGTGCAGTCGATTCGCACGGACTTGGACCGCTTTTCCGATACTGAGATCAACACGCTGGTCCAGCACGGTTACGAAGTCGCGCGCAAGATGCACGGTCAAATCAGCGGCAGCCAAAGCGGCAAACCCACGCAACCCCCCTGGCTGCCGATCCCGCTGGAGAAGCGGGGGTTGAGTTTGCGCTCCATCCGCAAAGCGTTTGCCCCGTCGACGGCGACCCAACTTTCACGGGAACTGCGCGGTTCGAGTCAGCGCCGCGTCTGGTCCACGCTGCTCGATTACCGTGATTGGCCCAGTTATCTCTATGTCTTCATCGCGCTGCTGCTGTTTGTCTACTTGCCCATGCAAGTTTACAAGCTCTACCAGAAATCGCAGATGCAGGCGACCGTCATCGACGCGATTGCCAGCGGCGACCCTGATTTCAAACAAGTCCTCGATCAGCTTGATAAAGACCCTACCGCCGCTTGGATGCCGATCGAGGTTGCCGAAAAATCCGAACCCACCAAACTCGATTTCTCGGGCTTGGAAATCCTGACCCATAGCCGAATGCTCGATCTACGAAAATGGAAGCCGGATGAAACATCGTCCGATGGCCAAGGCCGCGTGCTGCTGCGGGATCGCCTGACGCTGAAGCTGGTCAGCCCCGAAGCGAACCGCCGAGTCACGTTTCGCACCGTGTTACCAATTGAAAATGCCGAATTTCGCCAGCCGAAGGGGGAACTTCCGGCGATCATCAGCAAAGTCAAAAGTCCGAGCGATGTCCTCGACGGCAAAGGGACGAGCTATGAATTCGAGTATGATCTGTCGCGAGTTCCCTTTGGCCAGCCGGTGACCATTGAGATCGCGGCCCTGGCCAGTCTGCCTTATTTGACGACGGGACGAGCCCCCTTTGTCGTGCAGGGCGAGACAGATCTGCTCACGGTGTGGATGCTCTTTCCGGAAGATCGGCCCTATCGCACTTATAGTCTGGTGCGCTATCCAGCCGACAAAACTTCCGCGCCCCAGACCATGGACCCGCGCAACACGATCGACCATCCGTATGGTTCGTTGATTGGCTGGTCCGTGGTGCGTCCGAAAGTCGGCACTGTTTACGAATGCCGCTGGACCACGGAGTAATCAGTATCCAAAAGTGGCGGTATGCAGCTTAGGGCTTATCCCAATAGCAGCCGGAAGCGACGACGGGTGGCTGGGGTCGGAGCGTACTCGCGTAGCCCCCAGCACGTTTGACGTTTGCTGTAGAAAAACCCAAGGTTCAACGACCACCCCGGCTGGGGGCTCACTTCGTTCGACCCCAGCCACCCGCCGGCGACGTCTTGGTGCCATGAAGTTCTGCCCACCCCCAGCGCAACAGACAAACCTGTCCCCAGACAAACCAGGCCGCGCCTAGACTCAGGAGCGCTGCCGCCGTGCGCGCCCAGAACACGAACTTGTCCACGGCTTTCTCAAAAGCCGCGTCGGTTTTCTCGGCATGTTGGCGCATTGTCCCGACGACACCCGCGAGTCGCTCGAGTGGCCCTCGAGTCTGCTCGACGACGTCCGCGAGCTTCTGCGGATTGGCCGTCTGCTCCAGCAGTTGAATCTCGGCCAGTTGTTTGCGAATCCCGGCCAATGCCGCGGCGGCAAGCTCGATCGTGGCGGAGATGTTGTCGAATCCCTCGGTTAGGTTCTCATTGCCATCAAGTTGAGCGCTCAAATCGGCGACATCCTCAAACAAGTTGGCTATCAGCTGCAACGTTACGCTAATTTCTTCGCACTGGTCGAGGAGGCCGCGGAGCTGATCCATCAGCGGCAACAGTTCGGCCGAGGCGAGCGCTTCGGGGAGCCTCCGCTTCACGAGACTGGCAATGTCGTCTTGGATTTTATTCAAGTCAATCGTGACATTCTTTACCTTCTCCTCAAAGCGCTGCAAGTTCCCCTCGATCTTGGCGAGGCGTTCCGTCGCGCGTGTTGCCATGCGCTGCGCCCGCTCCACCGCGACCCTCTCCACGTACCAAAGGGCTACCGCGCCAACAAGAAGTATCACGACGCCCAAGACGCCGAGCGTCACCGCGAGAAGTGGGATCGCACGTTTCAAGAATGAAAACTCCAACGGTCGCTTCAACGACTGGCAAAACGAACTGGGTAAAAAAAAGGGGGCAGCACGATTATCCAAGTTGGACCTCACCTAAGCAACTTGGCCTATTCAAATCCTAACGCAAAGCGGGATATTGTCTGCGGGCCAATCGGGTTGTCGCTTGGCATCGCTCCGCCGCTACCCGACATGTACCAGCAATGAACACGCCAGCCATGAACACTCGCGCCGCCTCCGCCTCGGCCCCTTCCTCCCCGCTGCGCTGGTTCTATGCCTTGGCTTCGTTCAGTCTGCTCGTCTTGATGTTCGTCGGCTTTCAAGCGTTCTACCTCCAGGGCAGGGCCTATCCCAATCGCCCGCTCACGCCCCCCATCCGCACGCTCATTATCGTGCATGGCGTGCTAATGACGGGTTGGTTTCTGTTGGCTGTGATACAGCCGTTGCTCGTCGCAAGAAAACGCGTGCGCCTGCACATGAAGCTGGGCTTGCTCGGCGTCGCGCTGGCGCTCGGCATCGTGGTCGTGGGCATCAAGGTCGGGATCGAGTCCGCCCGCTACAGCCCGCCGGGACTCTTGTTTGGCCTGAATACCAACCAATTCATGGCCGTGCCCGTGTTGGGGATCTTGATGTTTGGGTTGTTCGTCTTGATCGGCGTGTGGAACCGATACCGTGCCCCGATTCATCGGCCGATGATGCTGCTCGCTTCGGTCTCGATCATGAGTGCCGCCATGGGCCGGATGAGACCGCTCAACGCGCTCCTCGCGGGGACATGGGCCGAGCGGTGGTTCAGCGCCTTCTTTACGTCGGTTGTCTTGGCCGCGCTTTTTCTACTCATCAAATGCTTGCTGTCCCGAACCTTAGACCGTTGGTTCGCAACAGGCGTGGCCCTCTTGGCGGCCATGTCCGTCGCCATCACGCAGCTAGCCAAGACCGAGGCCTGGGATCAATTCGCGACGTTTTTGTTGAGGTAGTAGGTTGGACTCATATAGCGGAAAAAGGTTCCAGACATTCCAGACACCTTTTCTTTGCCCAAAAAGTAAAAGCTAGCAACCACCGAAAAAACGCCGATTCTGCTACAGGCATTGATAATGAAAAACAAACACTTTCTGTAAATGCTGTTTCAGTCATTTTGCTTTGGAAACTTTATGTCCTTTTTATTGGCGTTATGCCAATCCACCCATTTGTTCTGAAATACCATGCTTTGATAAGTATTTGAAGCTTGGCCTGCATCTACTCTCGTTTTGTAATACTCTAACTCTAATTCTAGGTATTTCTGGTACTCATTTCTGTAATGCTCTCTCAACTCTGGATGTGCCTTGTCTAGCAAAGCATCATCTACTAATTTGGCTTCTTCAAGTGCCGTTTTGTGGAGTTTCATAAGTTGCTTCTCCACTTCAACAGTCATTTTATTACTTTTTTCACCTGCTTCGTTTAGCAATTTCGTAGCTTGCTTGGCTAATTTAGCTGAATTGAAATAATGCACGCTATTTTCTTTTTCTTTATCCGTCCATTTAGAACTGCTATTGCAAGCGGTGTTTGCAAGTAGAACAATGGCAAGGCAAAACAGTAATCGCATTACTAGAATCCTCAAAAGCGGCAGCTACGAAAATGTCTATTCAGCTATTGGCCACCGATAACGAACGATAAAAACCTTTTGTGGATGGTTATTAAATGCCGCAGTCAACTCATCTGAAACCAAATGACTCATACATTCGATATGTTCATCGAGTTTCATTCCCTCATCATCCCCCTTATGTGGGATTCTAATTTGAAGCGTGAATGGTTCTCGATCCTCATGCTTTACAATAATTGTGTATTGGCGATCATCTTCCAAAGATTCGCACTTCCTGTCCCACGTTGCCCCTAATAGACCTGGGCAATTGCTCCTGTAGAACGGAATGGGTTGATTGATGTCCGCCACGACACAATCTATCAGCTTTGTTACTTCACTAACCATTTTTCGTCTCCCTTGCAAAATACTCCTCAATGAATTCCGTGTTCAATAAGCCTATCGAAACTGCACTTTAATGCAACATTGGATCAAGAAAAGGTGACAGGAACCATTCTCGGGTTCAGTCCTTAGCCTCACCCCAACGCCGCCCGCGTGCGGGCGATGAGGGCGTTGTCCTTGGCCGTGGAACCCTTCAGCCAATGCACACTCGCCGCGAGGAACCGGTCGCGGAGTTCGGGCGAGAGCGTGTAGTAATCCTCAAGCACCGCGCTGCTGAACTTGTAGTCGTGCGAGTCCGTTCCCTTCAGGTAAATCAGCCGCTGCGCCGCGTCCATGAAGCTCCGCACATTGCCGCCGGACTGCAAATAGCGCAGCGCCTTTTGCGCCGCCTTCAGCTTGTTCGCGCCGACCTCGGCAAAGACGTCGTCGAGGGTGACGTCTCCATCGGCCGGTTCGAACGTGTCGATCGCCGCTCCTTTGTTCGCGTCGGCCCGTTTGCGGAACATCGACGAGAAGGCCGCGGCCTGCAGCAGCAGAAATCGCCGCGTGGCGTCGTCGTGCGTCTGTTGATACGCAAAATGCAGCGCGTTGGCCGTCGTGACCGAATGCAGTGTCAGAATGCCGGGCTTGCGCATCAGCATTTCCGCGCCGACCTGAAAGACGGCGTCCCAAATCGCCTGCGGCGCGACGCCGCGGTTGAGCAGGTCGACCGCCAACTGGCTCGACGCGTCCCGGCCCTGGGAGACGCGCGACGTCGT
>JBGSSS010000124.1:0-3510 GCA_041736895.1 Pirellulales bacterium
CACCGGCTGCCCGCCGGTTGTTGTTACCGCACGGGGACTGCCCGGCGGTACGGCGCGGGTGCGCGGCAATGTCTCGAGCCAATTCCTGAGCGGCCTGCTCATGGCCGCGCCGTACGCGCGCGAGCCGCTGACGATCCGCGTCGAGGGCGAGCTCGTTTCCAAGCCCTACGTCGAAATCACCTTGGCCGTGATGCGATCGTTCGGCGTCGATGTGCCAAGTGATGAAGATTTGCAATCCTTTGCCGTCCCCCAAGCCAAGTACAAATCACAAACCTTCGCGATCGAACCCGACGCGTCCGCGGCCAGCTACTGGTTCGCCGCCGCGGCGATCACCGGCGGCACGATCACGGTCACGGGCCTCGATTCGAATAGCTTGCAAGGCGACACCCGCTTCGTCGACGTCCTGCGCCAGATGGGTTGCACGATCAGCGAACGCCCGCAATCGTTGACGGTCACCGGCGGCAAGCTCCGCGGCATCGACATCGACATGAACACGATCAGCGACACGGTGCAAACTCTGGCGGTCGTGGCACTCTTCGCCGAAGGCCCAACGCGCGTGCGCGGCGTGGCCCACAATCGCCACAAGGAAACGGACCGCATCGGCAATCTGGCGATCGAGCTGCGCAAGCTTGGGGCGCAAGTTGACGAGCACGAAGATGGGCTAACGATCATCCCCGCGCCACACAGTGCTTCTTCTCACGGTGCGTATCACGGCGCGTCGATCGCGACGTACGACGATCATCGGATGGCGATGAGCCTAGCCCTTGCTGGTTTGCGCATCCCTGGTGTGGTGATCGAGAATCCCAAGTGCGTCGAGAAAACGTATCCGGAGTTTTTCGAGGATTTGGCGAGGTTGCTAAAGTAGCACGAGACCGTGATCTCGTGCGCGAAAAAATACAATTTTGACGCAAGAAAAACAAAAAGAACAAAAAAGAGAAACTTAGAGTCAAACCGATTTGAAGTGCGGCACCAACACCCACACGTTTGCTTGATAGGCAAAAGAATGAAGGCAAGAGAATGAGTCAAATTCATTCTCTTGCCTTCATTCTCCTGCCTCTGTCCGAAAAGCTTGACTTGTGTTGGTAAACGCTTTCTTGTCAAACTTGTAATGACTAGGCGATCGGACCTTATCAATTGCAGTTGCTCTCGAATACAAACTCGAATTTTTACTGTTCTTGCTTTTTTTTGCGGGATAAAGTCTCTCATTCAATTCGTTTTGGCGAATTCATGCTTGTAGCAATTTTGTCGCCTTCACTAACGCTAGCGCCTACAAAATTATCAAGTAGCACGAGACCGTGATCTCGTGCGTTCATTGAAGAGAGTGAGAGCGCAAAAAAGATCCCAGGGGGTGAACCCCTGGGCTTTGAAAAGTCATTGCGATGTAATCCTTGACGCCCTGGCTTGCGCCGAGGGCTTTTAGTTTCGCTCGCAGCAATGGCTACGAGCTACAGGACTGCTTCGCCGCCGGCGTGATGCATGCTTTCGAGCGGCAATAGCTCGTGGCGGCGATCCAAACGTGCGAGCAATTCTTCGGCGCGTTCCAACGGCGAGGGTTCATGCGCTTGCGGAACCTCGGCCGAGCCGTTGGGGTCTTGCGCCGTGAAGGAGCCCTGGCAATGTTCGCAGACAACGGTCTTGCCAAGATAATTGATGCGGATCCGGAGTGCGCGGCCGCAGGTAGGGCACTCTTGATAATAAAATGTCGCGGTCATTCGGTAGTTTCCTTGTGTTTCCCCGAAAATGGTTACCCCTAGGACTGAACTTGTTTGGCAATACCTGCCTCGATGGCGCATTGCCCTACAAGCTTTCGCTGCCCGCTGGCCCTCATCCGCCCACTGGATGGCATCGGCCCTTCATTCCGCTTCCCCCAATGGCTCTATCCCAAAAAGCTCAGCCCACTTGGCACAGGGAGAACACTCCCTGGTCGCGTCCACATGACACCCGGAGAAGAACACTCCGGCACTGCATTCAAGATGATCATCAACAGAAGACCCGCATGTGTTTCTACCGTCGATTCTACCCAACGCGAAAGTGATGGCAATGGAAAAATACGAATCTCATCAAAGAGACAGAATTTGAGAGCGTTAAGTTGGGGGAACATTGTTGATTGTCCGCATAAGTATGACAAAAATTCATCCTAGTTGGCTCGTCGGATCAGCCGATAAGAAATGTAACTCCACTAAGAGAGACAACTTACTATTTCAGACGGTTGCCTCTGCCGCGATTTGGGGTTTGTGCCCCGTGAAAATGGTTCGTTGGTATTTTTGCCAGAGACACTTGGCCCAACAAGATGACGATTTGTCATAGCTGTTTGGACATTCATTAGAGATTCCCCATGCAACACTGGCTAAAAAATCGCACGCACAACTCTCAATTTTGGATCATCGGCGTTTGGGTCTTGGCGATCCTGGCCGCGCTGATCGCCGACCTGCGCGCCGCGGAACCGGAAAAAGAATTGCCGACGATGTCGCAAATTATCCAGGCGGCGAAAACGGAAATCGGCACCTGGCAACATTATGAAGCAGGCGATCTCATCACGCGCGAGCAAGGCAAGAAACTGATCGACGCGATCGGCAAACTCGGCTGGACACCGACGAACGACGAAGAGTTGCTCGCGAAAATGCACGAGGCCAAGGACCCAATTTGCGAGTTGCTCCTCACGGACAAGGGCCGGCCATTCATGCGCCGCGTGCTGAAGTTGCCGCAAGGCATCGACCGCGTGGACAACTTGATCAAGCTGCCGGATGGCCGCGCGCTCGTCAAGCGCTTGCTCCACGACAAAGGGGGCGACGAGTTGATCCAGTACCTCACCACCTCCGAAGGCGGAAAAAATCTCGGCAAGATGCTCGGCAAGGAAGCGCACGTCAATTTCAACAAACCGACCGGTCGGCTCTACACGGCCAAGGCGCTGCTGCTCGAAGTCGAAGCGCAATATCAAGCGGACATGAAGAAGCTGGATAAGCCGGTGGTGAATAAGTAGCTCGAAGCCGTGTGCTTCGAGCAAATAAATAATTGCAAGAATGCTTGAGTTGCACCTCGACTCTCCACCCTAAAAATCTGGTTTGGTCCCCTCCCCCTCGCGGGGAGGGTTAAGGAGGGGGTTTGAGCGGGATTAGAATTGGTACTTGAAGAGATATTCGTTAGAAATATTTGCTCCATAAATATATTTCTGTGGCATCAAGAAACCCCCTCCCCAGCCCTCCCCGCAAGGGGGAGGGAGCCAAACAGGTTTTCTTTTTGAATAACGGCTTGCGTCATTGCGATGATTATTTTTCGCGTGGGCTGAAGCCCACGCTACTTTCGAGAAACATCAGCACCTCGCGCGCGATATCGACCTCGAGCGCCGCCGCCAGCCCGCGCCAGCCCGGCACAGCGTTGACTTCGAGAACATAGACTTGCCCATCGTCCGCTTGAAGCAGATCAACCCCGGCGAGCGGCGCGCCGATCGTCGCGGCGGCGCGGCGGGCGAGTTGTATCCATTCGTCGGGCACGCGGCACGCTTCGGCCACG
>JBGSSS010000150.1:0-14397 GCA_041736895.1 Pirellulales bacterium
CGCCCCTTCGCCGCCGCACATGCAATTCGCCGAGGGTTTCGTCTGGGACCAGCGCGCGCCGGATCGCCGCATGGCCTTTGCCGAACTGGTCAAGCGGGCCTACTTCGAACGCGTCTCGCTCGGCGAGCGTGGGTTCTACGCCACACCCGGCGTGGACTTGAACCGCGACACTGGCAAGGGGACGCCGTTCCTCTACTACACCAACGGCGCGGCCGTCGCCGAAGTCGAGATCGACCGCTTCACCGGCGAGCTGCGCGTCCCGCGCGTCGACATGCTCATGGACATCGGCATCCCGATCAACCCCGGCATCGACCGCGGCCAATTGCTCGGCGCCTTCATCCAAGGCATGGGCTGGTGCACCGCCGAAGAGCTGAAATACACCGACGCCGGCGTCCTCCTCTCGCACTCGCCGACGACCTACAAAATCCCGAACATCAGCGACCTGCCGCCAGTGTTCAACCTCGACCTGTTCGACAATCCCGACAGCGACGTGAGCCTGAAGCGCTCGAAAGCCGTCGGCGAACCGCCGCTCCTGCTCGGGCTCTCGGTCTGGTGCGCGGTCAAGGAAGCCCTCGCCACGGCGGCGAGTGGACTCGATGGCAACGCCCGCATCCCAAAGCTCGACCTACCGGCGACGAACGAGCAGATTCTGATGCGGCTGACGGGGATTGAGAGTAGCCAACTTGCTCTGCAAGTTGGCGGGAAACTTATGAGTAAAAATTGATTTCAGCGATATGCATAATTTTAGTACACATTGAGTAAATGACCAACGCTCTTTCACCATTCTTGAGTAGCAGTGGTATAGAAAGTCTGTTCGGTTTTGATGTTCTGTTTTGTCAATGTGATCGACGCGAGCGGATCGAAAATCAATTTGATACGGGGGACTTTGACCAAGTTGCTTACCACGGCCAAGCAATACGCATTTTCGTATTCCTCGGCCTTCAAATGCTCCTTTTCAGTCAATCTTATGCTCCCTGCGGAGGATCGCACCCCTTTCACATCGACGAGGACGAAACCGACTTGCAGCGTAATCTGGAAATCATAGCCATCGCCGAATAATCGAGCATCTTCGAGGATCCCGCCAGAGAACTGCTCGTATTGCTGATAAGCGTTGATAAAAATCAGTTCGGCTTCTCGTCCGGTTTCTTGCATCTGCCGAAACCGACTTGTCAGGATCGGGGGCAGAGGTATCGCTGGCTCCGAGGGCAGTGGGAAATAGGCCCGAAGATAATTGAGGAGCATCGCGGCGTAGCCCGACGCATCGAGGTTGCCGAACAAGGAATCAAGCAGGATTTTTCGATGCAGGTAGCGGTCGCCGTTCTGCCACCATCCCGTTTTGCCGCCGCGAACCAGGGGATTGAAAAGATCTTGCCTGTTCTTGAGCGTACCGACCGTCTTTGCGACACCGCGTTGGATCAAATCGCTGTACAGTGCTGACTTGGATTCGAACCCAAGCAACGCAACGAGTTCTTTTTCAAACTTGGCAAGACCGTAGCCAACCAAGTTAAGAACCTCGTAGTTGTCGTGCTTCACTCCAGAAGGCTTGTTCATCGCTTTTCACCGCAGCACAAATTATGGACTGCTGTAGCATCTTGAATCTCAAGCATGTACGCTCTGCCTTTTCCTGCCTGTTATCTTTGTAAACTAGAGCAGCACTTCGAACCCCGCCTGCCGAAAGTGTTGATCCGCGGTCAACGCGCGGGTGAGACCTTGCTCGCGCATCAAGACGAACGAACAGCAATCGGTGTAGCTCCAGCTTTTGTCGGAGCTTTGCTTGTAGATTTGCCAGCTCTGCTCCCAAGCATGTTCGGTGGGAAACAAGATCAGACAATCTTCGCGTTGCCGCAACGCCTCAATGAATCGGGCGACCGATTCACGAGCAGGTGGCTTGCTCAGATGGTTGGCGAATTCCACCAACACCGGATGCGACGTGATGATTCGGCCTGTCAACTGTTTGAATCTGTTGACCGCCTCGGCATGGTATTGATCCCGATCATTCATCAGGGCGATCCAGAAAACAGTGTCGGCGAAGACGTCGATCTCTGGATTCATGGATTCTCACCCATGATGTATCGATCATGGTTGATCGACAAATCCGTCGGCAACTCCGGGAACGATCCCACATACTTCAAAAGATCATCGAACTTGCCAGGTTTGCCTGGCTGTGAATTTGCTTCGTTGACCGTCGCAGTCACCGGCAAGATGACCTGCACTGCCTCGCCCACGGGGATTGGAATCGCCAACGGTTCATCCGGGACAAACGCATGGCCGTCAAAGTGAGCATTGATACTGGGCATGAGACACCGGAGAAAGTTGAGGGAACAACGTACTCGCTTCGTTTGCCTAAATTATACCACGCACTGCAACTCGTGTGGGCTGAAGCCCACACTACTCCCTTGCTTACGCGTCGGGCTGCTAAAAACTAGATCAACCCCTTCGCCGCTTCGTAAACCGCGTCCGCGGTGATGCCGAAGTTTTTGTAGAGGAGCGGAGCCGGGGCGCTCGCGCCGTAGCCGTACATGCCGATGAAAATTCCGCGGAAGCCGAGGTAGCGTTCCCACCCGAACTTGGCCGCTGCTTCGCAGGCGACGCGGGCCGTGATGTTGCTCGGCAGGACGCTTTCTTGGTACTCCGGCGATTGTTGGCTGAAGAGATACCAGCTCGGCATGCTGACGACGCGGGCGGCGATCCCTTCCGACGTAAGCTTTTCGTACGCGTCGACGCAGAGCGACAACTCGCTGCCGGTGCCGATGAGGATCACGCTCGGTTGGCCGTCCTTCGCGTCGGCGAGGATGTACGCACCCTGGGCGGTGCCGCTGGCCGGGGCGTACTTTGTGCGGTCGAGCGTCGGCAGGTTCTGCCGCGTGAGGACCATGGCCGTGGGACGGTCCTTGATCGGGATGATCGCGCGGTAGGCTTCGGCCACTTCGTTGGCGTCGCCGGGGCGGAAGTCGATCAGGCCCGGCACCGCACGCAGCGCCGCCATGTGTTCGATCGGCTGATGCGTCGAGCCGTCTTCGCCGACGCCGATCGAGTCGTGCGTGAAGATGTAGAGCGCCGGCAAGCGGCCGAGCGCACTCAAGCGGACGCTCGGCTTGCAGTAATCGTAGAAGACAAAGAACGTCGCGCCGTACGGGCGGAGCTTGCTCAGGGCCATGCCGTTGAGGGCCGCGCCCATCGCGTGTTCGCGGATGCCGAAGTGCATGTTCCGGCCGCCGTAGTTGCCGTGCTCGAAGTCGCTTTCGTCGTTGAGCAGCGTCATTGTCGACGGCGCCAAGTCGGCCGAGCCGCCGATCAGCCAGGGCAAGCCGCGGGCGACGCCGTTCAACACCTTGCCGCCGCTGACGCGGGTCGCGAGCCCCTTCGGATCGGCGGGGAACTCGGGAATGTGCTTGTCCCAGCCGGCGGGGAGTTCGCCGCTATTGAGTTGCTGCCACTCGGCCGCCGCTTCCGGGTACTTGCGGGCGTAGTCGGCAAAGTTGTTGCTCCAGGTTTCATGCTGCCGACGCCCGCGAGCGCCGATGCCGCTGCGGAAGTGCTCCTTGACCTCGTCGGGCACGAGGAAGCTTTCGTCTTCCGGCCAGCCGTAGTATTTTTTGGTGAGCTTGATTTCATCGGGGCCGAGCGGAGCGCCGTGCGCGCCGTGGGTATTCGCCTTGTTCGGCGAGCCCCAGCCGATGATCGAACGAACGATGATGATCGTCGGCTTGCCCTTGCAGTTTTGGAAGCTGCGGTAGGCGCTGGTCAACGCTTCGAGATCGTTGGCGTCGTCCACGCGGACGACGTTCCAGCCAAGCCCTTCGAAACGGAGGCCGACGTCTTCGGAGAAGGCAAGGTCCGTTTCGCCTTCGATCGTGATCTTGTTGTCGTCGTAGATCCAGCAAAGGTTGTCGAGCTCGAGATGCCCGGCGAGACTCGCGGCTTCGGCAGCGACGCCTTCCATCAGATCGCCGTCGCTGCAGACGGTGTAGACATTGTAGTCAAACAGGCGGAAGCCGGGGCGATTGAACTTCGCCGCGAGCCACTTCGAGCTGATCGCCATGCCGACGCTGTTGCCGCAACCTTGGCCGAGCGGGCCGGTCGTCGTTTCGACGCCGGTCGTTTCGAAATGTTCCGGGTGGCCGGGACACTTGCTGTGCCATTGGCGGAAGTTCTTGATGTCTTCGATCGGCACCGAGAGACGGTCGCCGGGTTTGCCATCTTTTTCGAGCTGACGAACTTCGGCGAGGTGCAGCATCGAGTAAAGCAACATCGACGCGTGGCCGCAGCTGAGGACGAAGCGATCGCGGGCCGGCCAATTCGGGTCGGTCGGATCGTAGCGCATCTCGTTTTGCCAGATCGTGTAGGCAATCGGCGCGAGGGCCATCGGCGTGCCGGGGTGGCCGCTATTGGCGGCTTGCACGCCGTCCATCGACAGCGTGCGGATCGTGTTGATTGCCAAGTCTTCAATGCTCTTCTTGGGAGTCAGGGTCGCTGCGGACATAGAGGTTTCAGATTCGGATGAAGGTTCGTTGTCAGTATTTGATTCAGTGTTATATGGTTGTGCCGGTTGTTGTTCCGGAATGCCACCATTCGTTTCGGCACCGACGCTGGTGTCGAGCAATTCGCTCCAGAACGGCAGGCTTTGCTGCGTGATCGGCTTGCGGCTAGGCTTTTTGGCGGAAGTTTTCTTGCCAGGTGCTGCCATCTTTGCCGACTTTTTTACAGCTTGCTGCTTAGCCCCCTTCGCCACAGCTTTCTTCCCCAGCTTGGACTGTCCATTGAGCGCGGGCTTCGCGGGAGCTTTCGCGGCGTTTTTTATTGCGTTCTTTGCGGCCGGCAAGGGCGGCCGAGCTTTTGCGGTAACCTTTTTGCCAGGACGAGTTTGCGGACGCTTCAGGGCCATGGAGTGATTCGATCGTTTTATGGGGTGGCCGGGGTTGAGCGCAGCGAACCCCCGGACCGGTGGTCGCTGCGTTGCCGTTTGCACTCCTTTGCCAAAACGGGAAAAGTCGAAAAATTGATAAGCCGTTGAGTTTAGATGACCGCTTGCGATGGGTCAATTAGGGCGGTTTTCTGCGGAAAATGATAAAAAAGAAGCGTCAGAAAGTCGTGTCGCCCCGGCGGTGATTCCGAGACAGTATTATCTGAGATGTCTGGCGGGTGGTGAGGGACTCGATGCTGATCATGAAATTAGGCATTCTCCTGCCGATGGGCATACCATCAGCAGGCTTGGGTTGGCGCTGAAGGCGTGTTGCGTATGTTCTTTAACGGACGTTCCTGGGTAGTATTCTGATCTGACTGTTCACTCCCCAATCCCGAACCCCCAATCCCCAACCCCGCGCAGCCGCCATGCCCGCCTTTGAATGCCATCTGTTCGTCTGCTGCAACCAACGCGACGCGAACCACCCCCGCGGCTGCTGCGATCCCGCGGGTCAAGAAACGCTCAAGGACAAATTCAAGACCGAACTCAAGAAGCGCAAACTGGGTCCCCTCTATCGCGTGAACAGCGCCGGCTGCCTCGACCAATGCGAAAGCGGGCCCACGGTTGTGATCTATCCTGGGGCGATCTGGTACGGCGGCGTCACGCCGGCGGACGTCGAGCGCATCCTCGACGAGACGGTGATCGGCGGGCAGGTGATTGAGGAGCTAAGGATTCCGTACGAGCGGTTGAATAACAAGAAGTAGGATAACAGGAGAACAGGAAGACAGGGTGACAGGAGCACACAACCGTTTAGCGGCGACTCGAAGAGGAGCGTTTTAGGGACATGACAATGCAAGATGACTCAACCGAAAAACACGGCGGCGGCGATCTCACCGAAGAAGAATTGACTCAAATCGCCGATCAGGGATTTCTAGAAATGGATCGCGCCGAAGCCAAGAGATTAATTTCCGACGACGATTCCCTTCTGCAGGAGTACGAGCGGTTCTTGCAAATGAGCCCTGAAGAAAAAGCCGCGAGTCAGTTCGGCACATGTGAACTGACAGACGAAGCGTATGACGTAATCGCGGCCGCGATGTTTAAGGAAGCAGAGAAGCCGAGGACAACTACGGAAACATGATGAATACCCCAAACGAAATTTTCGGCGACCCAGCTGATTTTGCGATTGAAGTTGGACTGGAACCAGAGGCAGTTCATGCCGGAATTCTTTGGGGGCACACTCGTTTGTGGTGCGGCGGTTCATCACTAGGCAATATTGACAAACGGAATTGTGCACTCAACGCATACGCTTTTCATAATAAAGTTAAACACCTCGATGATCATTGGGATGAATCGTTAGAGGGACTTGACGATCAATCGATGTGGAACCTAATTGATGGAGCACTATACGGCTTTCACGGTGATATTAAAATTAGCACTTCTCGAACCCAACAAGAATTTCAGCGGGATTGGCGACGTTACGCAAAATTCAATTTTCTCAACAATTGGGGCGAGCAATTTGATGGATACAAATCTTTTTTAATTCTTCCGCCGAATAAATCATTGCGAATTCTTAGTCGGTCTTTTCCAAAGTCAATTGGGCTTGGTGTGAATATCTCCCAATCATGCTTCATTCAAGCTTCAAATGATTTCTACAATTGGCATCAGTCGCAGTTAGAATCTTTTAAATCAATGGTATCCCTTATCGTAGAAAGGCAAGAAAAACAGCTTGAAGATTGATATAATGGAGCCAGAGATCACTCACATTCTTGCATGATCGAATATGCCCGCAACTCTGCCCGCTCCCGAACCCACCGTCAAACCGTACAAGTCCCTCTCGAACGAGGAACTGCAGCGTCGTATCAACGACGTGCGAACCGAGATGGGGCCGCGGCTGTTGATCCTTGGCCATCACTATCAGCAGGACGAGGTGATTCAGCTTTCGGACCTGCAGGGCGATAGCTATCAGTTGAGTCAAATGGCGTCGGCGAGCGCCGACTGCCGCGCGATCGCGTTTTGCGGTGTGCACTTCATGGCCGAGACGGCCGATATCCTCGCGAACCGGCCCGAGAAACTTGCGGCCCGTGGCGGCGAGCGCGTCACCGTGGTGCTGCCTGACATGGCCGCCGGTTGCTCGATGGCCGACATGGCCGGCATCTCGCAGGTGCAAGACTGCTGGGCGGAGCTCGGCGAGTACATCGATACCAACGACATCACGCCGGTCACGTACATCAACAGCGCGGCGAGCCTCAAAGCATTTTGCGGCAAGCATGGCGGCATCGTCTGTACGTCGAGCAACGCCGCAGCCGTCCTCGAGTGGGCCTTCAAACGCAAGAGCCGCGTCTTGTTCTTCCCCGATCAACACCTCGGCCGCAACACGGCCAAGGCGATGGGCATCCCGTTGGACCAGATGTGCGTCTGGAGCCCGCACGAATCCGAACGCGGCGGCAACACGGCCGAGCAGATCAAGCAGAGCAAGGTCCTGCTCTGGCAAGGGCACTGCAGCGTCCACGCGATGTTCCGGCCCGAGCACGTCGATCTATTTCGCGCGAAGCACCCCGGCATCAAGATCCTCGTCCATCCCGAATGCCCGATGGAGGTCTGCGACAAGGCCGAAGTCAAAGGGTCCACCAGCAAGATCATCCAAACCGTCGAGCAATCGCCGCCGGGAACCAAGTGGGCGATCGGCACGGAGCTGCATCTGGTCAATCGCTTGAAGAAGCTGCACCCCGAGCAGGAGATTCACTTTCTCTCGCCAGTCGTTTGCATGTGCGCGACGATGTACCGGATTGATCTGGCGCACTTGTGCTGGAGCCTCGAACACCTCGCCGCGTGCACGCCGGTGAATGTGATTCGCGTCGATGAAGAGACCGCGACGAACTCGCTGATCGCGCTGGAACGCATGCTCGCGGTGAAGTAGCCGTGATGGAATGGTTCTTCTTGATGAATCTTTGAACCCGCGTGCTAGCACCGCGAATAATCGCTTACCATGTTGGTGTCGGCATGCTTCCTCGCCACTCTGTTACAATCTTGTTGCAAACCTGGGCTTCATTGACAGTGTAGAACCCCTGTAGAATCAGATGGAACACCTGATTCCATGGCCAAAGCTCGTCTCTTTAACTCTTAGGATTTGCATTATGTCAAAGTTGATCGCTGCGTGGCTCTCGCTGTTGCTACTTGTTGATTTCGCAGTTGCTCAAGATTCCAAACCCCAAAACGGCGATGCTGCGGAAGCACCTCCAGCACGCGAAGCAAAAGCTAAGACCGAAAAAATCGACCTCACCAAGTCAGAGAAAGTTTCGGCTGCCGAATTCAAGCAGCACTTTGCGCGCGTTGGCATGGCCGAGACGATGCGGCACACCGAATTCCTCGGCGTCCAAGATGAAATGGCGATCATTCGCGCTCACTCGATGAACCCGTTGACCAAGGGTTGGTCCGCGCGGTTGCTGACCATCAAGCTCGCAGATTTGGACAAAGAGCTGCGTGCGGCAGTCGAAAAGAAACAAGCGGCGTTGCCCGCACTCCTCGCGAACGCAGAAAATAAAACCGAAGCCAATGATGCCCTGCCAGCCAAACCCAGTCATTGGGGAGTCCGACTCTGTGGCTGGAAAGACGGCGATGGAAAAGCGGTTTACATGCTCGTACCCGAGAAATATGTCGGCTACGATTTTGACGACTTAAAAAATGGCAAAGGGGACGACGCCAAATATTGGGAAGGCGACGATCAAAAGCGTTGGAAAGGATTGCTGTACGGAGAATCCGCCCTGCTCCGAGCGCTCGGCGAATTTCCTAAAGGTGAACACGTGCGCGTCGAGGACTTTGTCACCGAGTACGCAGTCACAGATCCCAAAGTGCTCGCTCAAGTCAAAGCCGTGGCCAAAGCGGCTGGCTTAAAACTAGAGCTCGACGAACAACGAGCCCCTCCAGCCGCCGATCAGCAAACGCCAGAGTAATACGCGGGCCGCGCATGGTTTTTCATGTAATATCATTTTGCCTTTAAAACACGCTATGGAATAGAGGCATCCGAGCGACAAGTTCAGCACTTGATCAAAAGTGCTGGCACGAGAATAAATTACTTTCCGCAGACTTTCTGCACCTTCTTTTCTTGGCAAGCGGTTTGCCCTACATTGATCTCAAGTGCGTGGATGACCGACGGAACCGTTCCTGTATTGGGCATCAAGACGAGCATGTGCTAGATGTCTGTTTGAGGAGTAATTTTACGATGAGCATTTCTGCTGCCAGTAATCCCACCGACAAGGCTACCGCCAAAAAACGCGTCCTTGTCGTCGACGACAACCGCGACTCGGCCAAGACGCTCGCCATGCTGCTCAAGATGACGGGTTACGAAACGCTCACCGCGGGCGATGGCGCCAGCGCGATCGAATCGACGACGAACTTCAAGCCCGAGATCATTTTGCTCGACATCGGCCTGCCGGACATGAACGGGTACGATGTCTGCAAAAAACTGCGCGAGCAACCGCTTGACCCGCGCCCCAAGATTGTCGCCGTGACGGGTTGGGGTGCCGACCATGTGCAAGAACGGAGCAGCGACGACGGCTTCGACGGCCACGTCGCCAAGCCGGTTGATTTTAAGACACTGCAGGGACTCATCGCGGAGTGAGGATTGAAATCGGCGAGGCATCGCCGAGCCGTCGCTTAGCCGGACCGTCCACGGCCAGCGTTTTTTAACGCGTAGCGTTAGCGACAAAAAAAGCAGGGAAATACAAAATACGTTCCCACAGAAGATGAACACAGATGGGACACAGATAATTCAATACGAGCAAAACGATGCGATCACTTCTTGGCGTGCTTGCTCTATTCATCTTTGAGAATTCTCTCCCCGCCGCCGAGTGGCAAACACTGTTCAACGGCCGTGACCTGACTGGCTGGGCGGCCAACAACAATCCCGAGTCGTTCGCGGTCAAGGATGGCGTCCTGCGGATTCAGGCTCCCGGCACGGCCTGCGCGCATCTATTTTACATCGGCGAAACGAAAGAGCCGGCCGCGAAGCCCGAACCGATGAAGTTCAAGAACTTTGAACTCGAAGCGGTCGTCAAGGCCGAGCCGAACTCCAACGGCGGGATCTTCATCCACACCGACATGAGCGTCCGCGATAAGGCGCTGCATCTCGCGCGCGGCTACGAAGTCCAACTCAACAGCTCGGCCAAGGAAAAACGCAAGACGGGGAGCCTCTACGCAATCGTCGATCTCGATACGTCACCCGTCGATGAAACCGATTGGTTCACGATCAACATCAAGGTCCGCGACAAACGAATCACCGTCGCGATCGATGGGAAAGAAACGCTCGACTACACCGAACCGCCGAACGCGGAACGCCCCAAAGAACGCGCCGGGCGCTTGCTCGCCGCCGACGGCGGCGGGATCGCGCTGCAAGCGCATGACAAGGATAGTGTTTGGTATTTTCGGGAGGTGCGGGTCAGGCGGTTGGAGTAAGACGTTCAATAACAATCGATTTCACTACATCTATAAAGTCATAGTGTCACCCCGTCCTGAAACATTCTATTTTGCTCTGCACCACGCCTTTTCCCCGACAACAGCTGTCGAGATGAAAGGTGGAACGCTGCTTGTCTACTCATTGACAGTCGCTGGTCAACTAGTCCCAGGCAGTAAATTCCAAGTGTCTACCGAAATAACGCAATGGGAAGCGTTTTGGAAAGCGATGGATTTTCTTGATGTTTGGTCATGGAAAAAATCATACGATGCTGCAATCGTTCGCGATGGCCTTGCTTGGGAATTGAAGATTGTTCACGCAGGACGTGAAATAAATTCCAAAGGCAATAATTCCTATCCGGCATTTTCCGATCCCGAGTAAGAATCCCTTGATGAAGAACGTTGGGGAATGCTTGTGGCTGCTTTGGGGGAACTGCTTTCACACCGGTGGAATTTAACCAAGCGATAAATGAAATAGCGCAAACTATAGTCTCCGAAACTCCCGCGCCACCTTCTCCAAATCCCGGCGAAACTCCTCCTCCATCTGCGCCCCATACGGCGCGGACTTCACCCGCAGAAACGCTCCTCTTCGAGTCGCCGCTAAACGGGGAGCAAATCTTTTCTCGAATTTGAAGATTAAACAACACGCCGTTGCTCGGCTTGCAAACGCTCCACAAAAAAATTCACCGCCGTCGGCGCCATGCGATTGTAATACGCGAACCCATGCCCGCCGCCGGTCGTTTCGAGATCGTACTGCTGCGGGATTCCAAGTGCTGCCATCTTCATCCGCAAGCGATCCGCGCTTTCGTGCCAGCGCAGGTCCGTCGGGTCACAGCAGTACCAAACGTTGCGCGGCCAGTTCAGCGGGTGGACGTGCAGCGTCGCCGAGTCTTGCCGCGCGGCCTCGGGTTCGTCGTACATCTGCCACAACGGGTCGTCGTAGCTGTCCTTCATCCGCAGCCAATAATCGATCGCCGGCGAGATGCCGACCGCGACGGGAAACATGTTCGGGTACTTGAACGCGAAGCGGAGTGCTCCCTGCCCGCCCATGCTCGTGCCAAAGATGCCAATGCCCGGCGGCTTCACTCCCCACTCGCGCGCGAGCCACGGCATGATGTTGTCCAGCAGATGCCGCTCGGCGGTGAGCTGCGGATCGAACTCGGCGCAGATCCGATTCGTCCACCAGCTCCGTGCCGTGTGCGGGCAGATCACCGGCAGCCCATGCCGCGCGAACTCGGCGGTGAACGGCGGCTGTTCCGCAATTCGCTGCAAATGGACGCCGTGCAAGTACACGAGCGCCAGGCCAGGCAGCTTGCGCTGCGGCGGTTCGTAAACATCGCACGGTTTGCCGGCGATCGCGATGGTGGACCAGATGCCGGGGGTATTTGCAGTTGAACTCATTAGGAAACGTACGACGGACTTCTAGTCCGTCGAAAACACGGTGAATGCTGCGACGGACTAGAAGTCCGTCGTACGAAACTGCGTCAGTGCCTAAAAATTGCATTTTGAATTTTGCAATCTGAATTTTGTCTTGCGGCGAGCGTTTTTCCCAGGGGATAAACCCCTGGGCTTTGCAATCAAGAAGTCGTTTTCTTAATGTTTGCTAGTCCCTTGTGGCAAGTCGGCTGTCCCTTTTACAATATCGTCTCTTCTTTTGCTGTTTCCTCGCCCGCGTCGGAGTTCCCGTCCGTGAAAACGTTGTTGACCAAAGATCAGTTGGACGAGGGCGTTTCGCGGCTGGCGTGGGAAACGCAGCAATACTACAAAGGCAAGCCGCTGACGATCCTCGGCGTTCTCACGGGCAGCATCATGCTCGTCGCCGACCTGGTCCGTCGCGTCAACCTGCCCATCACGATCGGCTTTGTCACCGCGAGCAGCTATCGCGGCACCGCGACCACGCCGGGGCAATTGACGATCAAGCTCGACGGCATGCCCGAGATCAAGGACCGGCATGTTCTCGTCGTGGACGACATCTTCGACACGGGCCACACGATGAGCAAGTTGCTCGTCGAACTCAAAAAGCACAACCCGGCTACACTCCGCACGATGACGCTGCTCCGCAAGCACGGCCGCAAAGAAGTCGCGATGGAACCGGATCACGTCGGCTTTGAAATCCCCAACGAGTTCGTCGTCGGCTATGGGCTTGATTATCAGGATCTGTTCCGCAACTTGCCGTATCTGGGGGCGCTTGAGGAGCATGAGATCAAAGGCTAGCGCCGGGATTGGGGACTGGGGGAAGAGAAGATGCAAATCTTTCGTCGCTCGACCCTAAGCCCAGGGGCTCCGCCCCCTGGAGCAACAGCGTTCCACTTCAAAAGAGCTATTCGTCAACAAAGACTGCGCGCATAAAAAACGCTTCGCCATCGCGAAGCGTTTTGCATTTTGAGTTATGTCTTTTCCCGAATCCCCAACCCCCAATCCCCAACCCCGCCGCTCCGCGGCTTAGCGTTCGCGGAACGTGATGCGGCCTTTGGTCAGGTCGTAGGGCGAGAGGGCGACTTTGACTTTGTCGCCGGGGACGATGCGGATAAAGTTCTTGCGCATCCGGCCAGCGACGTACGCGGTCACCATGTGCCCGCCTTCGAGCTGGACATGGAAACTGGTGTTGGCCAGGGCCTTCATGACGACCCCGTCCATTTCAAGTGCTTCTTCTTTTTCTGGCATAACCGCGCGAGTGAAAGTTTTTGGGCCAACGGCGTCGAAAAAATTGCCCGTCGAAGGAGTCCTTCAGTATATCTGCTGGTGCGCGGCGGCGTCTAGCCGTGAGAAACAGAGACTAACAGTCTGTTTTCAATGATTCTGCTGAACCACTGCCCGCAATGAGGCTCAATCTGTTTCATAATCATCCTCGGAATACTCGGTCGGCGGCTCTTTTTCCCAGTCATCTTCTGGCAACATGCGTTCCTCCTCATCCGATCGTAACCGAATGTTTTTCGGTTTCGCGTCGAGGTATTCGATCCCGTAGACTCGCAGCAGCCGGATGATCTTTTTGATTCGCGGCAGATCGTCGGTACGAAAGTGCGCCGCCAATTCGGTCAGAAACGAAGAGAGTTCGGCTTTCGTGAACGGCGACGATTCGTCGAGATAGGCTTTGCCGAAATCGAGAAGGTACGGCGGTTCGACCATGCTCATTTCGATCACCAGCAGAGAATCATCGAAATCGATCAATCGGGGAATCGCCAGTCCATCAAGACGAAAAACTTTTCGCTCGAATAGACGTTGATAACAACGCAATTCTTGGAGATAATTCTTTTCAAGCTCCAACACCTTGATGGCCGATTCTCGATTCGTAGGCCAGACACTGCCATCGGTGCCGGCCCCCAGAGGCCGTTGCAGATCGACTTTGATTCCCTTAAGCGTCGCATATTGGGTTGCAAGCGCTTCCAACTCCGCAGGTGATTTCATGAGTATTGCCCTCGAACGTGGTTTCTCTACTCCGATTTCCCTAAGACTACTCGTCGGAGACGAAGTTCTGAAAGTGGCGAGCGTCGGAGCTAACAACATCATGTTACGCGATCTACGCGCGGTGCGCGAAGGCGAAGCGGTTCTCGTCATCAAAATCGGCGACAAAGAAGAACGGACGAATGTCACGCTAAAAAATAGCAACGCCGTCGATGGCACGGTGAATTATTTTGAACGCAATTAGTTGCTCTTCCTCCGCAATGAAAACGCTCCTCTGCGAGTCGCCGCTAAACGGGCGATAGATCGAGCATGCCCGCTTGTTATTTCAAACCCGCGAGCAAGTGCTTCTGAATTTGCTCCGCGTTTTCGATGCCGACCGAGAGGCGGATCGTGCCGTCTTCGATGCCGAGTTCGCTGCGCTGCGCTGGCGTGAGGGCACGATGACTTGTGGAGGCCGGATGACTGAGCGTTGTGTGGAGTTCGCCGAGCGAGGGGCAGAACGGAATCGCGTCGCGCACCGCCGCGATGAAGTTCGTCGCCGCGTCCCAACCGCCGGCGAGCGTAAAAGTGACGAGCGTGCCGCAGCGAGCTTCGCCGCGGCTATTCCGCGCGGCGGCGAATTGACGCGCGGCAAGGGCGTGGTC
>JBGSSS010000213.1:0-118066 GCA_041736895.1 Pirellulales bacterium
GCGCTGCGCGATGCGCGCGAGCGTGCCCAGCAAGCAGAGCACGACGAATGGCTCGCGGCCGATCTGCGCGCGGCGCTCGCTGAACTCGGCCAAGTCACCGGCGCGGTGCAGACCAACGATCTATTGGGCCGCATTTTCAGCCGGTTTTGCATCGGGAAATAGCGAAATTTCTAAAACTCGCGCGATTCGGTCCGCTAGCAAAAACCGCTCTAGGACTTGCTGGCGCGCGGCGGTACACTTTGCCCGCTTGATTGCTACCTCAGTGTTTGATTGCTGCTACGCAGTGCTACGATTTTCGCTGCTTTCGCCTGTGGAGTCACGATGACAACTCGCCCCGTTCCGCCGCGTGCTGCCTCTGTCCGCCTCAGCGTCGCGATGATCGTTCGTGATTGTGCGGAGCCGCTGGCCGCGACGCTGGATTGCATCCAGAACCTGGCCGACGAGATCGTGATCGTGGATACCGGCTCGCGGGACAAGACCCGTGAGTATGCAGCGAAGCGCGCGACACGGGTCGTGGATCTTGCCTGGAACGATGATTTCGCAGCGGCTCGCAATCTAGCCCTCGATTATGTGAGCGGCGATTGGGTGCTGTGGCTTGATGCGGGCGAGACCATGCGTCAGGAAACGCAAGCGGCTCTGCGAAAGTTCATCGACGAGTTAGCGCAAGAAACGTCGGCGTACTTGCTGTTGATCGATCTTCCGGGTCAAGATGCAGACGCCCCGCACGAACAAGCAGCGCGGATGCGGCTGCATCCGCGGCGTGAAGATTTCAACTGGTTCGGCCGCGTGCGCGAGCAATTGCGCTACGATCCCTTGCAGGGCGAGTTGCGCGTCGAGCAGGCTCCTGGCATCATCGAACGGAGTGTGCGCGATATCGAACCCACGAGTCGCCGCCAACGCGCGGAACGAAATTTACGCCTAGCAGATCTCGAACAGCTTGGAATGGGGCCAAGTGCCCGCCTGGAATTGGTGCGGGCCGAGGCGTTGTCGCATCTCAGCAAGCCGGAACTGGCGTCCGAGGCGTATCGCCGCGCGGTTGGTTTCGCTGCCCGCGGTTCGACCGAAGCGCTTGAAGCGTACTACGGTTGGCTGACGATTTACGATCAATGGCCGGAGCGCCGGAACGAACAATTGGCGATTGCGGCTGCGGCGTTGGAGCAATTTCCGCTAGACGCGCAGCTGCTCTGCGCTACGGGCAATTACCTGCAAGCCGCGGGGCGATACGACCTGGCCGCGCGTTCTTATGAATCGGCGAGCAAGCATGGCACGGTAAATATCGAGACCTGGCACCTCGAAAACATTGCCGAGGTGACGACCAACTGTTGGGCCGTGGCGCTCGAGAACCTTGGCCAAAGAGATCGGGCTTTGGAGATCGTGCAGGCCCAAGTGGCACAACCCGATGCCTCGCTACGAATCATTCGACAATTGTTGGACATGCACATAGTGCGCGGGCAGCGCGTCGCGGCGTTGGAATTGCTGCCACGGTTGCCGATCGCGATCAAGGATCGCGATGCCTTGCGCAGCGCGATCCGCGGAGCCTGTTTAGCGGCGAAACAACAATGGCCGCAAGCTTTGTCCTATTTGCAAATGGCCTGGAAGGCAGGCTGCCGCGATATAGTTTGTCTGCGTTGGTACTGCACGACGCTATTCGCACTCGACTCAGCGGACGAACTACATTCGATCTTGATCGAATGGGAACAACTGGGAATCCATACGGCTGAGCTGCAACGATTCGCTAGCGTCTGTTTGTCCGCCATCAAGCAAACGCCGACCGACAAGCATCATCGGATCGATGGGACGCATCCGGTTCAAGCACCTGCGTTGGGCGGGGAATTGGCCGCGCGTGCGGAACTTCGGCCATCGATGTACACCGCTTGGTAATCTCCTCTTCCTGTTGGCTATTTGGGTGGATTTCATAAGTTCATGGCCCGATTCAGTTTGCGTGCGAGCGGGTTGACAAGAAATGAGACCTGATTCAGACTAGCGTGGATAGTTCGCTATGTTGTGTGATCGTCTGTCCGAGCGCGAAAGGTACTGATGTCCGTCTATTTGTCCACCGCCCTTCTCCCCTTGGTATCGCCTCGTTCGGGGGATGCTAGCGGCGCGTGGCCAGTGGATTCTCGTTTTTCGCTCCCCACGGTTCGTTCCGCCGTAGATGACGACGACGATGAAGAGGAGGAAGAGAAGGAAAAAGACGACGATGACGACGAAGACGTCATCCCGCCAATTGAAACCGAGCCGTTGCCTTTGGAAGAGGACAACTACTTCGACGAAAACGACTTCGACGACGACTTTGATGACGACTTCGAAGAGGAATATGAAGAAATCGAAGCCGATTTCAATGAGAACGACGAAGAAAAGATTCCCGAACCGCCGAAGAATGAAGAAGACGACGAATCCGATTTGGACGGTGACTTTTAACGGCGGCGATCCCGACTCGCTGACCGGCCGCGCGGCCTAACCGCGTGACACATACGGCGCAGCACAACAACACAGTGCAGCATGATCGCTCAGAAGAGCCGACAATCCTTGTAGCTGAAGTCGCAAGACTTCAGAATCCGAGGTCTCACGACCTCGGCTACGAGAAGCGGCAAGTTTCCCGGTCACCGTGTTTTTACTGTCACGGTTATGAGCTACTCCGCCGACATCCCCGACGCTGATCGCCCTCGCCGCACGGAACTGCCGTGGTTTGGCGAATTGGATGAACTCGATTTCGAGATCGACTTCTTCGAGCAGATACTCCGCCGCCAGCCGAACTATTTGAATGTCCTGCGCGTTATTGGCGAGCTCCTCTCGCGCAAAGGACTCTACGACCGGACTCTGGAAATCGACCGCCGCTTGGTTTCGCTTCGTCCCAGCGACGGAATTGCGCGGTACAACTTGGCTTGTAGCTTGGCTCGTCAGGGCGAACTGTTGCTGGCCGTCGAAGAATTGTCGAACGCCCTTGAACTTGGCTACGACGATTTTGCCCATCTCGAAGTCGATCCGGATCTCGACGCGCTTCGCGAATTGCCGGAGTTTCTCGCACTGATTAGGCGTTATGGCGTGGAAAAAGAGTAGCGTTCAATGCAAGCCCGAGGCGTTAGCCAGGGAGTGTCTTCTTAGCGGAGAACACGTTCAACCATCCGCAGTTGCTGGACAGCTTGAACACGCTAGAATTGAGTCCTTGAAGAAGGATCCTCGAATACCACAAGGAAGGAAGCCAGCCATGTTGCGTCGGATGCTTTGCGTATTGGGTCTCGCCCTGTTGGTCTGCACCGGCTGCGGCGATGGCGGAGCCGAGGTTTCGAAGAAGCAATTCGCCCTGCTCAGCGATTTGCGGGACACGATGGCAAAAGTCAAAGACGCCGCCACACTCAAGACCGAACTTCCGAACCTGGAAAAAATTATCCACGATCTCGTCCAGACCGAAGCCGAGCTAAGCAAACAGCAAATCTCGACCGAACAAGCGCGGGACTTGCGCACAAAATATGGCAAGGAATGGGAAGTATTGGGCCCCGCATTGAAAGAACACGGGCGGCGTATCGAAGCGCTGGAAAATGTTGACGATAAAGACCTCGAACGACTCACCGCAGCGATTGCCGCCGTCAAGACCGGCACCACGCCGTAATACAAGCAAGGCCGTGAACACGGTGATACTGAGATTACGGAGAGACACGGAGAATAAGAAATTTTTGAGCAAAAGAATGATCCCTTTATGGCTCATCTATGTCCCATCTGTGGATAGCTTTTTGGATTTGCCTTCTCGTTGCCGCTCCGAATTTTCTCCGTATCTCCCTGTTTTGTATTTGATTCGCGTTTAGCGGCATCTCCCGCAAATCGTGCCGCGAGAGTATGATAGATCACTTCGCAAGTCCCGCGAATCGCGGGAGATTGTGTGAGAAGTCGGTCTCTCGTATTTCACCTTAGCTCCCGTCCGCGCCTATGTTTTCGCCTGTCTCCGGCCAAGTCCGTTTTCCTGAACTCGAAACGCGCATCCTGGAGTTCTGGAAAGAAAACGGCATCTACGAGCAAACGCTCAAGGCCCGCGCCCACGCGCCGCGGTTCGTCTTCTACGAAGGTCCGCCAACCGCCAACGGTTTGCCCCACCCGGGCCATTGTCTGACCCGCGCGATCAAGGACCTCTTCCCGCGTTACAAGACGATGCGCGGGTTGCTCTGCGAACGCAAAGCCGGTTGGGACACGCACGGGTTGCCGGTCGAAGTCGAAGTCTGCAAAGAACTCGGCATCCACAGCAAAGAAGAAATCGAAGCCTACGGCGTCGAACCGTTCATCCGCAAGTGCCAAGCCAGCGTATGGCGCTACATGCAGGAATGGCGCGTCCTCACCGAACGGCTCGGGTTCTGGGTCGATCTCGATGCGGCCTACGTCACGTATCATCAAACGTTCGTCGAAAGCGTCTGGTGGTCGCTCAAGGAGCTCTTCAACCGCGGCCTGCTCTACCAAGGCCACAAGATCGTCTGGTGGTGGGCCCAAGGAGGCACCGCGCTCAGCGCCGGCGAAGTCGGCCAAGGCTACCGCGAAGTGGCGGACCCGAGTGTGTATGTGAAGTTTCCACTCATCGACGAAAACAACGTCGTGACGGATACGTCACTACTCGTTTGGACAACAACCCCTTGGACGCTTCCGAGCAATCAATTCGCGGCCGTACATCCGAACCTCGAATACGCGATCGTGGTTGTTGAATCGGAGCAGGAAGATCGCCAAGAAAAACTGATCATTGCGAAAGACCTTGTCGAGGTCGTCGCGACGAAATCAAAGCAATCGCTTAAAATGCTGTCTACTTGTCAGGGGAGTGAACTAGTAGGCAAGCGGTATTTCCCACCATTCATCTGCTATTTTAAGCATGCTAAGGAACTAGCCAGCCAGTGGTCTGTTGTCGCCGCGGACTTCGTGACAATTGACAGTGGTTCAGGTGTAGTTCACCAAGCTCCGGCATTCGGGGAAGTGGACTACGAAGTTCTGGTCGAGCAGCGGAAAGCAACTGGCAGCGAGATTCCGTTGATCAATGCGGTAGGACCAGATGGGAAGTTCACCCACGAAGCACCTAATTTCTTTCGCGGCCGCTGGGTAAAAGACTGCGACAAGGACATCATCCGCGATCTGAAGACGCGCGGCTTGCTCTTCCATCGCGAAGAGTACCTGCACGACTACCCATTCTGCTGGCGCGCCGAAAACGATCCGCTGATTCAGTACCCGCGCAAGAGCTGGTTCATCAAGACGTCGCAGTTCAAGGACCGGATGCTGGCCAACAACGCCCAGATCAATTGGCTGCCGGAGCATATCAAGGACGGACGGTTCGGGAACTTCCTCGAGTCGAACGTCGATTGGGCACTCTCGCGCGAACGCTATTGGGGCACACCGTTGCCAATTTGGGTCTGCCAACAGACGGGCCAGATGGAAGCGATCGGCAGTTACAAGGAACTGCTCGCCAAGCCCGGCATCAAGGGAACAGAAGCCTGGACCAAGGCCAAGGCCGAGCATCCGGAATTAGTCGAGGACCTTTGCGTTCACAAACCGTACATCGACGAGATCACCTACGACTCGCCGTTCGCGCCCGGCGCGCACATGCGCCGTGTGCCCGACGTGATCGACTGCTGGTACGACAGCGGCGCGATGCCATTCGCGCAGTGGGGTTACCCGCATCAGAACAAGGCCAAGTTCCGCGAACAGTTTCCGGCCGACTTCATTAGCGAAGCACTCGACCAAACGCGCGGTTGGTTCTACAGCCAGCTGGCAATCAGCACATTGCTCTTTGGTCCTGATCCGACCAAGAAAACGCACGACCCGCTGGTCGATTTACCGGCCAACAAGTACCCCAAGTCGCCGACAAAGACGGAGGTCGCGAACCTGCAGCAGCCTTTTCCGCATCCGTTCAAGAACTGCATCGTGCTTGGCCTGATGGTCAGCGAATGGTGGGAGTCCAAGGACGGCAAGCAAGTCTTTCTCTCCGAGGAAGACGCCGTCAAAACACTCGGCCAAGGCAACTTCGCCCAAAAGGTCGGCAAGATGTCCAAAAGCAAGCGGAACTACCGCGCGCCGAAGGAAATCTTCGACATGTACGGTGCGGACGCGCTGCGGTGGTACTTCTTCGCGAATCAACCGCCATGGACGACGATCCGTTACAGCGAACAAGCGATCAAGGACAGCATCCCCGAGTTTTTGCTCCGCCTCTGGAACGTTTTTAGTTTTTTCACAATCTACGCGAATATTGATAACTTCGACCCAGGCAAACTACTCGGCGGCGACGTCGGGCAACTCGAAGCTGAAATCCTGGCGCAAGCCGAGCACTATCGTCCAATCGACGAGCGCGGCGAGCTCGATCGCTGGATCATGAGCGAGTTGCATCGCACCGCCGCGATTATCTGCGAACGGATGGACGAGTACGACAACTTTACGGCGTGCGGCGCGATCACCGCGTTCGTTGATGCGCTCTCGAACTGGTACGTTCGCCGCAGCCGCGAACGCCTTTGGGCTCCCGACAAGAATGACCCGGCAAAGCTCGATGCGTATTGGACGCTGTACGAGTGCTTGCTCACGACGGCCAAGCTGATCGCCCCATTTACCCCGTTTTTGGCCGAGGAATTGTGGCAAAAACTCGCCCGCGTGCCGTTCGCAGATCGCACGATCGAAAGCGTGCACCTCTGCGACTACCCGACGGGCGACGCCGCGGTGATCGACGAGCAATTGTCGGTGCGGATGAACTTGGTGCGCGAGATTTCGTCGCTCGGCCGCGCCGCGCGGATGGGTGCGAAGCTCAAGGTTCGTCAGCCATTGGCCAAAGTCGAGGTGATCCTCGCCGATCCGACCCACGAAGCCTGGCTCCAGCAGCATTGCTCGCTGATCCAAGAAGAGCTCAACGTCAAGCAGGTCGACTTCACGCGCGAAGCGGATCAGTACATCACATACTCAGTGCTGCCGGACCTGAAGAAGCTCGGGCCAAAGATCGGCAAACGTCTGCCGACGCTCAAACAAGCCCTCGCCGCGGCCGATGCCGCGAAACTCCTCGCCGAAATGAACGCCAGCGGCAGCGCGACGCTGACACTACCCGATGGACCGCTGAGTTTGACGAGCGAAGAACTCCTGATCCGCCTGCAAGCGAAACCCGGCTGGGCCGCGGCGCAAGGTTCCGGCTGCGTCGTCGTCCTCTCGACGGAATTAACGCCGGCACTCGTCAACGAAGGAATTGCTCGCGAGTTGATCCATGTGATTCAGTCGGAGCGTAAGGAGTTGAATCTTGAATACACGGACCGGATCGAGATCGACTACTTCGTGAACGGCAATCTCGATTTGGCGACCGCGATCACCGATTTCGCCGCGGAAATCCAAGCTGAAACGCTGGCCGATTCGTTGCTGCATCGCAAATCGAATGATGGCTTGCAGCAGGTCTCGCTGGGCGAGCATATGATCCATTACGCTGCAAAGAAAAAGCTTTAGGCACCGCTCAAGAACAACTTTCATTTTGTAGCCCGTAGCGTTAGCGAAGGCGACAAAAATGCTGTCACTCCCTCGCTAACGCTACGGGCTATAAAAGAACCGCTGTGTCCCAACTAACGAAAAAACTTCGTCTCGCGGTGCTGATTTCCGGCGGCGGGACGACGCTGCGCAATTTGCTGGATCGCATCAAAGCCGGAACGCTCGCGGCGGAGATCGCGGTCGTCATATCCAGCAATCCCAATTCGCCAGGCCTGGCGATGGCACAATCCGCCGGCATCGCGACGCAGGTCATCACGACCAAGGAATCGCCGCAGGTTCCAGAATTCAGTCAACGGATCTTCGCGGCTTGCGACGCGGCGAATGCCGACTATGTAATCTGTGCCGGCTTTCTGAAACGACTGAAGATCCCAGCGGCGCATCTAGCGCGCGTCGTGAACATTCACCCGTCGTTGATCCCTTCGTACTGCGGCGCAGGAATGTATGGCCACCACGTTCACGAAGCGGTGCTTGCTGCCGGGGCGAAGCTCAGCGGCTGTACCGTTCACTTCGTTGATGACGAATACGATCATGGTCCGATCATTGCCCAGCGCGCGGTGCCGGTGCTTGCGGGTGATACGCAGTCGTCGCTCGCCGCGCGGGTCTTTGCCCAAGAGTGTGAACTCTTGCCGACGGTAATCAACTGGCTGGCGTTCGGAGTTGTGAAGATCGAGCAAGGCCGAGCCGTCGTGGGTTCTACTTCTTAACGAACCTCTTGGTAGCCGAGCTTGCGATAGAGCGCCACCGCTTCGCGCCAATCGACATGTGTCTCTAAATACACCGCTCGGCCGCCGAGATCCCACACCGCTGCTTCCATCTGCGCGACCAACGCCGTCGCGATCCCCTGCCCTCGCCAGCGCGGCGCCACCAAAAGCCAATGCAACACATAGCGTGTCTCGTCGGGCAGCGCGCGCTCTGCCAATGTCACGGTGCCGATGAGTTGTGGCTGGCCTGGCCGTGGTTTCAACAAACTCAAAGGGCCCGCGGAAGCTGCTGTTGAGCAATCGAGCGGCGGCAACTCGGCCAGCCACATCCGTGTGGGCTGCCACCACGGCTTGTGCAGAAACTCGCGCTCGAAATCGCTCTGGTCCCAAGCCTGCACTCCGCGCTGCTGACGACTGAACGTGAGCGAACGCAAATCCAGCCACGCTCGCGAATCGTGGTCGTCTCGATACGCCCGAACAGTGACATTCTCAGGCAGCGAAGCAAGAACCGGCCGGCTAGATAGCGTTTTACGAAGTTGCAGGATCATGCGGCGATTATCGGCTTTTGCGCTCCGGCTGCGAGGGCAAACCGAAAAAACCTGTGCAACTCATTGCTGCAAAAAGATTTACGTTCTGGGTAGTCTTGCCTAATAATGACATGAAACGTTCATTAAATGCAACAAATAACGAGCATCTATGGCCTATAACTGCAATTAACTTGAAAGAAATCTGTCATAAAATTGCAATATCGAACAATTTATGGCATACTAGCCATTGTACTGTTTTTGTGAGGTTTCTTTGAGTGAGGCAGATTGAGTGCTAGCAGAGGAACGGCGAACCCGATTGTTGGAGCTGGTTCGTCAGCGGGGATTTGCGTCCCTGCCCGAGCTGGTCGAGCAATTGCAGGTCTCGGAATCGACGATTCGCCGCGACTTGGATTCGTTGGAAGAGGCTGGCACCGCGCGGCGAACGCACGGCGGCGTCTTCTACACCGGCCAATCGCCAGTGCTGCCGCACTTCGAGGAGCGTCAGCCCGAGAATTGGGCGCAGAAGCAAGCGATCGCGGATCGCACGGCGGAGCTGATTCAAACCGGTGACACGCTGCTACTCGACGGCGGCACGACGACGTACGAAGTCGCGCGGCGCTTGGTCGGGCGAGCACTGCAGATCGTGACCAACTCGTTGCCCGTCGCGAACTTGTTCGCGTCGAGTCCGCAAACCGATTTGGTGTTGCTGGGAGGATACATTTACCCGCGCACGGGCGTATCGGTTGGGCCTTATACCAATGACATGCTCAAGCAACTCAACGTTCGCAAAACGATCTTGAGTGTCGCGGGCATCACGGAGCGCGGGTACTTCAACAGCAATTTGCTGTTGGTCGAGACCGAACGAGCGATGATGGCGGCGGCTGACGAAGTCATCGTCGTCGCCGACAGCACGAAATTTGGGAAGCAAAGTTTGGCGTTGATCAGTCCGCTGTCTGAGGCCAAGTTCCTCGTGGCGGATCAGGGGCTGAGCAACGATTGGGAAAACAAAATTCGCAATGCCGGAGTCCATGTGATTCTAGGCGATGCAGCAAAACACGCCGTAGGTCATTGATTTATGAGCACTACCCTCGATCGACAACTGGTGGAACGCATTGTGCGCGAGATTGTTCTCGCGCGCGGCAGTGCTCCGCCGCAAACGCCGAAGCTGATCGTCAGCATCTCGGCCCGGCATTGCCATCTGACCGACGAACACGTCGAGATTCTCTTTGGCAAAGGCCGCAAGCTGACGCCGCACAAGAACCTCTACCAAGACGGTTTTTATGCCGCTGAAGAAACCGTCATGATCGTCGGTCCGAACAAGCGCAAGATGCTGCCGACGGTGCGCGTCCTTGGCCCGACACGCAAAGCGAGCCAAGTTGAGTTGGCCTTTACCGATGCGATTTCCCTCGGCGTCGATCTGCCGGTCAAAGCGAGCGGCGACATCAAGGGAACGCCAGGTTGTATCCTGGTCGGGCCGGCGGGTGTCGTCGAACTGCAGGAAGGCCTGATTCGCGCCGAACGCCACGTTCACATGCACAACGATCACGCCAAGTTTTACGGCGTGAAAAACGGCGATCGGATGAATCTCCGCATCGTTTCGGCTTCGTGCAGCACCGTGTTCGAAAACCTGTTAGTGCGGGCCGATGCGACGAGCAAGCTCGAAGTTCACATCGACACCGACGAAGGCAACGCCGCGGATCTCGATCACGCGACGCATGTCGAACTCGAAAAGCAGCACGCCTGCGGTTGCCAGAAGTAATGTTCCTGTAGCCAAGGACGTAAGTCCTTGGATGATCGTCTAACTGTTCAGATTCGGAGTTGTTTCCTTTTTTCTAAGTAGGAGTGTTTCATGGCATTGGTGATGGAAGCGCTCGGCATGATCGAGACCAAGGGGTTTATCGCCCTGGTCGAAGCCAGCGATGCGATGTTGAAGGCCGCGAACGTCAAGTTTCTCGGTTGGGACAAGGTTGGCAGCGGACTCGTGACCGCGTTTGTCACGGGCGATGTTGCCGCGGTCAAGGCCGCGACCGATGCGGGCGCCAGCGCCGCGGGTCGGATCGGCGAAGTTGTCAGTGTGCAGGTCATTCCGCGTCCGCACGAAGACCTCGATGTCGTCCTGCCTGCCAAGGCTACCCGCGTTGGCGGCGCTGACTAAAGGCAAGTCAGCCAAATTCTTTCTTCTAACTCCTAACTCCTAGATTCTTCCCACATGAATACTGCAATCGGATTGATTGAAACCAAAGGTTTGATCGCGCTGGTCGAAGCGACCGACGCGATGGCCAAGGCGGCCAATGTTCAGATCGTCAAGCGCGTCTCGATCGGCGGCGGCTTGGTGACTACTGTCGTGACGGGCGATGTCGGCAGCGTTCGCGCGGCCGTCGAAGCTGGTTCGGCCGCCGCGTCGCAAGTCGGCGATCTCGTCGGCAGCCACGTGATTCCGCGTCCCGCCGAAGGGTTGAACCAAGCGTACTTCAGCTAACGCTATGCGAGTGTAGCTGAAGTCGTAAGACTTCAGCCGCGTCAGAAGTAATTGTAAGTCAGCTCTCGATCCTCCAAGGTCTCACGACCTTGGCTACATTTGCCCCTCATGGATGAACGATGAAGATCCTGGTCGCCAATCTCGGTTCGACGAGTTTCAAGTATCGGCTGTATGACATGGCCGACGAACGGCAACTCGCACGCGGCGGTGTCGAGCGCATCGGCTCGGCCGAGAGCCGCTGCTTTGTCGAGATCGGCCGGCAACGGCGCGAGCTGACGATGCAGGTCCCGGACCACGCGGTGGCGGTGAGAGCGTGTTTGGATCAGTTGACCGATCCGAACGGTGGTTGCTTGAAGGATGCGAGCGAAGTCGCGGCGATCGGGTTCAAGGCGGTGCACGGCGGTATGTATAGCGGCGCACAGATCGTCACACATGACGTTCTGGCGGCAATGGCCGAAATGAATGCGGTCGCGCCTGCGCATAACCCGCCGTACATCGCGGCGATGCGGTTGTTGAGAGAGAAACTGCCCGAGGTTCCGTTGGTCGCGGCATTCGAGACCGGCTTTCATCAAACGATCGCCGATCACGCGCGGTACTACGCGGTTCCTTATGAATGGTCCGAGTCGGTGCAATTGAAGCGGTGGGGATTTCATGGCGCGAGCCATCGATTCATCGCCACGCGGACTGCGGAGCTGCTCGGCAGAAGCGATTTGCGAGTGATCTCATGCCACCTTGGCGGCTCGAATTCCTTGACGGCCATTCGTCATGGAAAGAGCGTCGCCAGCAGCATGGGCATGAGTCCGCAAACCGGGTTGCCGCAGAACAATCGCGTCGGAGACTTTGACCCGTTTGCATTGCCGCTGGTGATGCAGGCAACGGGCCAAACACTCGAGCAAGTTCTGCATCAACTGGCCGAGAAAAGCGGCCTTTTGGGGATTAGCGGATTGAGCGGCGACGTCCGTGATTTAGAAGAGGCAGCGGCGCAGGGCAATGCACGAGCGAAGCTGGCGCTTGATGTGTTTGTCGGTTCGATCCGGCATTACTTGGGTGCGTACCTAGTCGAGTTGGGCGGAGCCGATGCGATCGTTTTCACGGGCGGCATTGGCGAAAACAGCGTGCATGTTCGACACGGCGTGTGTGCGAACCTGAGCGAACTTGGGATCGTACTCGACGAGACTAAGAACGCGACCGCGAAGGGTGAAGTTTGTTTGAGTGCTCCGGAAAGCAAAACGCAAATCTGGATCATTCCGACGAATGAGGAAATCATCGTCGCGCGGCAGACGCAAGAATCTTTGCAAGGTTGAAATTATCCGCCGAGGACATCGGCGGCTTTGTGAACAGGAATTGTTACCCATGTTTATCGCCAAAGTTACCGGATCGGTTGTTTCGACGCACAAAGTCGAATCGATGGTCGGCCGCAAATTGCTCGTGGTTGAACCGTATCGATTGGATGAGTCGCGCGGCGCTCTGAAGACAACGGGGCGAACTTTTGTCGCCGTTGACACGATCGGGGCCGGCGAAGGGGAGTATGTTTTGATTTGCCAAGGTTCAAGTGCCCGCCTTACGCCTGAGACCAAGAACTTGCCCATCGATACGGTCATCATCGGGATTATCGATAGCGTTCGTGTTGAGGAAGGCGAAGTCTTTAACCGCGAACGAAAAAGCTAAGCACGATGTCGCGTGAACCGAAGGCTGACGCCATCGGCTCGAAAGTCTCTGAACCACTGAGCAGTTACTGAATTTCATGCAAACACAAGAAGCCCTAGTCCAAACGATCGTCCAACAAGTCCTCCGCGAGCTCAACGGCTCGGGCGTGCAGACGAATGCCTTTGCCGGCGGCAAGCAGAAATACGCCGGTCGCTACGGCATTTTCACGAATGTCGATGAAGCGGTCGCCGCCGCAAGCGATGCCTTTGACCAGTTGAGCGAGCGCACGCTGGCCGACCGCAAGCGGATCATCGACCACATCCGCCGGATTTCGATCGACAATTGCGTCGAACTAGGCACGATGGAAATGAACGAAACCAAGGTCGGCCGCCTCGTTCACAAAATCGAGAAGCTCAAAACACTCGGCGAGAAGACACCGGGTGTGGAATTCTTACGCAGCGAAGTCTTCAGCGGCGACTTTGGACTCGCCGTGATTGAACACGCTCCATTCGGCGTGATCGGGTGCATCACGCCGGTCACCCACTCGCTGCCCACGATCACTGGCAATGCCGTGAGCATGATCGCGGGCGGGAATTCGCTCGTCGTCAATCCGCATCCGAGCGGCAAGAAGGTCGCCGCCGAAGGCGTCCGCCGCTTTAACAAGGCGATCTACGACGATCTCGGCATTGATAATCTCATCAGTCTGATCGCCGAACCGACACTCGAAAGCGCTGATGCCATGTTTAAGCATCGCGGCGTCAAGTTGATTTGCGTCACCGGCGGCCCGGCTGTCGCAAAGGCGGCTCTTCAATCAAGCAAGCGTGCGGTCGTTGCTGGTCCGGGCAACCCGCCGGTCGTCGTCGATGAAACGGCCGATCTCGACCGCGCGGCGCGTTGCATCATTCAAGGCGGAGCCTACGACAACAACTTGCTCTGCATCGCGGAGAAGGAAGTTTTCGTCGTCGCGAGCGTCATGGATCAACTTCTGGCCGCGATGGAACGAGCTGGCGCGGTTCGTTTGAATTCCGGCGAAATCTCGGCGCTGACGAGCAAGGCCATCACGAGTGTCGGCGAAGGTTCCCATAAGCACGACGTCGCGGCGAAAGATTACATCGGCCAAGACGCGGCGTTTCTTGCCCGTGCGATTGGTAAGAACATCGATCCCAAGGTGGAGTTGATCTTCGGCGAGACGGACGAACACAACCCGTTCGTTCCGGTCGAACAAATGATGCCGTTCATCCCGTTCGTGCGCTGCCGCGACGTTGACGAAGCGATCGCCAAGGCAAAGCACTACGAACATGGCTTCCGCCACACGGCGATCATTCACAGCCATAATGTCCGCAACATGACCAAGATGGGCCGCGCTCTCGATACGACGCTCTTTGTGAAGAACGGCCCGTGCATGGCGGCGCTCGGGCTTGGCGGCGAAGGGTATTTGAGCTTCAGCATCGCGACTCCAACCGGCGAAGGCGTCACCACACCGCTGACGTTCACTCGCGAACGGCGCTGCTCGTTGATCGACGATTTACGGATTGTTGGGAAAGCGTGAGTCGAGAATTCTCCTCGCGATGCTACGCATCACGAGGCTTGAGTTGGCGCTGAACGAAGTCTTTTTCTAATCAATCTAACTCCTTCCTCCTAGATTCTTTCCCCTGATGCAGCTCGCCCAAATTGTCGGCCATGCGACCGCAACAGTAAAGCATCCCTCGATGCAGGGATGGAAGCTGTTGCTCGCGCAGCCGTACCTGATCGACGGCGTGACGCCGGATGGCGAAGTGGTGATCACGGTCGATAGTTTAGGCGCGGGCCGCGGCGAGTTGGTGGTGATTACGAGCGACGGTGCCGGAACGAAAGCTTTGATGAAGTCCGACACGACGCCGGTGCGCTGGAGTGTCGCGGGTATTGTTGATCCACGTTAGGAATTGATGAGCTACAGCGAGCAACAACTCGAGTCGATGGTTCGGCAAGTGCTGGAGCGGCTAGGCGCGCTTCAGCAGGGACCGAAGCCGGCCGATACGCCAAAGCCAACGGTTGTTGCTGCTCAACCAAACACGAACGGAAACCAAACGCTCAACTCGCGGGTCATCGGGACACGCGAGTTGGAAGTCGTGAAGCCCGAGACGAAGCGAGTGATCGTTCAGCGCGGCACGGTGGTAACCCCCGCCGCGCGAGATTGGCTGCGTGAGAAGAAGGTTGAACTCGCCTGGGCAACCAGCGGAAACATGCCGAAAACGCCGTTAAATGGCGGAAAAGCGACGGTTTCTGCGACGAAGCCAGCTACGCGGCAGATCGTCCTCGGACAAGCGGCGGCGAAGTTTGATGCTACGGCGTTGGTTCGGCAACTTGAGTCGCGCGGGTATACGGTGCAACGTTTGGCACATGCCGGGTTGGAACAAGTCGCGCGCGAGTTGGCAACCGCCGCGGCGTTCGATGGGACCCCCGCTGTGTTGCTGACTGATCAACCGTGGGCTGCGGTCGTGGCCGCCAATCGCCATCCGTCGGCGCGAGCCGCCTGGGTGCGTGATCGCCGCGAAACGATCGCGGCTCAGCGCGAGGTGAACTTGAACCTGGCGATTGTCAGCGTGGCGGGGCAAAGTCCGCTTGGAATGTTGAACACGATTTTGCCGCTAATCGAAGCGAGCTGAGGATCAGCCGGGGACTTACGTCGCCCGGCTCAGGAAATTTACGAGAAACATCGATGCGAATTGCCAAAGTCATTGGAACGGTGACGCTTTCGACCGCGCATGAAAGTCTGCGCGGGGGGAGCTATCGCATCGTCGTGCCGCAATCGCTGAACAACTTGCGCGGCACGGACCTGACCGATGCGGAAGAATTGATCGCGTACGATGAGCTCGGCTCAGGGATGCAAAGCTACATTGCCCTCAGCGAAGGGGGCGAAGCGGCGCAGCCTTTCAAACCGAACTACAAACCGGTCGATGCGTACTGCGCGGCGATTTTGGATCAAATTGTGATTGATTGATACTGAAATTATCCAAGGGAGTGAATCCCTTGGCTTTGCATAGCAAGCGAACTTTCAACGACTAACGAGTTTCCCCGAGAGAACTGACCATGAACTTGATGCAACTGAAAGAAGAAATCTGCGACATTGGCCGCCGCTTGTACAACAAGGGCTTTGCTGCGGGCAACGATGGCAATATCAGCTACCGCCTGAACGAGAAGGAAGTCCTCTGCACGCCGACGATGATTTCGAAGGGCTTCATGAAGCCTTCGGATCTTTGCATCGTTGACATGGACGGCAATCAGATCAGCGGTCAGAAGAAACGCTCCAGCGAAATCCGCTTGCACCTGACAATCATGAAGGCTCGGCCCGAGCTCAAAAGCGTTGTCCACTGCCATCCGCCGCATGCGACGGCCTTCGCGATCGCCCGCGAGCCGATTCCGCAATGCATTCTGCCCGAGGTCGAAGTTTTTCTCGGCGATGTGCCAATCACGAAATACGAAACGCCAGGCGACCAAAAGTTCGCTGACACGGTGCTGCCGTATGTGCACAAGTGCAACGTCATGATCCTAGCCAATCACGGGACGGTGAGCTTCGGCGAGAGCGTGGAAAAGGCCTACTGGTGGACCGAAATTCTCGATGCGTATTGCCGGATGCTGATGATGGCCAAGGATCTTGGCCGGGTGAATTATCTCGGCGAGCAAAAGTCGCGCGAGTTGTTGGATCTCAAAACTAAGTGGGGCTTCACGGACGCCCGACTCAGCAACGGGGCCGAAAACTGCGACATCTGCGCCAACGACGTTTTCCGCAGCAGTTGGCAGGACACGGGCGTCAGCCGCAAAGCGTTTGAGCCGCCGGAACCCATCAAGCCGTTCAACCCGAATGCTTCTTCGTCTAGCTCGAGCAGTGGGATTCCTGTCGTTGTTGGTCCGAACACCGGCTCATCTGACTCGGCCGACAACCGCGGCACAAACGATCAAGAAGCACTCGTCAAGGCGATCACCGAACGTGTGCTCGCGGCACTGAACAAGTAATCGAGTTTCCAACGAGTTCAACTCCTTGGCTTAGGCAATCCATTCACTTCCAATTTAGATTTCGCATCATGAAAGTTAGTATCATCGGCGGCGGCGGGTTGGTCGGATCTTGCACCGGGTTTGCTTTGCAGGCACGCGGCATCGTGCGCGATGTTGTGATGATCGACGCCAATCCTGACGCGGCAGCGGGGCACGCGCTCGACTTGTTGCACGGTGCGGCAAGCATGGGCGATCAATACTTCCACGCAGGCGGCTATGAGCACGTCAAGGATAGCGACCTGATCTGCATTACCGCGGGTTTGCGCCGCAAGCCAGACGAAAGCCGGCTCGATTTGATCAATCGGAACGTCGATTTGTTCTTGTCGATCTTGGCCGAGATCGAAAAGGTCGGGACCAAATCATGCGTCAAGATTCTCGTCGTTTCGAATCCGGTTGATGTGCTGACGTATCTCGCGGCAAAGAAGTTAAAGCTGCCGACCAAGCAAGTCATTGGACTTGGCACGCAGCTCGATACGCTCCGTTTCCGCGGCTTAATCGCCGAAAAACTGAATGCCGCCCCGACGCAAGTCAAAGCCCTGATCCTCGGCGAACACGGCGACAGCATGGTGCCGATCTGGTCATCGGCCACGGTTGCCGGATTGCCGCTCGAGAAGTTTCCTGGCTGGAGCAGCCTAACCGCGACGGAAATCTTCACTCGCACCAAGAATAGCGGCGCTGAGATGCTCAAGAAAAAAGGCGGCGCGGGGTTCGCCGTCGGTGTCGCGATCCGCGACGTGATCGAAGCGGTGGCTCTCGACAGCCGCGCGGTGTTGCCCGTATCGAGCGTACAAAACGGCTGCTACGGTATCAAGGACGTTGCGACCTCCGTGCCAACGGTCATCGGCCGCGAAGGCGTTGTCTCGCAATATGAAATCGAGCTCTGGCCCAAGGAACTGCAGGCCCTCAAGCAAAGTGCCAGCGTCCTCCGCGAAACGATCGCCGCTGTATTCAAGCGTCTCAACGGCAAATAAATTATTGACCGCAGATGGACGCTGATAGCTCGCGGATGATCGCAGATAAATCCTCCAAGTTGCTCTCGTTTCCTGAGGGAATAAATACTGATAACCGAATCCTGCTTATCTGTGTTTATCTGCGAATCATCTGTGTCCATCTGCGGTTAAATCTCTTTTCCGATCGCCATGCAAAAATCCTTGGATCGAAAATTGGCCGAGATTCACGCCAACCCTCATGGGTCGCGCGCGTTTATCTTGGCCGATGCCAAGGATGCCGACATGGCGTTCGGATTGAGCGCACCGGGCATGTCACCCGCGACGTTCGATCGTCCGGCGCGGCAGCGGAACCTGGCCGAATATCGCGAACAAATCCGCCAAGTCATTCGCCAAGGCGTCGTCGATATCGTCCTGATGTCGGCCAGCACGAGCGATCAACTCACGCTGCATGAGAACCTCTTTGCGAATAGCGCGATCACGCCCGCGGGGCGAGCAAACGACGCGAGCGATGTCTTTGTCGTAAGCCATGGGCAGTATCTCGGCGATCCGGCTCAGCCATTTCGTTCGGCGGCACTTGATCACCTGCAAGGCGGGCGTCTGGACTGCACTGCGGAGCAGCGGCAGCGCGGCGCGAATCTTGGTCTCTATAGCGTGACGTTCAACAATCGCTTAGACGACGATCTCCGCACGCTTAACGAGTACAAACGCTTTCGCGAAGAAGCAGAACGCGTCGGGTTTCGGCATTTTCTCGAGGTGTTCGATCCTAACGCGCCGCACGAATTGAACCCTGAGCAAGTTCCTCGCTTCATCAACGATCACATCGCGCGCACGCTCGCCGGCGTCGCGCAAGCCGGTAGGCCAGTGTTTTTGAAGATCGTTTACCATGGCCCGCGGGCGATGCAGGAGTTAGTCGAATACGATCCGCACTTGGTCGTGGGGATTCTCGGCGGAAGCTCCGGCACGACCTACGATGCGTTCAAACTCCTCGCCGAAGCGAAAAAGTACGGCGCGCGGGCCGCACTCTATGGCCGCAAGATTAACAACGCCGAGCATCAGTTGGCGTTCATCGAGTTTTTGCGCCTGATCGCCGAGGATCAGGTCTCACCCGAGGAAGCGGTGCGGGCGTATCACGGGGTTCTCGAACGGCTGCGGATCAGGCCGTGGCGTTCACTGCGCGAGGATCTGGAGTTGCACACGAATGTCATGAGCTATGCGCGAAAGCCGCAGGTTCTCGTCGCGGGTTGACTGTCATCTACCAATAGCAGCCCGACGCGTAAGCAAGTGAATGCAGACCCATTTCAATCCCTTGTTTACGCGTCGGGCTGCTAACAATTATTCTCCCCCGAGATCGCTCAGCTCGCGTAATTCCGCGAGCACCTCATCCAGCGACGGAACCTCGATCTTGCGCTGGCGGCCGCGGCGGTCGCATTCGCCGAGCAAGACGAGATCGTCATAACTCTCGTTGGCTTGCAAGCGCTGGAGTGCTCGCTGGCCGAGTTTACCTTTCGCCTGTGCGTGCATTTCCATGTGATGCTCGATCAGCCATGCGGTGCGCTCGGTGATGAAACCATCAAGTGCTTCCAACCCCGCTGCGACGTGATCGGCCGGATCGATGGCCTTGCCGATGTCGTGCAAAAGCGCCGCGAGTAGAAACTCTTCGTCATATGGAGCGGCATCGCGGGCAAGCTGATAGACCTGCAGCGAGTGATACAGCGCATCGCCCTCGGGGTGGTAACGCGGGTCTTGCTGAACCTCTTCGAGCGGCAGGAGCAGCAGTTCGTACATTTGAAAGCGGTCGATGCGGGCTTCGGCTTCGAGTGTTTGCTGATCGAGCGGTTGCTCGGGATGCTCCGCGGCGAGCAATTCCTCGAGTTCCGCCGCGCTGGCGCGTTCAATCTTCTTGTGCGTCAACGAGCTGATCATCGAGACATGAGCTTGGTCGGCGGCGTAGACAGTGAACTCGACCGAATATTCGTCGCGGGCGTGAATGTGCTGATAGACGCGCATTTGATCCATTTTGCGCACTCGTTTGCGTTCGTTCGTGTAGGAGATTGCATTCGCCTCGAGCACCGCCGTGATCGGATCGAGCTGATCCGAGAAAAGATGGATGTCGATGTCCGAGCCGCGGCGCACATGCCCGGTGAGCACACTGCCGATCAAGCGCGGGCGGAAGAGCGCGAGCAACCGCATGAGCCGCAGCGCGGTGAGCCGCATCTTGCGGAGAGTCTCGCCTTGGCTGGCTCCCTCGAAAAGTAGCGTCCGGCTGAGAAGCAACTCGCGGACTTCGAGGTTGCTCGGCAAATCCTTGGGCCGAAGCGGCGATGAGCAAAGCCGCTTGGCCGCTTTGAGTTTCGCACGAAGATACTCGGATTCTTCGCGCGTGTAGAGCAGACGGGCAGCCTCGTGGGCAATCTCCCGCCGCAGTTTGTCGAATCGCATCAATCGGGAACAGCAATGCTGTTCGGGCGTTGGCTAGGGGAACCGGCGAGGACCAGGCGATGCCTGATCTATTTTGACTGACTTACTTCTCGTCTTTCTTTTCTTCTTCGACCAGTGTGATTTGTTTTGGTGATTTGACGACGATTTGGAACTTTTCCATGTACTCTTCGACTTTCCCTTTCACACGAATGACCTTCCCGGAATAGTGCAACGCAGGATCTTCGACTTTTGCGGCTTTGAAATCCGCGAGGGTTTTCGGGAAGATCACGACAACGAAGTTGTCCTTGTCGCTCTTATTGGCTTTGGAATTCAGAAAGCACGGTTTGGTGTCATCCTTGAAGTAGCCGCTTTCGACTTTGAATTCGACGATGACTTCTTTGCCGACATGGTCTTTCGCCTCGGTGATCTTGATTTTCGTCGCTTCGTCTTCGGCATGGGCGACCGTTGTCAGCAACGCCAGCAGCGGCAACAGACACAGGACAATACGGCGAGGAGCAAAGTTCATGCGGGGGATACTCCGGAAAAGGATTTGTTTTTTAAATTGTTAGCCGAATCGCCATGAATTGCAATTCCTTTTGGCGATTAGCTCGGATTCTTTTCCGCCGGATCATCCCAAGGATTCGTCGGCAATGGTAATACGGGAGGATGCTGCGCGGCAAATTCGGCGGCGATTCTGGCTGGAGCCGCCATCTTGGTTTGCAGCAATTCGGCGACAATCCCCGGCAGATTTAGAATCAGCACTCCGACTCCAACGATTAAAATGGCATATTCCCCGCCTTCAAAACGGCCATTCCGACCCGCAAGATCCGGCAGCAGATGAAACGGACTGAAATAGTAAGCGAGACTGTCCGGATTCAAACCCCGGCTCAGCATTTCCCAAAACATGCAAACCATCAGCCCTGCCAGTAGGAGCAATACTTGGATCAATGCGCGCAGCAGCAAGCTGGCTTGAAATCGACGTTGGACACGGCGCAAGATCCATGTTTCCAGCCCGAGATAAATTAGTAGATAACCAAAGCTGGCGATCATGAAACGAACGACATTGTCCGAGATCGCATTCGGCCGGCTCGAACGCGGAACGATCAACGTGTAGAGCAGTGTCACCGCCAGACAGACGGCCGCATAATTCGCCACGGCAAAAATGTAGCCGCGCCCGGGACCGGGAAAGAACCAATTCGTAAACATCCGGCCGAGCAGCGATTCAGGCAATTGCCGCTTCACACGCGACGAGAGCACTTCCGGTTCGCCAGTCGCAAAGGTGCCGATGCAATACAAATAGATTAGTGACGGAATCAGGAGCATATAAGCGAATTCATCATTACGAAACATATCCATGCCTCGTCTCTGACTAAAGCTCCAACATAGATAGGCGAACCACCCGACATAGACCAAATGCTGAATTACCAGGCAAATGCGCAAAGCGCTCGAGCGGTTATCGCTGGCAAAGGTCATCTGCGATGTCGCGATTTGATGGAAGACGAGCCACCACGTCGCTTGAGCCAGCAAGATGCCCGAAAATGCCGGCCAAAATTCTGGGTCTCTAAGCAGATTCGAGAATCCGCCATCGAAGCGTATTTCAATAAGTGCGGCCATTCCGCCCCAAAAACAAAGCAGCAGTCCGCACAAGATGGCGACCGTCATCAGCATTTGCCAAAAGCGTTCTTGCACCAGCGAAGCCGCCATCAAACAAAAAAAGATCAGCGTGATGGATCCCAGCACGATGTTTAGGAACAAGAACCCCATCATGGGCAGATCGACACCCTGCAGCAGCGCGGTGAAGCCAAAGCACGGCAGTACTCCCGAGACATAGAGGAGCAACTGCACGAGCGTGCTGACAAACTTCCCGAGGACAATCTGCCGAGGCTTTAGCGTCGTGACGGCCAAGAGTTCAAAGGTCTTGTCCTCGCGTTCGACGGTTAAAGAGCGAAATGCACTGAAGGGGACGATCACGATCAGTGGAAACGACAGGATAAATAAGTAGCCCGTGAGCATTGTCTGCCCGCTGAGGTCCCCGTTTGTAGTGACATTGCTCCAGACGCCAAAAATCGACCAGAGCCAACAAAACAGCAGGGTCAGTGTGAAGCTGAAAAAGAATTGCCGGCTCTTGAGCGCCTGGCGACATTCCTTGATCACGATGGGATTGACCCAATCGCTGGCGCGCTCAAAGCGCCGCTCCCAACGCGCGGTTCGTGTTTCCTCGGCCGGCGAAGTTGCTTCAGGCGTATAAGGGATTGCGGCGTCGCTCATTGAATGCGCCCTCGCGTGACTTGCATGAAGACCTCTTCCAGCGACTTATTCTGGCTGCCAAACGAATGGATCGGAAACTCGGCTTGAATCAGCGAACGCAACAATTGTGCTTCGTCCGTTTCCTCGCCCAGGAATTCAAACGCGGCGACATCGCCATTGATTTGGAGATTCGAAATCTCTGGCCGCTGTTCCAGCCAAGTGACGATTGCGGCCGCGCCGCCGAGCACTCGCACGCGCAGCCAACTGCGCCGCTGATCGCCGGTTTGCGTATGATTGTTCAGGATTTGATCAACGGTTCCTGTAGCCAGCATCCGGCCTTGCTCGATGATCCCGACGATGTCGCACATCTCGGCCAGTTCGGTCAAGATGTGCGAGCTGATGAGGATCGTTTTGCCGTCGTCGGCCAACTGGCGAATCATCTCGCGGAGTTCAATGCGCGCCCGCGGGTCCAAACCCGCCGCCGGTTCGTCCATCACCAACACGGCCGGGTTATGGATGATCGTTCGGCCCAGGCAGAGCCGCTGTTTCATCCCCTTGCTCAAACCGGTGATCGGCTTTTCGGCCAACTCATCGAGATGCGTGAACCGCATCACTCGATCAAGCGATGCATGCCGCTCCGCGCCGCGCAAGCCATATGCTCGGGCGAAAAAATCGAGGTACTCGCGCACGTTGACATTAGGATAGACGCCATAGCTGTCCGGCATGAACCCCAGCAGCATCCGTACGCGATCAGGGTCATTCACGCACGAGAACCCATCGACATACGCATCGCCGTAGTGCGGCAATTCGAGCGTCGAGAGAATTCGCATCGCCGTGGTTTTGCCCGCACCGTTGGGTCCGATGAAACCAAACACCTGACCGCGCTTGACCGCAAACGAAACATCGTTGACCGCGTGGGTCTCGCCAAAAAAGCGGTGCAATTTCCGAACTTCAATCGCCGGGTGCATTACCAGACCCCCAAAATGATATGCGGTCCCCACGATTCAACCGTCGAGTTGGCGACGCCGAATTGCAAATCGGGCCAGCGTTCGACGACCGCAAGATAAACGCGCGGATGCAGTTTACGCAGGCCCATGAACCGTTCGATCGCCGTCTTGTCTTGCGTGGGCAGCAGGCTGCGCAGGTTTTCGTCGAAGTCGATGGGGCGATCCAAATGCACCAGTGTTTCTAGGGATTTCTGCAAATTCTGCAATTGGGACTTGTCCAGCAAACTGCCCGAAGCACTTGCTTCCTCCGCGATTTCAGTGGCATTCCAAACGCGATCCGGATCGGCGACATAAACGGCGAGAACTTTTGATCCCAGCTTGTTGGCCAACTGACAGGAATCGCCCGTGATCTGAATTTGCAACTCTCGTTGGCAGGCGTCGAATTCGCATGTTTCATATAACTTGCGTGTCCGTGCCGGGAGCCAACCCGAGCGAAAATGCTGCTCAGTGATTCCTTGGCTACCGCTGATTCCGGAGCTACCGTCCGTAGGCTGATCCCAGGAGTAGTCCCAATTCCGCGAGTCGCGGTAACGATAGTTGTAATTGGTGGTGTGGTCTTCGCTGAGGTCGTCGAATTTCGTCTGCGGGCGAAAGCGCAAACCATCGCCGGGCGTGACGCCGGCAAAGAGACAAAGCTGCTGACGGGTCGCGGCGAGTTTTTGGACTTGATCCAAAACGGTGTAACTTTGCGGCCAGGCTCGAACGCCGATGCCGTCCTTCAGCAGTGTGTAGGCCAACAGCAACACGGTGATCGCCAGTGCTCCCGCCGGCACCGTGAGCAGCAGCCAGTTCATTTTCTTCTTTTGCTTGAAGTAAAAATAATTGACCGGGCCGATCAGAATCACAAACAACGTGATCAACACCTGGAACATGGTTATCGGCGGCAAGCCGACTTTCGGCATTGGTGTGGCGGGCAACGGTTGTTGCGTCGCGTTGTGCAAATGGGCGTAAATGGCGTCGACGCGTTGATCATCCGACACCACCGTGAGTGTCCCCTGGAACCAGTCGCGTTCCGGAAAGACCACGTCCCTTTGTCGGCCTAAAGCACCGTTCGGATTGTTGAAATTCCCAGGGAGCGGAGCGGGCTCTGCCGGATTTGCAAAACGGCGATTTCCGTTGTAATTGTTTTGCTGCAGTTTAATCTCATCGGGAGTCGCGCTGATTTTTTTGTCGTTCCAAGAAGCGCTCGGTGTTTCTGACGCGGACCCTTCGCCGTGGGGAAAAAGACGATCTAGCTTCAATTGCGTCTGCAGAGTTGATTCGGCATTGTTCCTTTGGCCGGGCCAGACCAGCAGTTTCCCGCCGGTCGCCACCCAACTCCGCAACGCGGTCCATTGCGCTGGGTAATCTTCACGAAGTGTTTCGAGTTGTTCCGCAAAGCAAAAGACGGTGTTGAAACAAGCGTACCCGAGCGGATTGTTCGGCAACTCGGCATCGGCGCGAATCCCGCTCCAGCCCGAGTTTACGGGGTAGGCGAATGTATCCCCGCTGCGATATTCGTGAGAATCGCCTTGATTGACGTATCCTGGCGCTGCACTGAATCCGATGGCTCCATTCACATTCACGTTCGAATTCACAGCCAGCGCATTCGTCCGCAAGCCCGTGAGATCCAAATAGGCCAAAGAACTGACATTCGATTGGCCTGTATAAGTGTTGATCGTGCAGGACAAATCGGACCAAGCTTCGCCATCCTCGGTGGTGCGGACTTCGTGAATCCGCGGTTGGCTCTGACTTGGGAAATAGAGTTGATATTTCACCGCAGACTGACCGGCGGGAAGCACGATCTCGTCCGAGGTGACGGTCATCAACGCCCGGCCATAATTCGAGGTCTGAAATTTGATCTGCACTTTTAGCTTACGGTCTTCCGTGTCGATCGAGTTCGCGAGGAACTCGATTCGAACCATGCGATAGCCCGGCAGATCCGGCCAACTGTTGTCGATGATCAATTTAAGTCCCGACCGATTCGGCTGCAAAGCAAAGCCGGGTTTGGCCTTAGCCCAACCGGGCAGCACGGTAGGAAGTGCTTGAGTTCCTACGGTGAGCGGCGGTGTTGTTCCGCGCGGCATCACATACCCCGGCAGCAAGAGCGACTCGCCTCCGGCATGCGCGGCTGAACCGTTGACGGCAAACAGCAGCAGGATGCCGAGCGCGGAGAGCCGCGTTAATTTGATGCTCGTATCGATGGCGAAACTGCCCATGAAAATATCTTGAGAGAAGCGAGTAACTGACCAAATTTCGCGCGGCAAAAAGCTAGACAATCACTCCCCCACCGAAAATTGATTCAACGGCCGCCGCGCGGCGGTCGATTCCTGTTCCGCCCCGGGCACCAAGGGCGGGGTAAACGAATCGCGAAACGCGGGCAACGATCCAATCGCATACATTAACCCAAAGAACCCGCCATGAACAATCAGCAGTAAGGCCGCAAAACCGAGGATCGCCGCCACGGCAATCGCCCAACCACTGCCCTGCAAAGCCAACACCAAGATCATCATGGCCAGGGCCAACGCCGCGATGAGCAATAGCATGGTGCGAGAAGTATAACTTGGCAAGATCATGAGAATGGACTCCACGGGAAGGAATGCGCCTCGACAATCGCCGCTGGCTTTCCTAATTTACGGGATACCCACCAAGAGATGCCAGCAGAAAACATTCGCCGCCGCCATTTTTCTTTCCCAGACGCAGGGCTATGAAAGCCGCCGAACGAGCTGAATTCGATCGCTATCTGGATCAAGTCCTTGGCGAATTGCCGCCGCTCGCCAAGTCGGTTTTGGACGAAATACCGCTCATCGTCGAGGATTACCCTTCGCCTGAGATCTGCGAAGCCGAAGGTCTCGAGTCTCGTGACGAACTCTGCGGCTACTTCGAGGGCATTCCCAAGCTTGAACAATCGGTCGACGCAGGGTATCACTTGCCGAATCGGATTTATCTCTTTCGCGAAGGGAACATGGCTCTGGCGACCGATGACGAGGGCCAAGTCGACACCGCGGAACTCCTGCGGCAAATTCGAATCACCGTGCTCCATGAAGTCGGCCACTATGTGGGGATGACTGAAGACGAACTGACGGAACTCGGCTACGATTGAACGAAGATGACTTTTGACCGCCCAACGGTCTTGCCATAAAAAACGAACGACCCAGGTTCAATTCTCTTTCAACCCATGCGCACCAAACTCTTCGCGGAATTCATCGGCACCTTCATTCTGGTCTTTGCCGGGACGGCGGCAATTGTCTTCAATCACATGAGCAAGGAACCCGTCCCCTTGCCGAACGTGCTTGCCAATCCCGCGGCACAACTCAATCCAGACTTGTTGAATCCCACTCAGTTCGCCAACCAAGTCGCAGCAAAACTTTCCGCACCCGCGAATCCGGGAGCGATCACTCATCCGGGCATCGCGCTCGTCTTTGGACTCGTCGTGCTGGCCATCGCGTACACGTTCGGCGATGTTTCTGGGGCGCACATCAACCCGGCGGTCACGCTGGGTTTTGCCGTCGCGCGGCGGTTTGCTTGGCGCGACGTCCCGGGTTACATCATCGCGCAGTGCCTGGGGGCGATTGCCGCGAGCGGCTTGCTCTTTGCCATGTTTCCACTTGGCAAAGCCGTCAACTTCGGCGCCACAACTCCGTTCAACTCGGCATATGGAGATGAATGCTGGGTGCTGGAGATTTGGCTCACTTGGGCGTTGATGCTGGTGATCCTGCATGTCTCGACCGGGGCCAAGGAAAAAGGAATCACCGCCGGCATCGCGGTCGGCGCGGTGATCGCGCTTGAAGCGCTCTTTGCCGGGCCGATCTGCGGCGCGTCGATGAACCCCGCTCGTTCGTTGGCCCCGGCTCTCTTCAGCGGTCCTGGCGCGGCGCGAGATTCGCTTTGGATCTACCTTTCGGGTCCGATCATCGGCGCGGTCCTCGCCGTGCCAACATTTGCATTGACTCGCCAGAGTGAGAAGAAAGAATCCGATGGGAAGCCGCAAAGTGAATGAGCCATCCGGCTCTTCATTTTTTAAGCAACCGCTCCGTCAGATATTGCAGCATCTCCTTCATTGCCGCCGAGTTCTGCTGCTCACCCGTGCGCTCGTAAATGCCGATCAGATTCAAGATGATCCGAGCGAGCCACAGCGGATGATCGGCGATTGGCAGGTCTTCCCAAGTGATCTTCTGCGGCTGGCCGGTGACGTTTTCGATCAGCCGCCCTGCTTCGGCGACGGTGAGCATGCGCCCGTTTTGAAACGGGTCGATGATCATCCAGTCCTCTTCGGTCCGCACCGCCGCGAGAAAATGCCCCGGCGTGTTGATCCCCTCGACGGTTAGACCCATCCGCTCGGCGACCGCTTTGTAGATCAGGCACAGAATCACCGGCAGCCCGCGGCGCGTTTCGAGTACGGCGGGTAATAGGCTATTCCTCGGCGAGTAGTAATTCTCGGCATTGCCGGTGAAGCCGAGTTCTTCGAACAACTCGCGGTGCATGTGCGAAACGGCGGCGAGCGGCGAATGTGAATGCAACCCGCGCGATGATAGCACGGCCAGCGCGTCGAGGCTTGTGCCGACTTCGTCAATCTTCAGCAATGGGTCAACCTGCCACGCCACGGCGCACGCCGCTTCGACCAGCCCTTGGGTGTGATGCAGCAGCGGCACCTGGGTCGTGAAATGATCCCAAACCTCGGGCCGGCAATAGCGGGGAGCGGTCACAGAAACGATGAACGAGGAACGATGAAGTAAACCGTACGACGGACTTCCAGTCCGTCGAAATACCGGGTAATTCTGTGACGGACTGGAAGTCCGTCGTACGAGAGGCTCAAAAATTCTCGCTCTTACTTCCCCGCGCTCGTCAATTCCTTGACCAACCCATCGGCTTGATAAATCGTGCGCAGTGCTTCGAGGATGCCGGCCGAATGGACCGACGTCGCGCGAGCCTGCTCATCGGAGTACGCAAAATCGAGGACCAGCGACTGGATGTTGCCGTCGAAGATGATGCCGACGACTTCACCCGCGCGATTCACGACAGGGCTGCCGCTGTTGCCGCCGATGATGTCGGCCGTGCTGACAAAGTTGTACGGCGTCCCGAGTTTGAGCTTGCCCTTATTCTTGATCCAGCTGGCCGGGAGCTCGAACGGGTCTTTGTTGCCATGCTTTTCGGCATGTTCAAACGTCCCGCCGAGTGTCGTCCAAGCCGGAATCTGCTTGCCGTCTTCGGTGTAACCCTTCACGGTGCCGAAGGCGAGGCGGAGCGTGAACGTGGCGTCGGGATACGATTCGGTTCCTTCGGCGGCGAAGCGGGCCTTGGCCAGTTTCGCGTACGATTGCCGCAGCGGTTCTTCGACCGTGGTTTCGTATTTCTTGCGCGCCGCCCGCGCGGCGGGGTCGATCAACTTCGCGAGTTTGATCAGCGGGTCGGTGCTGGCGTCGATCGCTTTCTTGCCCTCTTTGAAGTAGCGTTCGCGTTCGGCGACGTCTTTGAGCTTCGTGCCGTTGATGAGTTCCGCAGCGCGGGTGCGCGGCGATTTGCCGTCCATGACCTTGCTGAGCATTTCAGCATAACGCTTGGATTCCGGCGACACATAAGGCGTCACGGGGCCTTCGCCGCCGCGCATCTCCATGTAGAACCCGAGCGAGTCGGCCAGCTTCGCAATCTCGAGCGAGTCATAAATCGGCGCGGGCGAGAAGAGTTCTTGCTTCAGCGAATCCAAACCCGACTCGCGATACTCGCGCAACCGATCCGCGTTCGCCTTGGGCAGTTCATCGGCCAAACGGACAAGTTCGACCGCGATATGAAATAGTTGCGAATTGAAGGCCGCATTCTGTTCGAGCAAGTTGAACTCGACGACATCGGGCAGGAACTTTTCAAAGGCTTGGTCGATCGTTTCAAAAGCCTTCGCCGCTTCGGCGTTCTTGGTGTCTTTCGCAATCGCTTGACGAAGTTTCTCTTCGGCCGCGCGCTTGGCACTCATGACCTTGGGATCTTGCAAGCCGGCGAGTCCCCCGAGGCGCGCCTTGCGGCTGTTTTGGATGCCAAAGAGTTCGTCCTGAGCTTCTTGAGCGTTTTTATCGCTCCGTTCGGCGTAATTATTGAGCATGACCTCGCGGCGGCGGAGCATGTTGAGCATCACCGGAAACTGGCGATCGCGCATGTATTCCAGATGCGCGACGGTGTTTTGGCGGTCGGTCTTGCCTGGATGACCGGCGACGAAAATCAGTTCGCCTTCCTTCGCCCCCGCTTCGCTCCACTTCAGATGATGCTCCGGCTTGACCGGCTTGCCGTCTTCGTACGCGCGGAAGAAACAGATATCGAGGTCATACCGCGGGAACTCGAAATTGTCCGGATCGCCGCCGAAAAACGCCGCTTTTTGCTCCGGCGCGAAGACCAGCCGAACGTCGGTATACTTCTTGTACTGATAAAGATGGTATAGCCCGCCTTGATAGAGCGTGACGACGTCGCTACGGAGTTTCGACTTGTCGGTCGCTTCTTTTTCGATGTTGTTCATCGCCGCGCGGCGCGCCTTCTCGGCTTCCTCGGGCTTCATGTCGGCCTTCACCGCGGTGTTGACCTGGTCCGTGACGTCGGTGATTTTTTGCAAGACATTCAATTCGAGGTCGAGGCACTTGATCTCGTCTTTTTCTGATTTGGCATGGAAACCGTCGTTCAGGTAATCATTCTTGGACGTGGTCAGCTTTGCCAAGGCATCGGCCCCGACGTGATGGTTGGTCATGACCAGCCCATCGCCCGAGACAAACGACCCGCTGCCGCCGCTGTTGAAGCGGACGGCGCTCTTTTGCAGGTGCGTCAGCCATTCGTCGCTCGGCTCGAAGCCGTATTTTTCTTTCAGGATCTTGCGCGGCGGGTTGTTGAACAACCACATCCCTTCGTCGGCGAATGTTGTCATGACGGGCGTCAGGGCGAATGCTAATAGCAGGGCGATGCGTGTGAAGGACATGTAGGGGCTCATGAAAAAAGTATTGATATGTGTGGATTGTTTCAAACATTAGCCCCCCGTCAATGACGGGGGGGGAGTTGCGTTGCAAAAGGATAATGTAATTTCGCGCGTGTTGCGCTGAACAACATGCTTTTCGCGTGGGTTAAAACCCATGCCACGGAGGCATTTCGTGTGGGCTGAAGCCCACACTACTTACGCCGCTCCAGGTCGTTCGGTTTGGGGGACGGTGCGGCGGGTTTCTGCGGAGCCGCGGGTTGCGTTGGTTTCGGCGTGTCCGGCTTCGGAACTTTTTCCTTCGGCGGACGTTCTTTGCCGCTGAAGAGCCAACCGAGGCCGACCATTAGTAGAATCAGAACCAATATGCCGAAGGGAATCAACGGGATTTCGTTTTTGTAGTGTTCCCAGGATTCTCCTAATTCCGAGGAGAAAAACTTTCTGATGCTAAACATCTCCATTTGGTCTTTAGAAAAGATTCCTTGGAGAAACCCATAAAGCACTCCGGCAATGGCCCCGCCGGCGATGTAGCCGGAGCTTAAAAGCACGCCGGGACTGGTGTCGCTTTCTGCGGCCGAAGTCTTCGTTCGCCATTCGATCAGCCAGCGAATCATCCCGCCGATAAAGATCGGCGTCGAAACGGCCAGCGGCAAATAGATCCCCACAGCGAATGGCAGCGAAGGAATCCCCGACAGTTCCAACACGATCGCGATCAAGGCGCCCAAGATGACCAAGGACCAGGGCAGTTTCTGATTCAGCACGCCATCGATGATGACCTGCATCAGTTTGGGCTTCGGAGCCTTGTAAAATTCTCGTCCACTAGTCGAACTGGTCGCCGTTTCCGCTTCGCTATCGGTCAATCGTTTGGTGTCCGTTTTGGAATTCACCTTGAAGCGAACGATCCCCGTCTCATCCGCGAGATAAACGCCAGGATCGAAGTCGAGCAACTCGCCCGCCTTGTTCACATTGATGACGAAGTAGGTTTTATCGTCATCCGATCGCTTTTCCTGTTTTTGCGCGCGGAGAAAGTTCGGGTCAATCGGGTTGGCTTTGATCTTCGGCGTTTCGGTGACCGCTTCATAAGATTTGGTCGTGATTGGAATGCTAATCCGACCGTTGATTGGCGAGTCGGCGTAGAACTGAAAGACGCCTGCTTTGTCGACTAGGTATTTTCCCGCCTTGATCTGGCCGTCGAAGTCGCCTTCTTTAGCGTAGTAGACATAGTAGTCGTTCGAATCGTAGAGTTTTGAATTTGGATCGCCATATTCCCCGCCCGGTTTTTCCATTTTGAGATCCTTGAGCTGCGCTTCGGTCAGCGGCGGAATCTTGGGCAACTCGCTTGGATTTTTGGTGTAGATCGTGCCTGTTTGATTCAAAAAGATCAGCGTGAACCCGATGACCAGAGCCGACGTGAGCGCGCCGATCAAAATGGCCCATTGTTGGGAGCGCGGCGTCGCGCCGACGAGATAACCCGTCTTCAGGTCTTGTGCCGTTGTTCCGCCGTTGCTCGATGCAACACAAACAACGCCCGCGATGATGATTGCGGTGAGCGTGTCGGCCTTGCCCGTTTTGTCCATCGCGAAGAATATCAAACACGTCAGCAGTAGCGTCGAGATTGTCATGCCCGAGATCGGATTTGATGAAGAACCAATCGACCCCGTCAAGCGAGCCGATACCGTGACAAACAAAAACCCAAAGGCCAGAATTAACCCCGCGCCGATTGCCCCTTGGGTATTGAAACCTAACCCGAGTTGCGGCACGGCCATCATTGCCGCCAGCAAACCGAGCGATCCGGCGACGACAAAGCCCATGGGCAGATCGCGCTCGGTTCGCAGCGTCTTCTTGGCGGAGTTCACGGCGGGGTCTTCTTTCCCGCCGCGCAAATCGCGCAAACCGGCGACCACGGAGCCGAGGATCATCGGCAAGGCTTGGAACATGCTGATGATCCCGCCCGTCGCGACAGCACCTGCTCCGATATAAAGAATATAGTTGTGATGAATTTTGTCCGGCGTCATGTTCTTGATAAGGCCGGCGTCGGTCGGATCAACTTTTCCTTCGATCAATTCTTTTTCCGCTGTCGCCGGATAGATCACTTTCGGCACTTCACTGCCAAACATCTTGATCGTCGGCAGAAGCACAAGATATGCGAGCAAACCACCTGCGAAGGTGATGCCTGCGATCTTGGGTCCAATGATATACCCGACGCCGAGCAATTCGGGTGTCAATTCGCCAGAGACTTGTCCGCCGGGAAGTTCATGGATCTTGCTAATCCCAGTTTCAGCGTCAGTCGTCTTATATGCGACATCCCAGGCGACTTCGCGTTCCCAAAGTTTCCCGACAGACATCAATGCGTTGTACAGAAAAGCCAAACCAAAACCAAAGAACACGGTTTTGGCAGTTGAGCCTCCTTTCTCGCCGGCGATGAGCACTTCGGCGCACGCAGTTCCTTCGGGGTACGGCAAGACATCGTGTTGCTTGACAATGAAGGCCTTGCGCAGCGGGATCATGATCAAGATGCCCAGCAAGCCGCCGAGGACGCCAACGGTCATGACTTGCACCGCTTCCATCTCGAAACCGAGTAATAGCAGCGTCGGCATTGTCACGCCGATGCCGAACGCGATCGATTCGCCGGCCGAGCCGGTCGTTTGCACGATGTTGTTTTCGAGGATCGTCGCGGGCCGCAGGCCGAACATGCGCGAGAGCCAACGGAAAAGCGTGATCGACATCACCGCGACCGGGATGCTAGCGGAAACCGTCATCCCGACCTTGAGGACGAGATAGAGCGATGACGTGCCAAAGATGATGCCCAGGATCGCCCCGAGTAATACTGCGGACCATGTGAGTTCCGCCGGCGCTTCCGTGGCGGGTATGTAAGGTTTCACCACCGTGGCTGGTTCCTTGCCCGACGGATTGGTTTTCATTGGTGCGGCCATGCACAAGCTCCGCGCGATGGTGGTTGGGCTGAATATTGTAGTACTGGCGAATTCATCCCAACCCGACGCGTAAGCAAGGGCGAACGGTGATTTTGACACGCCCTCGCTTACGCGTTGGGTTAGTATCAAACTGGGAAGACTGTATAACTTGCCTGGAATTCCCAAATGTTGCAAGCCGAATGGCAAAGTAGCCAAGGTCGTAAGACCTTGGATTGAAAGACGTTGGAATCCTCACATAATCAGCGACGAAGATTGCTAGTGCAGCAACTTGTCGTATTTGCTATAGATTGTGACACCTCCGCCGGCTTTTGGCCCTCTGTGCCGCCACTCCGCCAGTTGCCGGCGTTTCCGATTTCGGAGTCCGCGGCCACGTTGATTGACGGATCAATGACGCGAATACAACACTTGCTGGCGGTCTTGGGCATCCTGCTCGTGCAATTGGCGGCGCAGGTCTCTGCGGCCGAATTGGCGAACATTACCGCGGCGCGGCGCACGGCTCTGGAGAGCATCACGGTCAACGACCTGCGCACGCATGTCGAATTTCTAGCCGACGATGCGCTCGAAGGCAGAAACAGCGGAACCAACGGCGGCCGCGCCGCAGGCTCGTATTTGATTCAACAACTCCAAGCGATGGACATCGCTCCTGGCGCAGGTAACAAACGCTACGACCAGCCGTTCGACGGCAATATGCGGAACATCATTGGGTTGATCCCCGGCTCGGATCCGGAATTAAAAAACGAATACATCATTATCGGCGCGCACTACGATCACGTTGGGTACGGCAACGCCAAGAATAGCAACGGCCCCATCGGCTACATTCACAACGGCGCCGACGACAATGCCAGCGGCACCGCCGCGCTGTTGGAACTGGCCCAGGCGCTCAAGAAGCTGCCGGTCGCGCCGAAGCGCTCGATCATCTTGGCATGGTGGGATGGCGAAGAGATTGCGTTGCTCGGGAGCAAGCATTGGCTCAAGCATCCGACGGTCGATCTGAAACAGCTCAAGGCTTCGATCAACATGGACATGGTCGGCCGCCTGCGCAAGGACAAGGTCGAAGTCTACGGCACGCGAACCGCCGCCGGCTGGCGGAATCTCGTGAGCCAAGCCAACCAATCCGACCCGCTGCGGTTGGATTACACCTGGGTCATGAAAGCCGACAGCGATCATCACCCATTCTTCGACGCGAAGTTTCCGGTGATCATGCTGCACACGGGCTTGCACGACAACTACCATCGCCCCAGCGACGATATCCAGACCTTGAACATCGAAGGGATCGAGCGAGTCTCGAAGTTGCTCTTTGAGATCACGGTGAAGCTGGCTGATGAGTTGCCGATTGGATCGTTCCGCGACGCGTCGCGCCGCGAAACGCCGGACATGCGGACGCAAAAGGAACGCGGCTTGCCGCCGCTCGGCGGACGCTTGGGTGTGCGTTGGAAAGACGCGGAGACAACCAGCGAGGGTCTGGAAGTGATCGAAGTCGCCGCGCGCAGTCCGGCCGCGCTGGCCGGTCTTAAAGTCGGCGATCGGATGTTGTCGCTCGAAGGGAACCCGATCACGAGCACCGATAGCTTTCGGCATCAGGTTCTCGCGGCTCCGGCCGATGTGACGATGCGGGTGCAACGAGCCGGCAACGACGAGCCGTTGGATTTGCCGCTCAAGCTCAGCGGCGAACCGGTGCGTTGGGGAATCACCTGGCGCGACGACGACGCGGAGCCGGGCATGCTGTATCTGCTGCGCGTGATGGACGGTTCTCCGGCCGCGCAAGCCGGCGTCAAAGTCGGCGATCGCATCGTCAGCGTGAACGGGCAGACCTTTGCCAGTCAGGACGAGTTCGAAAAACTCGTCACCGCCGATGAAGTCATCCTGCAACTCGAATTCGAAGGCAAATACCGCGACGCTTCGGTCAAGGCGCTGAAGTTTCCCGCGGCGAGCGAATAACGCAGTCTCCCTTGCTTACGCGTCGGGCTGCTATTTCGGCTCGCCGACGAATCCAAAAAGATAATCCCATGCATACAATCCCTGGTCATGCCCATCGGACCAGGTGATCTTCAGCGCGTAATTGCCGACGAGCTTCGCATCGCGCACGGTGATGTCACGCGGAACATTCGCCGGGACGAGGATTCGCTGCCCCGTGTTCTCATCCACGCATCCGGCACAACGGCAGCCGCAGCGTAAGTCCCAGAACGGGTAGTCGCGGGTCTGCGAGTCTTCCCAAGTAATCCGCAAGAGCAATTGCTCACGCAGGGCTTTGATATCGAGGGGAGAATGCATGAAAAAGCTATCCTAAGGAGGCCCTCCGCTGCGCGTCGGGGCTAACCGGGTCATTCAGGAACTTGAGACGATTGACTTGCAGTGTTATCTTATCCTCATCTTGCGGGAACGTCTCCTTAACAAATTCGCGTCGATGCAGCACCTCGTTGGGCAGATTCAAGCCGCGGCCGATTACCTCCGCCAGCGCTGGAGCAAAACGCCGCTCGTCGGGGTAATCCTCGGCACGGGGCTCGGCAACTTCACGCGCGAAATCAAAGTCGAAGTCACGATCCCCTACGGCGAGGTTCCGCACTTCCCGCATTCGACGGCACTCGGCCACAAGGGCCAATTCGTCTGCGGCACGATTGACGGCACGCCTGTCATCACGATGGAAGGACGCTTCCATGCCTACGAAGGTTACGCCCTAGAACAAGTCACACTCCCCGTCCGCGTGATGAAGGAACTCGGGATCAAACTCCTCATCATCAGCAACGCCAGCGGCGGGATGAACCCGAATTACGCCAGCGGCGACATCATGGTCATCGACGACCATATTCATCTGATGGGCGGAATCAGCCCGTTGATGGGCGTGAACGACGACCGGCTCGGCCCACGGTTTCCGGACATGTGCCGGCCGTACGATCCCGAGTTGATCGAGGCGGCGCTCGAAATCGCGAGGCGGGAAAACTTCGCCGCGCACCGCGGCGTCTACATCGCCCTGATGGGTCCGAATTACGAAACCCGCGCTGAGTATCGCTGGCTGCGGAAACTCGGTGATGTCGTCGGCATGTCGACTGTGCCCGAAACAATCGCCGCGGTCCACGCCGGTTTGCGGGTCATGGCGCTCTCGACGGTGACCAACGTCGCGAAACCAGATTCGCTCGACAAAGCGAGCGGCGAAGAAGTCATCACCGCCGCCAAATCGGCCGAACCAAAGCTTACCAAAATCGTCCGCGGGATCATTGCGCTCGAGGCGAAGAAATCCTGAATGGGACACTGATGGGACTGATTTTATGATCTTCACTGATAAGCAAATTCCAAAAAAGTCTTTGCTGATCAGTGTGTATCAGTCACATCATAAAAATCAGTGTCCTATTCTTTTGGCATGATCGGCTTGAGCAGCGCCGCGTGTTCTTTGACCACTTCGGCGTTCGCCGGATCATTCGCGACGTTGATCGTTTCATCGGGGTCCTTCTCGTGGTCGTACAGTTCTAGCACCGTGTGGCCGTCTTTCTTCGCGCGCCAGTCCGCTTTCGCGCGCCATTCGACATACCGCCAGCGATCCGTTCGCACCGCGTAACCCATCGCCGGGCCATGCTCGGGCATCGGCCGCGGATATTGGCTAAACGCTGCGGTTTTGACAGTCGCTTTTGGATCTTTCAGGAGCGGGACGAAGCTCTTCCCCTCGATCGCCGCGTCGGGCTTCACGCTGCAGAGCTCGCATAACGTCGGGTAGATGTCGACGAACTCCGTCAGCGCGCGCGTTGCTTGGCCCTTGCTCTGCTCGTAACCCGGCGCGCGAATCAAGAGCGGCACGCGGGTGCTCGTTTCGTAATTGCTGTGCTTGCACCACATCCCGTGCTCGCCCAGGTTCCACCCATGATCGCCCCAGAGGATCACGATCGTCTTATCGGCCAGCCCCTCCTTCTCCAACGCATCAACCACGCGGCCGACTTGTGCGTCGAGGTAACTCGTCGCCGCGTAGTAGCCGTGAATTAGGCGCCGCGCCTGATCGTCCGTGAATGGCTCGGCCTTCGGCATGTCGTTGTAGTTCCGCAACTCGCCCGAGTTGTGTCCAGCAAACGCCGGCGCGTTCTTAGGCAGGTTTTTCTCTTTGGCCAGCGTGATCTGCGCCGGATCGTAGAGGTCCCAATACTTCTTCGGTGCAACGAATGGCAAGTGCGGTTTTACAAAACCGACGGCCAAAAAGAACGGCTGGTCTTTTTTCTTCAACTCCGTGAGGCGTTCGATCGCGTGGTCGGCGACGCGCGTGTCGGCGAGTGCCGCGCCATCGCCCTCGATGATCGTCGTCGCCGGCACATCCTTGGGCCCGGACTTGGCCGCGCCTTTCTTAGGAGCTTGCGTCAGTGTCTCGCCCGGGAAGCGTGCGGCGGTTGTTTGCTTCGCCGGGGCTTGCTTGCCTTTGCCGCCGGGATTCCAGGACGGCGCGCTCCACGACGGCGCATCGTCGTAACCGCCGTGATAGATTTTGCCCATCCCTTCGGTGTGATAGCCCGCTTCTTTGAACGCTTGTGGCAACGTCTTCACTTCGGGCAGCGCCGTGCGAAAATGCGTGACCAGGTCATACACCCGCGTCGAGTCGGGCCGGCGGCCGGTCATCAGCGACGATCGTGTCGGGCTGCAGACCGCTTGCTGGCAATACGCGCGCTCGAAGCGCAAGCCCGAGGCCGCGAGCTTGTCGATGTTCGGTGATTTGACTATAGGATGTCCATAGCAAGCCAACTCCGGCCGCAAATCATCGACGGCGATGAACAGGACATTCATCTTCGCCGGCGCATCCGCGGCCAAGAGGTTGCTGCCAAGAGCAAGGAAACAGAGCAGAGCAAATCGAGAGATCATTGGGCTATCTCAGGAGAAGGGATTGGGGGTTCGGGATTGGGGATTAGTGGTTCGAGACCGGACAAAAAAACTTGGAATGACAGCAAACCGTGTACAGCGCCAACCAAAGCCTGCTGATGGTATGCCCATCGGGAAGAGGAGGACATGAGTTTTAGATAGCACACTCAGAACCCCCTCCCCAGCTCTCCCCGCAAGGGGGAGGGAGCCAAACCAATTTTCTGAGGTGGAGGGCTGTTTAGCAATTCATTGTCCATTATCAATTGTCAATTATCCATTGCTTCATTCCTCTTTCGGCAGCGCCGCCTTCTGCTCCTCGGCGCTCAACTTGCGGTACTTGATGTCCTTGACCGAGGCCGTCGTCTTCCAGGCCGTGATGCCGAGCGGCTTGGAGAGTTCGACCTCGTTTCGGACATCGATTTCGAGTTTGCGAATGTCGACGTCGCAGATTTGTTTGTCGTCGATCCATGTGGTGATGCGTTCTGGAATGACGCGGACGCGGATCTTGTACCATTGTTTGGTTTTGAAATCCATGAACGTCGCCGTGTCGTTGTTGGCCGCGTCTTGACCGTTGATGTTCGAAAGACCAACCACCGTGCCGCCCCAACCGCCGACGACAAAGGTACAGCTCGTTTTGTTCACCGGAAACGTCAGGCCGCAAAAGAAGTCGTTCCCTTCGATGCGCTGCGCAGCCAGTTCGATTTCGTAACCAGCGGTGGGAAACTCGACCTTCTTGTCGAGCGTGATGCCGGTAATGCCGTCGCCAAAGTTGAGCAGCATCGCGCCGTCCTTGACCTCGACCTCGCCTTGCGGGCCGAAGTTCGGCGCCGTCCAGCCCTTGAGCGTCTTGCCGTCAAAGAGCACGGTCCACTCGACCTTGGCCGCAACTGCTTTAGGTGTTTCCTTGGCCTGTTCTTTCGCTGGTGTTGCGGGTTCCGCGGCGCACAACAAAGCCGCCGATGGTATCGGCGGGCATGTCAAACCAAGACCGCAGAATAGAGCGAGTAGTGACAATGTTTGTTTCATGATCGTTTGCTCGATTGTCAACGTGGCCGCTGGCGGCGAGTGATTCATTAGGTTGGTTGTGGCATTCTATCATCAATGAAAAAAGGTCAGAACTATTCAATTCATAGTTCTGACCTTTTTCTATTATCAAAAGCTTTGCCAAACTTTTCAACGTTTGACACTTCGTCGGCGAATCGACCAGCCAGCCAGCAGCAAACCCAATCCGGCCGCGACGCAAGTGCTTGGCTCGGGGATTGGGGCAAAGGTCAAAGCCGAGCCGGTGCTTCCGTTGATTACCGAAGCCGTGGTCGTGGTGTAAATCGGCGAGTTGGTCTGGATCACGATCAAGGCGCTGGTATCGCCAGGAATAATCGGGCCATCGCCAAACGTCAGAAACGAATTGAAGCTCACTCCAACGGTCGAGGCGTTGAAGCGGTCGAAGCTAATCGGAAAAGTCCCGGTGTTGGGAAGGCCATAACTGACATCGGTCAGAAAACCGGTAAAGTCGTTGATGGTCAACCGCCCCAAAGCATGCGGACTGGTCAAATCGTTCGTAAGCAAGTAAGTGAATGTCAGTCCGCCGTAGGGATTGCTGAGATCGCCCGCAATGACTTCGGACTTGAGCGAGCCTGAGAAAGTCGGCGCGACGAAAGGAATCGTCATCGTATCGATGACCGTACCGCCAACTGGTTCGAATTCGCCGCCGGCCAGAACAGAATTTGTTGGATGAATCGGTAGAAGGGCCGCGTGTAGTTCTGTCGAACAACAGAAAACGGCAAATAGCACCAATAATGATGCTGGTAGAAACGACAATGTTGTAGTCTTCACTAGCTGCTCCTCAAAAGTGCGACATCTTCAAAGTTGCGCTCTCAGAGTTGATCCCCTAAGACCTATCCAATGTGAATGAATATAACTACTGATTGCAAGAATTCCCAGCAATAAATCGAATAAATGAAGAATAACGGCAAGAAAAAAGCGGACTCAAAAACAGCATTTTATCGCAAAATATTTTTGGATTTTGTGAATCAGGATACTAATCGTCTCGGCAAGCAAGCGTAGTCTGTGGTGTATCCCGATGGATTGACGCGAGATATGAAAAAAAACACTTGACTGGTAAGCGAATGCTTACCGATAATCTTGCGTATGGTTGCCACTGCTAAATTTGCCAACGATGTTTTCACCGCAATCAGCCACCCGGCCCGGCGGCAGATGCTCGACTTGCTCGCCGCGGGCGACCAACCGGTAAATGCCCTCGCCGCGCATTTTGCGATGACCCGCCCCGCGGTGTCGCAGCATCTGCGAATCTTGCTCGATGCGGGCCTAGTGACCGAAGAGCGGCATGGGCGCGAACGGCGGTATCACTTTTGTCCGGAGCAACTCGGCCCAGTCCGCGATTGGCTCGCGACGTACGAACGGTTTTGGGACGAACGATTCAAGAAGCTGCAGAAGCTATTGGCGAAGAAGAAATGACGCGTGATTTTGTAGCCCGTAGCGTTAGCGAGGGCGACAAATCACGTCCTCGAAAAAGCACTGGCCGAGCCAGTGGCACCCAGAGAAGAACTCCCTCGCTAAAGCTACGGGCTATAAACCCATGAACAACTCCATTCAACGCGAAGTCACGTTCCCGCAACCGCGCGAAGCGGTCTGGGCCGCGCTCACGACGCGCGAGATGTTGGCCGAGTGGATGTACCCCAACGATTTCGAGCCGCGCGTTGGTCATCAATTTACTTTCCAAGTCCCGCCGAATCCGAAGATGAACTTCGAAGGCCTCACCGTGAACTGCGAAGTCCTCGAATGCGACCCGCCGCGCGAGAGTGACGACAAAACTAGTGTTGGCGGGCGACTCGTCTTTTCGTGGACCGTCGGCGGACCGGTCGTCGATACGCGCGTCAGTTTTCAACTCCTCCGCGACGGCGCGGGAACGAGGATGCTTTTCGAACACACGGGCTTCGATCTGTTGCAGCCGTACGCGGACCAGGCCTTTGCCGGCGCGGGTTACGGGTGGGCGAAGATGCTCAAGCAATTGGGCGAGGTGTTGAAACGATGACAGCGCAAGTTCCCGATACATTTGAAAATAACCATCCCCGAGTGAACCTTGGAGGATTAGCTCTTCGTGCAATTGTTTGCGGTGACATCAAGACGAATCATGGCTGGGGAGAGTTTTATCAGTTTGCTCATAAGCCAACGCCAGCGGATAAGCCTCATAGCTCCGCCTTGTGGCGTGGCTATATCGCAGTGTTTCAGCTAGATTCCGAAGGCGGATTGGAATTGGTTTCCTATCGCTATCCGCCAATGATTAAAAGGGGCAAATGGAAAGTCGAGAGAGTACACGAGAAACTTGTTGGTGACTTTTGGCTCGTGATGAAGCATGGCTTTTTTGGTCCGCGCACTTATGTTCCTTTTAAGGATGGAAAAATCATTGAAGATCCTGCGGCTTGGGTAATCGAGCAACGTCCCGACGAACGCAGATCATTGCGGCTCGATCAGGGCTAAAACTTTTATCCTCCACCCTGTCGAAATTCGCGTTCGTTGTACGACTACTTCATGACCTTCCCCTTTCATCACCCAAATCTTGAAGGAGCAAACTCATGAAGTACCTGTGCCTTGGATACCTCGATGTCGAAAGCTGGTCGAAGAAATCCGAAGCCGAACAGCTCGCGATGATGGATGACTGTTTCGCGTATGACGAAGTCCTGAAGAAGAACGGCCATTGGATCGCCGGGGAAGGGCTGCAAGGAGCCGATACTGCGACGACGCTCCGCTATCAAGGCGGCCAGGTGCAACTCCTCGACGGTCCGTTTGCTGAGACCAAGGAACTGCTCGGCGGCCTGATCATCCTCGAAGCACGCGACCAGAATCATGCGATTCAACTGTTGTCGAATCATCCCGGCGTGAAGATGGGCCCGTGGGAGATTCGACCGATTGCCGATATGACGCCGATCGTCGAAGCGAGCGCGAAACGCCGTGCGGCGAAGAAATGATTTTGCGATGATGTTCCCCATTAGCCCCGGGTCAATGACCCGGGGGAAGAGCGCGTGAAGCGAAGACAATCTTTCAATCCCATTAAATGATGTCAAACGAAATTCGGCACGTGCACACGTGCGAAGTCTTGTCCCCCCGGTCATTGACCGGGGGCTAAATTGGTGCCCCTTCGCCCACCCTCCCGCTCTTAACTAACAATGAAAGCCTCGACCAAACGCTCGATTCTCCGCTGGGTTCACATCGTGTTCGGCCTCACGCTCGTCGGGTTCATCTACGGTCCGCCGGAAGAGGTCGTGCCGTACCGCGACAACTTTCGGTTCATCTTCATGCCGGTCGTGATCGTAACGGGACTTTTGCTCTGGAAAGGACCGGCAATTATAGGACTGATTTCAAAATCCCAGAATGTTGCCACTGATTAACAGTGATAATAATTCTGATTTTCACTGATCAGCAATTTTATTAGGTCGCGATTGCGAGAGCCCCTGATAAAACGTTGACGCCCTCGCTAACGCTACGGGCTACAATCAAAATCAGATCAGTGAAAATCAGTTGCTCCATCCGTATTAATCAGTGGCAAAAAATCCCATGACAAAAGATCTGAATAAACTAATGACGCCCGAGGTCGATGACTTCCTCAAGACCGCCAGCAAGTGGCCGGCGGAGTTGACGAAGCTCCGCGCGATCTTGATCGAAGGCGGCCTCACCGAAGGAATCAAATGGCGGCAGCCGTGCTACTCATACGATGGCAACAACGTCGCGATCATCGGCGAGCTGAAAAACTGCTGCACACTCGGCTTCTTCAAGGGCGCGCAGTTCAAAGACCCTCAGGGCATCCTCGCCAAGCCGGGCGAAAACACGCAATCCGCCCGCGTGATTCGGTTCACGAGCGTCAAGGAAATCGACAAGGTCAAGTCGGCGCTCAAAGCACTGATCGAAGAAGGAATCGAACTCGAAAAGTCCGGCGCAAAGTTCGAGTTCAAAAAAGAACCCGAGCCGATGCCGCACGAACTGCAAGAGATCTTCAACAACGATTCAGCGTTCGAAAAAGCGTTCGACGCGCTCACCCCGGGTCGGCAGCGGGCGTACCTAATGTTCTTTAACGCGGCGAAGCAGTCGAAGACCAAGGTCGCGCGGATCGAGCAATACCGCGAGCGGATCTTCGACGGCAAAGGGATGAACGACTGCACCTGCGGCCACTCGAAAAAAATGCCGGGGTGCGATGGGTCGCATAAGTATCTGTAGGATAAAAGCCCGAGGGCGTAAGCCAGGGAGTTAGGATTTTCCCAACCTATCCCGATTGGTGTATGCTGTAGCTGGCCCAGCCCAGCGAATCGCACACATCGAATAGGGGAATACGGTGCGGAACTCTTCGTCGCGACTTTGTCATTTGTTTTTGACACTCGCCCTTTGCGTCTTGAATGCTCACGCGGCGGAAATGCAGTCGATCAAGGTCTCTCCCGATCAAAAGGGCTTCATCCTCTCGCCCACGGGCGAGAAATTCATCCCCTGGGGCCACAACTACGCCTCGGTCGATATCCTAGAGCGGCTCGCCAAGGAACCCGCTCGTGTTGAACGCGAGTTCGCCGAGATGAAAGCCGCGGGCACGAACGTCGCGCGGATTCATCCCGAGTTTTTGCACCTCATGGCGGGGCCCGACAAGACGAAGCCCGAGGGTGTGCAATTGCTGCTGAAACTCCTCAAAATCGCCGAAGCGAACGGCATCTACCTGAAGATCACGGGCCTGGCCTGCTACAAGATCAAGGACCGCGCCGAGTGGTACGACAAGCTCGACGAAGCGGCGCGTTGGAAGGCGCAGACCTTCTTCTGGGAGACGATCGCCAACGCGTGCAAGGATAGCCAAGCGGTCTTTGCGTACGACCTGGTCAACGAGCCGGGCATCGTCGGCAAGCCGGAAGAGGGCTGGTACATGGGCCGGATGGGCGATGTCGAATTTTGTCAGCGGCTGAGCCTAACGCCGGGCGAGCGCAAGCCCGAGACGATCATCGGGGACTGGACGCGGACGATGATCGCCGCGATTCGCAAGCACGATGAGCGGCATCTGATCACGATGGGCATGTTCCCGTTCCCCGGCGTCTACAAGCCGATCGCCGAACAACTCGATTTCATCTCGCCGCATCTCTATCCCAAGACGGGCAAGGTCGAGGAAGAGCTCAAGCTGCTCAAGAAATTCGACTGGGGCAAACCGATCGTCATCGGCGAGACGTTCCCGCTCAGTTGCCCCGTCGAAGACGAACGCGAGTTCCTCCTCAAGAGCCGCGGCATCGCCCACGGCTGGATCGGCCACTGGCCCGACGAATCGCCGACGGAGTTGGCGGAGCTCAAGAAGTCCGGCAAGGCGACGATGCAAAACGCGATCTGGCTCGGGTGGGTGGAGTTGTTTCAGGAGGTTGGTCCGGAGATGGTGAAGGGGAAATAGCAGGTAATGTATTCCAATCGATCAATGACAATAAATCGTGGTTGGAAAATTTTCAATTGCAGAATACTATGAAAGCAACAAAGGTGGCGAGCAATCAATCTCAAGTCAAGGTGTGAATATGGAGCTTCAAGGTGTCGTACATAACGGAGTCATTGTGCCGGATTCTGCGATGGCACTTGAGGAAGGAACGCGAGTACGCTTTGAACCAATGATCGTTGCCAATCAGAAAACGTTTGGACAAATCTTCGGCGATCTGATGCTCGATTGTCCCGATTTGCCGACCGATTTGGCTGACCAGCATGAGCATTACCGGCTAGGGACGCCAAAGCGATGAATGTTTTTCTGGACACCTACTGTTTGATCGCGTGGATCAACACGCGCGATGCTGCGCATCAACGAGTGAAATCCTACTTAGACTTTTTCACTGGCCGCATCGTGACCACGGAATGGATTCTGATGGAATTCGCCGATGCCTTTTCACAATCGAGCACGAAGCCATTCGCCATCGAGGCGATCGATCGCATTCATCGCCTGACGATGTTTGATGTCGTCGGACTCGACCCGCTCGTCTATCAAGCTGGTTTTGAGTTGTACAAGAACCGCTTAGACAAAGATTGGTCGCTAACCGATTGCACGTCCTTTGCGGTGATGACACAACGCGGTCTGCTGGATGCACTGACCGCGGACCATCATTTTGAGCAGGCAGGATTTCGGGCGGTGTTCAAATAATCGCACCGTTTTGACGAAGTTTAAAAGTCCGGCAAGGCGACGATTCAAAACGCAATTTGGCTCGCGTGGGTGGAGTTGTTTAAAGAGGTTGGGCCGGAGATGCTAAAACAAGTCGAGTAACGACTCTGTAACGTACGCGCGAAAGAATTTGACAGTACAATGTGCGCGGGATAGCCTGACCCAAATAGATCTATTGTCAGCTGCCACAATGCTTCCCGTCTCGGAAGCCGTTTCGTTGATAGTTGCTCGGCTCCGTACTGTCGGAGCGAGTCAGCACATTCTCCCACGCGATCAATACCACGATGATGAAACTCAAATTCGCGGCTGGTGTTGTCATCATCTTCTTTATATTTGGCTGGATCTCTGTCGATCAAAGCGAAACCTGCCGCGCGGAGGACGCATCCAAATCCGTCAAGGAAGACGGGAAACCCCAGGGTGATCCGTGGGTCGGGGAGTTTCGGGTTTACGAGGGCCGCCATGGGGAGAAGGGAGAATTTCTTGCCACACCAAGCCAGCACTACGGCGGCAAGGTGACCATCGCCGCCAAAGGTGACGGTTATGAATTCGAGGGGCGAGACAAGATCGAACTCGTCCAGGATGGAAAACGCCTGGTACCTTCGTCTAAAGCTAGCTTTATATTCATTGAACTGGGTGCGTCGGATGCCAAAGGATGCAACACATTGCAAGTCGTGGCCAGCTTCAGAGTGTTGTATCTGGTTCGCGACATTCCGCCCACGACTTGGATCATTCTGCCCGACGACGGCAAGACTAAACGTAGGCCGTCGCCGCAGACGGCAGTCCTGTCGGACTGGAGGTCGGTGGTGGAGTATAAACTAGACGGTTTGAACCACGTCAAGGCGGACGATCACAACGAACTACACCTCCAGGCACTGACGCTTTCCGCTTGGTTCAACACCGAGCAAATCAATGCAGTGCAACCCATCATGGCCAAGGCTCTGTCGAAGGGGAATTGGAACTCGTATCTGCTTCGCGTCCAAGATGGTGGCAGGGTCTCACTAGTAATCGGTAACGTGAAAGAGAATCGAGAGGCGCACTGGATCTCCAAAACAGCGTTGTCAGCCAAGAAATGGCACCATGTCGCTGTTACGTGGGCTTGCACCAAGGGTGATGCGTCTGACGCGAAAATCTATATCGATGGGATCGAACAGGAGGTCGAGATGAACCGATCGGTAAATTATGGCTTGGGCTTCAAGATTGGATACTCCGGCGAACCGTTCTATATTGGTCGCGACGAGATGCCCTCCGGCCACTTTGTGGGTTCGCTTCGAAATGTGGACATTACCGATCGTGTGCTGACTGCCAAGGAGTTGCAGGCGATCGTGGCGCAGCGCGCAAAATGAATGGGCGAGCTTTCTATATTGCACGATAGGGGCTCGCAGTAGTTGATGGTACGGCTCACGGCTGGATCGGCCACTGGCCCGACGAATCGCCGACGGAGTTGGTGGAGCTCAAGAAGTCCGGCAAGGCGACGATACAGAACGCGGTTTGGCTCGGGTGGTTGGAGCTGTTCAAGGAGGTTGGGCCGGAGATGGTGAAAACCGCTACAGAACCTTCTCCGAAGTAACATCCTCTAGCTTCAGACTTGATACGCACAACTAATGAGGATACTTTGAAAATATGACTAAGCAATTGACCGCCGTGATTCACCGCGAAGGTGATGGCTTTGTATCGCTCTGTCCCGAATTGGACATCGCGAGCCAAGGGAATACCGTTGAGGAAGCAAAGAATAATCTGCGCGAGGCGCTAGAACTCTTCTTCGAGTGCGCTCCACCTGAGGAAGTCAAAGAACGGCTAGGCACGGATGTTTTTGTCACGCAGGTCGAGGTGGAGTGTGGGTAAATTGCGAGTCCTCTCGGGGCAGGAGGTTTGCTCGATTATGAATCTGCATGGCTTCACCTTGGTTCGGCAGCGTGGAAGCCACATGATTATGCAGCGAGTGGCAGCCGGGGGTACGACTACTGTTCCCGTTCGAAATCACGATGAATTGCGCAAGGGAACTCTGCTCTCGATCATCCGTCAATCGGGAATTCCTAGGAGCGAATTTGAAGTTTAAGCGAGAGACTTTTCTGCATCTGAGGGTTGAATATAAGGGCATTCTTTCCTCTCGAACTTTCAGCCATGAAACCCTACCACTTCGCCCTGCTCTTTCTCACTGCCACGACTCTAAACGCGGCCGAACCCACCGCGAAGACCTGGGATATCGACAACGTCAAACGCGAGGCCCTTGTCTACGCCCCGACCAAGAAAACTGAGGGCAAGGTCCCGCTCGTCTTCGATTTCCATGGGCATGGCGGAACGGCGAAGCATGCGGCGCGGGCGCATCACATCCACGAGACCTGGCCCGAAGCGGTTGTCGTTTATATGCAAGGCCTGCCGACGCCGGGGAAGCTGACCGATCCCGAAGGCAAGAAAAACGGTTGGCAGCATGGGCCGGGTGATCAAGAGGATCGCGACCTGAAGTTTTTCGACGCGGTCCTTGCGTCAATGAAGAAGGACTACGCGATCGACGAGAGCCGCATCTACTCGACGGGCCACTCGAACGGCGGTGGGTTCACGTACCTGCTCTGGGCGAAACGCGGCGAGACGTTCGCGGCGTTCGCACCGGTCGCCGCGGCGGCGGGGATCTACTTCCTCGATGCCAAACCGAAGCCGCTGTTCCATGCGGCGAGCGAGAAAGACCCGCTCGTCAAATACGCGATGCAAGAGCGCACCTTCGACCGCGTCAAGAAAATGAACGGCTGCGAAACGAAGGGCGAAGATTGGGACAAAGGCTGCCTCAAGTATTCGTCCAAGAGCGGCACGCCGGTGGTGATCTACCTGCACGACGAAGGCCACAAGTATCCCGAGAATACGCCGGAGTTGATTGTGAAGTTTTTCAAGGAGCAGGTAAAGAAGTAGCGAAAGAATCCACGCTCAAAAAGCTCGTTTAGCGGCGACGCGCAGCGGAGGGCTCCGCCGCTAAACAACATTTTGCCGCTTATCTCCTCCGTATCGCCTGCGAAAAATCCGGATCCTCCCGATGCCGATATGCCTGCTCCGTGACCCGGGCTTCGGCGTGGATTTGCTCGAAGCTTTTGTTCTCGGGATTTTCAATCAGGCCAAGGCTGTACGCCAATTTCGGCGAGTGGCCGGGGAGCAGGACTTCGCTGCCGTAACGGACCAGGTTGGGCGCTAGCTCATTCACATGCCACACGACATTCGTCGTGCAGTTGTTCGTGATCGTGTTATAAAACTCCGGTTCGCGGGCCAGTTTGTTCGCCCGCTGCATCATGCTGACGAACATCTTTTGCGCCTGCTCGGGTGTGGCTTTGACACGGTAGATGTAAACTTCATCGCGGCGATAGTTCGCGCGCAGATGAATCAGATCACGCTCGTCGCCAACGACGTACATGATCTCGTACTGGTTGAAGAAGCCTTTGACCGGATCGAACGATTCGTGAATCTCGCGGCGGATTTCGATCGAAACGCAGATGTAGCTCCCGTCGGCCAAGCCGAAGCTCGTCATGACGTGCGCCAGGTTGGGAAAATCGCCGAACGGCACGACGATCAGATCGACGGTTTGAATTTGATTCAGATCGACTTGCTGATCGAAGTAGCGCACGTCGAAGTCGTCCGTGCTGCGATACGCGCAGTGGCGAATGTTGCGCACCGTCGCGAGGTTGCCGCTGAACTCGGTCGTCGACAGCGAGGCCATGTCCGGCTGCCAGTGGCGATCGTTGCTTGGCAAGACCGTGTGACAGCCCGCGGCAAGCAACAGCATGAATCCGCAAACGAATCGCAGCCATACGCGCGCAGTGTCCCAAACGCGCGGCTCAGGGCGCGCGTCGGGAGGAACCCGGCACGATGCGAGTGGTTGCGGGGACAGTGGCCTGCGTGACCTGATGAGAGGAGAGAAAAGAACGAAAACTGGCCGCAGATAAGTACTTAAATCGACATTTTCAGGCAAGATCAAGGGCGAATTCGAGCATTTTTTCGCGGCCCATATTCATGCCCTATCGAGCCGCTAGCGAGGGCCAAGCTTGCATTTTTACCAGATTGGCGTGGGACTGCGACAATCTGCCCGCAGATTCGACTATGCTAGTACGTTGTGCGTCCTTTTCGCTTCTCTATTGAACGGCATTTTGCCTTTTTCCGCAGGGCATAAACAATGATGCGATGCTTCGTGCTAGCAATGTTGGTCTTGGCAGCGTTAGCCGCGCACGCGGCGGCTCAACAGAAGCCATTCAATCCCTACGCCGACGAGAATGCCGATCTGCCGCCGATCACGCCAGACGGCAAAATCAACTGGCCGACGTTTTACAAGTCGGGCGCGATCAAAGCCAAGTTCGATTGGATGTTCGCCACCGGCTCGTGCCGCGGCACCAAGGCCCAATTGAACGCCGTGATTATCAACAACAAAGTCAACGTCAACCAGATTGCCGAAGAAGAATACACCACGGTGGTGCAATCCAACACCGGCGGCAATTTGATCGTCCTCGACAAGAATCAAGTTCCCACCAGTATCACAATCCACCCCAAGGGTGTCTCGAAGATCGAAGTCAACGGGCCTTACACGCTCAAGCAACTCCGCACGGGAATGCTGGTTCGGTTGACCGCCAAGCTCAACGAAGACGGCACCAGCGACCAGGCTATCCCCACGATCGAAATCTTCTCGACCAAACCTGATTATCCGTTCTCGGAAGTGACGACGGGCGAGCGATTTACCTTCGCGGCGCGCGTCGTTGCGCTGCGCGACAAGACGCTCGAACTGCGCGTCGATGCGGGCAAGCTGCGCAAGCTCAAGCTACCGGTCGACGAGGCAACCGTCGTGACACTTAACATGGATGATTTGAAGTTGGCATCGCCTGGAGACAAACTCATAGTCAAAGGCCACCTCTATGCAGGCCCAGGCATCACGGCGAACCAGGCAATCTTCGCCAACCAGGTTGTCGTCACCAAGCCGCTCGTCGTCGACAAGAAGCCGGCGAAGCGGTCGTCCTCGGATCTGGGGGCTGCGCCGGTGCCGGCCAAACGCTGACGCACCCTCTTTGAGAAGAATATATTCAACAAACGGCTTGCTAAGAACACTAGCAAGCCGTTTGTCATTTGACACAATTTCGAGGTCATTCCCGGTTTTTTACGCATGGTGAAAGCCTTGGTCAACTGTTAGATTAATTTGAGTCTAAGTACTTAGTCTCGCTCCTTGGCTCACCCACACATGGCAACGCAATTTCCCCGCTGGCAAGGCGTTTTTCCCGCGATCACCACCCAATTCAAGGCCGACGGCGCGCTCGATCTCGACGCCACGGCCAAGCACATCGAGGTGCTGATTGATTCGGGCATCAGCGGCATCGTCATGGCCGGCTCGCTGGGCGAAAACCAAACGATGGCCCCCGAGGAAAAACGCCAATTGATCAAGCATGCCGTCCAAGTGGCTGGAAAACGAATTCCGGTACTGACGGGCGTGGCCGAGACGAGCACTGCTGCCGCCACGACCTACATGAGCGATTGTGAAAAGCTCGGTGTCGCCGGATTCATGGTCATGCCGGTGATGATCTACAAGGCCGACGCTGTCGAGGCAGAAACCTTTTTCCGCACCGTCGGCACTTCGACCAAGCTGCCGTGGATGTTGTACAACAATCCGGTCGGTTACTACGTCGATATCACGGCTCCGCAATTGCAACGGCTAGTGGATATGCCGAACCTGGTGGCGATCAAAGAAAGCTCGGCCAACACGCGGCGGATCACCGAACTCCGCATCGCGCTGGGCGACCGGCTGCAGATCTTCTCGGGTGTCGACGATCTGATCCTGCAATCGGCCGCGTTGGGCATCGATGGCTGGGTCGCCGGATCGGGGATCGCGTTTCCGAAAGAGAATCAATACTTCTGGGAACTCATGCAAGCCGGCAAATGGGAAGCCGCGCGCCAGATGTATCTCTGGTTTTATCCGCTGATGAAGTTGGACACACACCTGAAGTTCGTGCAGTACATCAAACTCGCCGTGCAAGAAACCGGACTTGGCAAAGAATACGTCCGCGCGCCGCGCATGACCCTCAGCGGCAGCGAGCGCGAAGCCGTGCTCAAGGTCATCCACGACGGGATCGCGAATCGGCCGAAGCTCTAACAACCCGACGCGTTAGCGAGGGGCGTCAGGGATTGCACTTTTCGCAACGTCAAACGAATGCCCGCCGATACCATCGGCGGCTTTGTTTTTCTTGCTCGGTTGCCAAATTGACAGTCTTTGTTTTCGCCCGCTGCGTAATTAACAACTTTACGCAACTTCTTATTCTGCTCGACCTTGCAACGACGCTATTGCCTCGAAATATCAATTGGCACGGCTGTTGCAAATATTACTATGCATCGCGGCGATGACTGCAGCATTGGCCGCGAAGAACAATGCGATTGGTGATTCCGCAGTTTCGTGAAACAGCGTCGTTGAACGAACGGCCAGGAATCGTTTTTTCAACCATCATTTGCAATCGAGGCAAAGACTATGTGGCAACTGCAACAACTTCAAAAACCGAATCGTGTTCATCAATTCTGGCCCCTCGCCGGCGAAGTCGATCGCTTCTTCGATCGTGTTTTCAATGCCGGGGCGGAAGCCACGGGCTGGGCTGCTCCGTTGGATCTCACCGAGAACGAGCAAGCGATCATGGTGCGGCTAGAAATCCCCGGCGTGCGCTCCGAAGATCTCGATATCCAAGTCGATCAGAAGAAGCTCACGATCAGCGGCGCGAAGCACGATCCCTACGCACCAGTTCAGCAAACTCCGAGTGCCGAAGGCGAAGCCCAAGCAGCTGTGGAAACTCCGGCCATCAAATACCATCACCGCGAGACACGCTATGGCACATTCAGCCGCAGCGTGACGCTCCCTGATGGAAATTACACCGACGCGATCAAGGCCGACTACAGCAACGGCGTCCTGGTCGTCACGCTCCCCAAAATTCCGGTCGAACCGGTCAAGAAGATTCAGGTCAACGCGAGCTAAAACCCTGAGCGTTGCTTGTATCCTGCAAAACGCCAACGCCCGCGAGGAAGCTCGCGGGCGTTGGCGTTTATTTGAATGCAAAAGTGAAAAGTCAAAATGCAAAAGTTAATGCGTAAGAAATGCATTTTCCTTTTGCATTTTGCATTTGACTTACTTCTTCTCGAGTTCGCTCTCGATTGCCTTGACGACTTCGTCGGTGTCAGGTTCGACGCCTGGTTCGTAGCGGGCGACGATTTCGCCGTTGCGGCCGACGAGGAATTTGGTGAAGTTCCACTTGATCTCGCCGCCTTTGGTGGTCAGCGACTTGTAGAGGTCGACCTTGTCGGCCCCTTTGACTGTTGTGACCTTGGCGAGCATCGGGAAGCTGACGTCGTACTTCTTGGTGCAGAACTCGGCGATTTCGGCATCGGTGCCAGGTTCTTGCTTACCGAAATCGTTCGCTGGAACACCAATCACGACGAGCCCCTTGTCCTTGTATTTGTCGTAGATCGCTTCGAGTCCTTTGTATTGCGGCGTCTTGCCGCACTTGCTGGCGACGTTGACGAAGAGGACAACCTTGCCCTTGTAGGTCGCGAGATCGACTTCTTTGCCGTCAAGTCCAGGCATCTTGTAGGTCAATGGTCCAGGCACCGCATCTCCTTTTTTAGCGTCTTCCGCAAAACCGATCGAGGCCACACAACTGAGGGCGACTAGCGCCGCCACACCAAGCAACTTGTTCATCATTACGCTCCAGGAAAGATCAAAAAATGCCCCTGTGAAAAAGCTTTTCCATTGCAATCGTTCTCCTGCCGATGGGCGTACCATCAGCAGGCTTGGGTTGGCGCTGAAATATGTCTCGCAAAATATCGAGGGGAAGCATGTTGAGACATTCATTACTCTGACTGCGGCTTGTTCAGCGCCGCGGCCGCTTCGTCTTGAAACGACTTCCGCAAGGCTGAACCGTCGGAATTGCCAAGGTTTGTGCGCTGGATCATCAGCAGATAAATGCGGTTGTTCGTCGGATCGATCCAGGCTTGCGTCCCGTGCGCGCCGCCGTGGCCGAAGCTGCCCGCCGCGAGCGCCGCGGTCGTGCCCTGAGGTTCGCGGACGACGCAGCAACCAACGCCCCAGCCATTGCCGGGCGTGAAGCCCGTCTTGATATCGCCAGTGTGAATCGTGCGAAAAGCCCGCACGGTTTCGGCTTTGAGAAGCCGCTTCCCGTTGTATTCACCATCGCTGAGCAGCATCTGACAGAACTTTAGGTAATCGCCGGCGGTGGAAAACAGCCCGCCGTTGGCGGCGGGAAAGCGTTCGCGGTCCGTCGCCGCGCGGCCGTTGAGAATTTGGATTACGCCAACTTCAAGCTTCCCCTCAGGCGTGCGCTTGTAGGTTTTCGAGAGGCGTTTGTTTTGGTCTTCGCTGAGATAAAACGTCGTGTCGGTCATGCCCAGCGGTTGAAACAGATGCTTCTCCAAAAACTCCGGAAACTTTTCGCCACTGACAACTTCGACGATCCGCGCCGCCGTGTTGATGCCCGATTGGCAGTAGACCCATTGGCTGCCGGGAGCGAACTTGACCGGCTGCGCGACGTAGAGCGGAATCACGTCGGCCAGTGTCTTCGCCCCCTTGGCTTGCTCGGGCGTAATTTCTGCTAGACTCGAGGTGTGCGTCAATAATTGCTTCACGGTAACAGCGACGTGCTCGCCGTCTTTGTTCTTCAGGTTCTTGAACTCGGGCAGGTATTTTTCCACAGGGTCGTCGAGCACGACCTTGCCTTGTTCGACCATCATCATCATAGCGACGCCGGTGACCGGCTTGCTCATCGAGGCGATCCAGAAAAGCGTATCGTCGGCGAGCGGCTGCTTGTTTTCGATATCGGCAAAACCCTGCATATCCTTGTGCAGGATGCGGTCCTTGTCGGCGACGATCGTGATCGCCCCGGCGAGTTCTTGCTTGGCGATCGCTTCGCGGATGAGCGAGGCGACTTTTGGAACGGGCACCGGCTCGCGCGCTGCGGCACTAAATGAAAGTACGACAAGAACGATCAAGCATATATACGCGTGAGCTTTACCCATGAGGGAGCACCAGAAAAAGCAGAGTACGCAGGTAGGCATAAAATTGGCAGGCGAGTGCATTATAAAGCAATCAGCCAGCCAATCCAGGAAGAGAGGCTAAATAATTTCAGCTTAGGAAAGCGTCTTGTGCTTAAGGATTGGCAATAGTTTCGCGCCCTGCCATCGTGGCAAAGGCACCAAGCACCGTCAATTCGGTGTCCATAGAGACCGAGTGAGTCGAACCGTCAGCATAGGCATATTGGACTGTGTTACCGCCTCCGTGCAAGCTCGTTAGCGTACGTTTGCAAGGGGACCAAGCATCGCTGTATTGCTTGAAACAGGCCTCATAGTCCGGACTCAACGTCAATTGATTCGTATCCATCGTGATCGAGCCCATATTCTGCGCAAAATAACTCTTGGCCCAAAATACAGTTCGATTGCGCTGCGTGTGCGCCGAGTATTCTCCGACGATCATGGTCTTTGAAGTACCATCAATGACATGACGAATCTTTGCCGGTTTCAGCTTGCTGATCTCGGCATGGGACCAGCCCACGGCCGGAGTGATCGTGAGGATGCCGCGATCGGTGATCTTCATGTTGGAATCGATTTTTACTTTATTGCTGTCGAAGAAATATTCGGTTCCTGACTTTGAGGGGCCATTATAGGACTTTCCAGTGACAGCGCGATACGATCCTGTGGCCCATTCCCCGTAACCCTGCTCTGGCTCAGGAATTTCCAGTTTTCCCGCATTGTCATCCGACGGACAGGTCATCACCTTGAGGATTGTTGACACCACGGGCCGATTGGCAACATCGACATTCGGTTTCTTGAAGTTATACCTTTTGTAGAGATTTGGCTCTTCGAGATACGGCAGCAACTCGATCGTCCAGCAATGCAGGTTATTGGTCGAGCCGGTGCCGTTGACAACTTTGCCTAGCGGAAATCGTTTCTGGCCTTCGTTGAAGTTCTGACAAGCCAGCCCAATTTGCTTGAGATTGTTCAAGCATTCATTGCGCCGCGCCGCTTCGCGGGCGGATTGAATTGCCGGCAGGAGCAAGGCGATCAAGATGCCAATAATAGCGATCACGACCAACAGCTCGACGAGCGTGAAACCAGTGATCGAACGGCGACGCGCGCGCATCGGTAGAGGATTAACAAGCAGCATCGAAAAATTCCCACAGAAGTTTTTATGTCATGATCCCCCCTTGGATCACGACTTGGATCAATCTTTCATTATCATATTCGGTTTTCCTGAAAAATTCCAAGAGTTTTTTGGGAACGCCGCACATTTCCGACGTGAAACCGGTTGCAATTGAAGAGGGAATCCTGCCAAATGCTGAAAGCCGTAATGGCGGTGCCATTTTTGTTTCCACCCTTTGCCCAACCGAGAGCCGTCTTTATGAGACAAAATTTCCCCAGCGCTGCCCGATTTTTGGCCGTTGCATTTCTATTGCTTTGCACAATTACAATCCGCGCCGAAGAGCCGCGGGTTATTTTACTCTGGCCCAACGGAACACCGGGGGCCAAAGGAACGGCACCGACGGATCAGCCGCGCGTCACCGTGTTCCCCGCGTCGGCTGATAAATCGGTCAAGGCCGCTGTCGTGATCTGCCCCGGCGGCGGTTATGGCACGTTGGCCAGCGGCCACGAGGGCCGCGACATCGCCGCCTGGTTCAATGAACGCGGCATCACGGCGCTGATGCTCGAATATCGTCTCGGCAGCCGCGGCTACCAGCACCCTGCTCCGCTGCTCGATGCCCAGCGCGCACTTCGCTACGCACGCAGCCAAGCCGAGACGCTCGGCTACGCCGCGAACAAGGTGGGGCTCATCGGGTTCTCGGCCGGCGGGCACTTAGCTTCGACCGCCGGGACGCACTTCGATGACGGCGACAAAGACGCCGCCGATCCCATCGACAAGTTCAGTTGCCGCCCCGATTTTCTGATGCTCGGATATCCAGTCATCACGATGGGCGAACAAACGCACGGCGGATCGAAGCGGAATCTGCTTGGAGAGAAGCCAGACCCGCAGTTAGTCGAACTTCTCAGCAATGAAAAACAAGTCACCGCGCAAACGCCGCCGACGTTCCTATTTCACACCAGCGAAGACACGGTTGTCTTGCCCGAGAACAGCGTGCTGTTTTATCTTGCCCTGCGCAAGAACAAAGTTCCGGCCGAACTGCACATTTATGAAAAAGGCAAACATGGCGTGGGACTTGCTCGGCAAGACCCGGTTCTGAGCAGTTGGTCCGGTCGCTTGGAAGATTGGCTCCGTTTACGCGAGATTTTGCCGAAAAAGTAGCGGGGATTCCAATCCCCGCGTCAATAACGACTCGCGCCCAGCACGATGACTCTCCCAATTCATGAGGAAAGCGCTAAGATTAAGAAGGTTCGTTTGTCTTGCGCTCAATCATGAGTTATCAGAGGAATATCGGATGAAAGCCGTCGTTACCGGGGCAACTGGATTCGTCGGACCCTACCTGCTCAAGCATCTCGACAATGCCACGGTGCTGACCCGCGATCCCGCACGTGCGGCTAAAAAACTTCCGCCGAGCGTTCACGCCGCAGGGTGGAATTTGATGGAGAATCCCGCGCCCTCTTCTGCGTTGAACGGGGCCGATGTGGTGTTTCATTTGGCGGGCGAACCGGTCGCCGAAGGACGTTGGAGCAAGGCCAAGAAAACAGCGATCCGCGAAAGCCGGGTCGTGGGCACGCGAAATTTGGTCGCTGGGCTTGAAGCCTGCACGCAGCGGCCTAAAGTCCTGGTGTCAACTTCTGCCGTGGGCTATTACGGCGATCGCGGCGACCAAGTTTTGACCGAGGCGTCCGCGCCGGCGGACGATTTTTTGGCCGAGGTTTGCGTCGCCTGGGAACGCGAAGCCATGAAGGCCGAGCAGCTCGGCATTCGTGTCGTCACGATTCGCACCGGCATCGTACTCGGCAAAGAAGGGGCCTTGGCCAAGATGATGTTCCCGTTCAAAATGGGCGTCGGCGGGCCGTTGGGGAGCGGCAAGAACTGGATGCCGTGGATTCACGTTGCCGATCTCGCGTCGCTCTACATGCACGCCGCGACCAACGATTCGGTGCGCGGCCCGATGAACGGCACCGCGCCGAATCCCGTGATCAATCGTGATTTCACCAAGGCGTTTGCCGCGGCGCTCCATCGCCCGGCCTTCTTGCCGATTCCGTATTTTGGATTGCGCGTGCTCTTCGGCGAGTTCGCGAAGATTCTCTTCGCAAGTCAGCGTGTTATGCCCACAGTCGCCGAACGCACGGGTTTCAAGTTTCAATACCCCGACATCGGCCCGGCGCTAGAGCAGATTATTCGCGGAGATGCAAAAGCGAAAGCGGCGTGATTTTTGTAGCCCGTAGCGTTAGCAAGGGCGACAAAAATGCATCGCTCTAAGCAAAGGCGCTCCGCTTCTTGGACGCTCGATTCTCCAGGGGACTGAGCCCCTGGGCTTAGGATGATCTCAGCGTACAATCCCGAATTGCTTGTTTCACTCATGTCCAAAACCTATCACCTGCATCGCAAGCAAATCATTCGCCGGCCGTTGGACGAAGTCTTTTCTTTTTTCAGCGACGCGGGCAACCTGCAGGAAATCACGCCCCCGTTTTTGAACTTTGGCTTTGTGACGAAATTGCCGATCGAGATGAAAGCCGGCGCAGTGATCGATTACCGGTTGTCACTCTGCAAGGTTCCCATCAATTGGCGGACGGTGATCAAGTCGTATGACCCGCCCGAGTCGTTCATCGACACTCAGGTCCGCGGCCCATACAAGCTCTGGCATCACACGCATACCTTTCGCGAAGTCACGCTCGACGACGGCACGACGGCGGTCGAGATGCACGACGACCTCGATTATCAGATCGCGTTCGGCCCGCTGGGTCGCTTCGCGCATTGGCTCTTCGTGAGCCGCATGCTCGACAAGATTTTCGATTACCGCTACCAGCGGATCGATGAGTTGCTGCCCAGTAGTGTGGGCTTCAGCCCACACGTCAAAGAGGTAGCTACTTCACCGGCAACTTCTTGACCGTGACAAAGAATGCCCCGCAGAGATTGGCGTCGTCTTTGTCCGTGAACCAGGCTTTCATTTCAATGACGCCTTCGCTAATTGTGATCTTCATGGTCACATGATCTTGTTGCGGATCGGCTTTTTTCGAGATGGCAACCGTTGAAGTTGCCATAGGCTTTAACTCGGCCACACTATATTCCTTGAATTCCAGCTTGGCCTGAGCAATCGTCGGAAACCCCTTCGTCACGAGCTTCGCCTTGTTCCCCGGCGATTTCTCATGCGGTTCATACTTGTCGCCAAGCGCCACACCGCTGATCGCGGGCCAGCGCCGCAGCGTGAATTCGTATTCACCGGGCGTTTCGACCTTGATGTGCCACGTTCCGCCCGTCGGGCCGCCGACGGCTTCGCGGACGAAGCCCGAGTTGTCGGCGTAGATCCCTTCCCATTCGCCGCTGGTAAGTTCGACGACCGGTTGCTCTTTGGAGCCGATGCTTTGCGGGACGAAGTCGTTGAGGTCTTTCTCGGATTCGTTCCACCAGGCTTCGTAAGCAGAACGCATATCGGCAACCATTTCCGGTTCCGCTTTCGCCAGATCATTCTTCTGCGCGCGGTCTTTCGAGATGTCATACAACTCCGTCCCGTTGACTAACCGCCACTTGCCCTCGATGACGCAGGCCTGGTATTTTACCGGCGTCTGGCCGTATTGCACGAACATGTCCCGGCGTTCGATTTTGTCCGTTTTGCCGCGCAGAATCGGTTCCAGACTCCAATACGCGGCGTGTTGTTCCAGGAACTTCTCTTGAATCTTGGGCCGTTGCATCTGGCATAAATCGCAGAGCGTTGGAAACAGGTCCATGACCTGCGTCGGCTCGTCGATGTCGCGCGGCTTGCCGAGTTTCCCCGCCGGCCAGCGAATCCAGCACGGCACGCGATGCCCGCCGTCGTAGTACGTTGTCTTGCCGGCACGCAAGCCGGCGTTGTGTGTGGCGACGCCCGCGGTTCCGCCGTTGTCGGTCAGGAAGATGACGATCGTATTGTCGCGGAGGCCCTGCGCCGTGAGAAACTTGTCGAGATCGCCGAAGCGTTTGTCGAGGTGCGCGATCATACCGAAAAACTTTGCCGCGGAGTGTTCTTTGTATGGCTCGATATACTCTGCCAGATCGATGTGCGGCGCATGCGGCGCGTTCGTCGGCAGGTAACAGAAGAACGGCTGCTGCTTTTCCTTTTGTGCCTTCATCCACTCCATCGCCGAGTCGAACCAGAAGTCCGTGCAGTGCCCCCGGTAGTTCTTCTCGACACCGTTGTGAAAGTAGCGGCCATCGATCAGAGGCCGGTCAAATTCGACGGCGCTTTGCAACTGGCCCCAGCCGAGGTGATACACCGCTTCCTGAAATCCGCGGTCCATCGGGCGATGAGGGTAATTGTCGCCGAGGTGCCACTTGCCGAAGATGCCTGTCGCGTAACCGTTTGCCCCGAGATGCTCCGGCAACGTCATGATGCCGGGCCGCAAAAATGTCCGCCCCGCGGTAACACTCGTAGCGCCATTGCGCAGCGCAGAAAGACCCGTCATCAGTTGCCCGCGCGTTGGCGTGCACATCGGTGCGACATGAAAGTCCGTGAGCCGAACAGATTCGCTCGCGAAGGCGTCCATGTTCGGTGTCTTGAGGACCGGATTGCCGGTGAAGGAAAAATCGCCGAGGCCCTGGTCGTCGGTCATGACGATGAGGACGTTGGGACGAGTTGTATTGTCGGCAGCGTGAAGCGATCCTGCACATGCAAGGCAAAGCATCAACGTCAGGAGAGACGCAATTCCAAGGAAAATCCATTTGGTCCCCTCCCCCTCGCGGGGAGGGTTAGGGAGGGGGGCTAGAGTTGACGTTGACTGAAAATATTCTGTCAGTTCCATCGATGTGTTCCTAAGAGACGAACAACTTGGAAATCTCTAGCGAGAACCCCCTCCCCAGCCCTCCCCGCAAGGGGGAGGGAGCCAGACGGGATTTTGGGTGAGCGATGGCTGTCTTGCTAAATATGATTGTCAATGATCTTCAAGATTTGTTCGTGCAGCAATCCATTCGTCGCCACGGCGTCATTCGTATGGATGCTCGGCGCGCCGCGCCAATCGCTGTATCGCCCGCCGGCTTCGTTGATAATCGGTTGCACCGCGGCCGCGTCCCAAACATTCAGCATCGGGTCGATCATCACGTCGGCGCGCCCCGTCGCGACAAGCATGTAGCCGTAGCAGTCACCCCAGGTACGCGTCAGCCGCACGGCGTTTTCGACGTTTTGATAAACGTCGGGCCGGCCTTTTTTCGCGAACGTTTTCACTTCGCTCGTCAGGAAGCACGCCTCTTTCAATTCGCTCGTCGTCGAGACACGGCAGCGCGACGCCGGTTCGTCGCCGTGAACGTACCAGGCTCCTTCGCCAACGGCGGCAAAAATATTTTCACCGAGCGCGGGGAAGTTCAATACGCCGATGATCCCCTGCCCTCCCTGTTCGACGGCGACCATGTTGCCATAAAGAGGCACGCCGTGGATGAACGATTTCGTCCCGTCGATCGGATCAAGAATCCAGCAATAGCCGCTCGTGCCGGGCTTCTCCGGAAACTCTTCGCCGAGGATCGCGTCGCCGGGATATTCGGCCGCGATGAGATCGCGCAGGAGTAATTCCGCTTCGCGGTCCGCGACCGTGACGGGCGAGGCATCGTGCTTACGCTCGACCTTGACGTCGCGGCGCTGAAAATAACGAAGCGTCAGCTCGCCCGCCTCCTTAGCGATGCGGCGGGCGAATTCAAGACGCGGAGAAAATTTTGCGGGAGTCGTCATGCTCCCAGACTAACGATGTAGCTACGAATCGCCAAGTCCGTAGGTTAGGCTTTCCAGCCTGACGCTGCGGACTCTACGCGTTGTTCTTGTGCCGAGTCTAACGCGGACGATTGTCAGCATGCACTCTACAAAAGCATCGACCGGCAAAGAGTGTCGGTTCATCGATAATTTAACGGCGCTCAGGGCGTTGCCCTCGTGTCAGGCTAGAAAGCCTAACCTACGAACTCACGCTCCCACTGGTTCTAGTTTCGCGGAATCCTCGAGCAGACTTGCCAACTTGATCTTGTCGAGTTGAGCTCGCGTGGCGTCGGAAACTTTGTTCAAGGCACAGCGCAGCCGATCGTGGCAGTCTTGCGGCAGTTCGTCGCTGGCAACCGTTTTGCCGTTCAACGGGCCGTCGATGGCTTCGATGATTTCGAGCAACGAAATCTCACTCGGATCGCGATCAAGGGAATAACCCCCTTCGACGCCGCGCGTGGATTGCAGGATGCCGTGGGTGACGAGACTACGAAGAATTTGGAGCAAGAACCGCTCCGGCATTCCGCCTTCGTTGGCCAACCGGCTGCATGGGATTGGCTGGGAACTGGCGGTTTGAGCCAATTGCAGTGTGGCTTGCAGCGCGTAACTTACGGTACGAGAAAGCTTCATGACTCTCACTTCCCCCTAAAAGTAGGAACCACCTTTGATTGGCAACTCGCATGTTTGATCCCAGGCCCCTGGCGATCCACCGTTCGTCCCTTTGCGAACGATGATCATGATCCAAGCGACGAGTTTGCCACTCCACTCAATTCTTTGTCCAATGACTGAACTTCAGCGTGTCACAGCGCTGCCAAGACGGATCCAGGTTGATCCTCGCGGCAATGCTTTCCCCAAGCAGGCCATTGGAAGCATAGATCCCGGGCAATGAATCCCGAGATTCTCTATGCGCTTTATTCTTCGGCGGGAACGCGCAGAATATTCCCGGATAATCCAGAAAATTATCCCAATCTATATTTGAAACAATCGTTTATTTCAGTTGTTTCAAACGCTTTTTACTTCGACCTGCTGCGGAGTTCGCAACGATTGTACAAACAACAAACCCGCCCCGACGACCAAAAAACAATCTGCCAAATTAAAGACGGGCCAATTAAAAATCGCTTTGCCGTCTTGACCCATGACACAGAAATGCAGCCAATCTCGCACGGCGTAAACAGTCTGTCCGACACGTGCTGGGGGATCGTGCCACGTCAGTCCATGCCAACCCAACCGGTCGTAGAGATTCCCCCCGATCCCGGCCATGATCAAACCCAGCGCGACCACCAAGATCGGCTCGCGGATGGCTCCTTTGAACGCCAGCCAGTAAGTAATCCCTAGCGCCGCCCCGATCGAAAGGACGGCAAAACCGAGGGCAAAACCCTGCCCGATGCTAAACAACGCCCCTTCGTTCAGGCTCGTCGTCAGGGAAAAGACCCCGTCCCAGAGAACCCACGGTTGGTGCGTGTTGGGCATCCCCAGAAGTTTAAAAATCCAGGTTTTCGTCCACAAATCGAGAGCGCAGCCGCCAACGGCGAGGAACAAAAACAATGCGACATAGACCCTAATACGCGCGTTGGTCGCTGTTTTCACAGCAGTTTGCGGCGCTTCGTGGGGTTTAGCTGCGGTCATCGCCGGAGTTTCGCGAGTGGATTTGACGGTCAATGTGGGAGTGCTCATGGGTGCATAGATAACCGTACGGCGATTTGCTGGCTAGGGCAATGGGGACATCAAATATCCCGTTTAGCGGCGACTCACAGAGGAGCGTTAATTGACACTGCGGAGCGCTCCTCTGTGTTTAATGCGCTACGCGTGAGTCGCCGCTAAACGTCAGAGTAACGAAACGAAAAAAAGCCGGCGTTTAGCTTGAAAACGCCGGCTTTTCGTTAGTTTTCGTCAGCAAACCGCTTTAGCGAGGTTCGCTCTTCGCGGCACACTTCACGCACAGATTGGCAAAGGGGATCGCGTCCAAGCGGAGCTTGGGGATCTTGCAGTTGCACTCTTCGCATTCGCCGTAAGTGCCGTCTTCGATCCGTTCCAGGGCGCTTTCGATCAATTCGAGCGTGTCTTCGTCGTTTTCCAACAGACTCAGACTGAATTCCTGATCATAATTCTCGCTCCCCATTTCGGCCATGTGTATTGGCATCCGGGCGACATCGCTGCCGGTATCGTCCTCGCCCTTTTTCAGGGCCGTTTGGGTCAAATGACTGACATCCCCCCGCAACCGGGCACGCAACGCAAGTAGAGCCTGCTTATAGACTTTCGCCTCGGACTTCTTCATGGGCCATTGCTCCTGATGTTTCCCTAAGTGGGATAGCCGAATCACGGTAGACTTATTATTCTAAATTGGCACTGTACGAGTGTCAATCAGCGGGAGATAGGAAGAATATTGAGCGTGAATTTATTGTTTCTTGGGTGTTGATTAGAGAGAATTAAGGAGGAAGGAAAAAGGGAAAAGGTAGTTTTACCCACCTTTTTCCTTGTCCCCTTTCCTTTCGTTGACTCCAGACGACTTTCAAGATTCGATCCTCTTCGCTCGAAGAAAAGCTTTCGCCCCCTGACTTGACCGGCCTCTCGTGAATCAAATGCTTGGTTTAGAGACAGTGCTGTCAGCCCGATCCGCCGAGTCCGATCGTGATTACTACGGAAACCGCGTTTCAGCGTTGCCTCGCGGCAACTTGCGGGAAAACTTATGGCTTACACGAAGTCCGCACCGCCTGCACCTGCGGCAGCTTGCTGGACGTCGTTTATGACTGGAACAAAATTCCGGTCCCCAAGACGCTTGCTCACTTCGAGCAATACTGGTCGCGCCGTTACGAGCCGCTGAGCTACAGTGGCGTCTGGCGCTTCCGCGAGCTGTTCCCCTTCGCCCCGGACGACAAGGTCGTCACGATCGGCGAAGGGCAGACGCTTTTGCAACTTAACCCAGGCGTCTCGCACTACATCGGTCTCGATGCAAAGGGCCAAACGTATCTGCAATACGAAGGGATGAATCCCAGCGGCAGCTTCAAAGACAACGGCATGTCCGCCGCATTCACGCACGCGCACATGACCAGCGCGCAACGCGCCGCGTGCGCGAGCACCGGCAATACCAGCGCGTCGCTCGCGGCGTATTGCTGTGTCACGAAGTTGATGAAAGCCGTGATCTTCATCGGCTCCGGTAAAATCAGTTACGGCAAGCTCTCGCAAGCGCTAGACTACGGCGCGCTCACCGTGCAGATTGCCGGTGACTTTGACGATGCGATGAGCCGCGTCAAGGAAGTGAGCAAAGAGCTCGGCATCTATCTGGTCAACAGCGTCAATCCATTTCGCTTGGAGGGCCAGAAGTCGATCATGTACCGCGTCCTCGAAGGGCTCCGCTGGCAGGTGCCGGACTGGATCGTCGTGCCGGGCGGAAACCTCGGCAACTCGAGCGCGTTCGGCAAGGCGTTTATCGAACTCAAGGAACTTGGTCTGATCGATCGGATTCCACGGCTGGCGATCATCAACGCCGCCGGGGCGAATACGCTGTACGAACTTTACGAAAAGCGCGGCGTGCGTTGGCAAGGGGGGCGCGGCGACTTGTCCGCCGTATGCCACTTCTACGACGAAATGGACCGCACCAATGCGCGGGCCGACACCATCGCCAGCGCGATCGAAATCAATCGGCCGGTGAACTTGAACAAGTGTCTACGGGCTCTCGAAGCGTGTGATGGCATTGTGCGCGAGGTCAGCGAACAAGAAATCCTGGATGCGAAAGCGCAAGTCGGCGCGAACGGCCTCGGCTGCGAACCAGCGAGCGCCGCGAGTGTCGCCGGCGCGAAACAACTCGTCGCCCAGGGGATCATCGGCCGCAACGAGCGCATCGTCTGTATCCTCACCGGCCATCAGCTCAAGGATCCTACGGCCACCGTCGCGTACCACACCACGGACCAGGACACGTTCAAAAAAGTCCTCGGCAGCCGCGGGGTGAAACGCGCGACGTACGCGAATCGCGCCGTCGCGGTGAACAACGACCTCGCCGAAATCATCCGCGCGATTGAGTTGAATAGTTAACTCGGGCAGATAGTACACTGTTTTTTTATGATGGGACTGATACACACTGATCAGCAAAATACCGGAATGACTTGAGACTCAGTTCATCGCCAACCCAAGCCTGCTGATGGTAAGCCCATCGGCAGGAGAACGCGTGATTTCATTTTGATCAACATTCACCTTAGCTAGCTTGCATCAAGAAATTTCTGATCAGTGAAAATCAGTATCATCATAAAAATCAGTGTCCCGCTCTCTGCATTCATTTACTAACAACGAAAAATGCTTCATCTCGCAATTCATGGCGCGGCTGGCCGCATGGGTCAACGGTTGATCGCTCTCGGTTCGGTCGATCCGGATTTTAAGATCGTCGCGGCGCTCGAATCGGCGCGCAGTCCCAAGCTCGGTACTGATGCCGGCACGATCGCCGGGATTGAGCCGATCGGCGTGCCGCTTTCAAGCGATTGGACGACCAAGCCCGATGTCGTGATCGATTTTTCGGTCCCCGAAGCCGGCATCGAAATCGTGCGCAAGTGCGCGGCGGCGAACGTTCCGCTGGTGCTCGCGACGACCGGTTTTGAAGCCGAGGCGCAAGCGGAGATCCGCGAGCTGGCGACGAAGTTTCCGCTGCTCTGGTCGCCGAGCATGAGCATGACGGTGAACCTGACGATGAAGCTCGCCGAGATCGCGGGCCGCGCGCTGGCGAATCACCCGACGGGTGCCGATGTCGAAATCCTTGAGCGGCATCATCGCTTCAAGGAAGACTCCCCCAGCGGGACGGCCCTCAAGTTCGGTCAGATCGTCGCCGACGCCATGGGCATCACCAAGCAAATCCACGGCCGCGAAGGCCGCCCCGGCAAGCGCCCCCACAACGAAATCGCCTACCACGCGATCCGCACCGGCGACAACCCAGGCGAGCACACGATCCTGTTCGGCCTGCTCGGCGAAACGATCGAACTCACCGTCCGCGCGAGCAACCGCGATTCCTACGCGAGCGGTGCGTTGGCCGCGGCGAAGTTTCTCGCCGGCAAGCCAGCGGGGATGTATGCGATGAACGATGTGCTGGGGTTGTAGTCGATTCAAACGGAGGGCTGTCATTACATGCGATTCTCGTTGTTGTCGCTGGTGGGCTTGATCGCGCTTGTCGCGTTTGAAGTGATTACTCTGAAAACCCCTTCGGAAACACGCTTAGTGATCGTGGGTTATCTCGTCTACGCATCATTACTCGTGGCCACCTGGGGGGCCTTTTGCGGTGGCGGGAAATTTCGACAGTTCTGCAAAGGGTTTGCTGTCTTGGCTTGGGCGAGCGTTTTATACGGTATCTTTGTTCGAGAAGAGAGTTTTGTCAACTTCGCCGTCTCGCCGCTCGCCAAGCTCGCGGCCGAGTTTCTCGAACACCCCGTGCCGACCGATCTTGATCCGTTTAGCTCCCGCAATGCAGATCGAACGGAATATCTCTTCTTTAAAATCTGGAATTACTGGGGCATCTTGAACGCCGGTGTGTTTGGAGGGTTTTTGGCTTTGCAGATTCGTGTTCCCATGATTAGCGCTCCGCTTCTAGAAACGAATTCCCCGTCGCAGGAACTTGTGAAGCAAGAATCTCCTGAATTCATCAGTTCCGTAAAATCAACGCCTGCAGCGGCTCAGGATCGCGTTGAATAGATTTCTTGGCCCTTGTGTTTTTTCTGTCCTCGACGGCGCAGGAATTTCTCCAACTCCACCGCGTGAAAAATCACACTCGCGACAAGGAAGCAGATCAACAACTCCTGCCACGTCAGCGGTTCGAGCGAAAATAGTCGCTGAAGCGCGGGCACATAGATCAACGCAATTTGTAGCGCCGTTGTAAACACGACGGCCCCGAACAGCATCCGATTGCTAAATAGCCCTTGCTGAAAAAGGTGCTGCGTCTCGCTGCGAATCGCCAAGACATGCGCGAGCTGACTCAGGCAGAGGACAGTGAAGACTATCGTTTTTGCGTGCCCCTTGTCGTATTCCAATGCCCACCATTGCACGCCGACGCAGAGTGCGCCGATCAGCAATCCGACCCAGACGATGTGCAGGCCCAGCCCGTGGGCGAAGATGCTCTCTTTGGGCGGACGCGGCGGTCGTTTCATGATTCCGTCCTCGGCCGGTTCGCTGGCAAGGGCTAACCCCGGCAACCCGTCCGTGACGAGATTGATCCAGAGGATATGAATCGGCAAGAGCGGAATCGGCAGCCCGAAAAGCGGCGCGAGAAAGATCGTCCAGAGTTCGCCGCTGTTGCCGGACATCGCGTAGCGGATGAATTTGCGGATGTTGTCGTAGATGCGGCGGCCTTCGCGCACCGAATTCACGATTGTCGCAAAGTTGTCGTCGAGCAGGATCATGTCCGACGCCTCTTTCGAGACATCGGTTCCCGTGATCCCCATCGCCACGCCGATGTCCGCCTTCTTGAGCGCCGGCGCGTCGTTCACCCCATCGCCGGTCATCGCGACGAATTGATGCTTCGCTTGCAAGGTCTCGATGATTTGCAGCTTCTGCGCCGGCGACACGCGGGCGTAGACCTTGATCTGTTCGACTTGCTCAGCGAAGTCGGCTTCGGACAATTCCTCGAGCTCGTGCGCGGTAACGATTTTGTCCGATTCCGTCCGGAGAATCCCGAGTTCCTTGGCGATCGTGCGCGCGGTCACCGGATGATCGCCGGTAATCATGACGGGGACAATGCCGGCACTTTGACACTCGGCAACGGCGGCTTTGGCTTCTTCGCGCGGCGGATCGATCATGCCGACGAGACCGAGGAACTGTTGCTTGGTTTCCCAGGCATTTAGATCACCCGCGGGCGCGCTATTTTGCACGCGATACGAATAGGCCAGGACGCGCTGTCCGGCAGCGGCAAGTTCATCTGACTTTCTCTGAATCGAAGCGCGGTCTGCAGCGGGACAAATTTCGAGGATCGATTCGACGGCCCCTTTGGTAATCGCCAAATGTTGTTCGCCCTCGATGATGTGAATGGTTGTCATCATCTTGCGCTGCGAATCGAAGGGGATCTCCTCGACACGCGGATTTTGAGCAAGCCATTTTTCCTGATGGGCATCATGCTTTCGTGCAAAGTGCACCAAAGCAAGCTCCGTCGGATCGCCGCGCTGCTGGCTCTCTTCCTCGCGCGTGTCCTGATTCAAAGCCATCGCGAAAACAAGCAACTCTTCAGCCTCAAACGGGACGTCTTCTGCAGAAACTTGCTGGGGTTGCCACATTTCGCGGACCGTCATTTTGTTTTGCGTTAACGTGCCGGTTTTGTCCGTGCAGATGAACGTCACCGAACCGAGCGTCTCAACGGCCGGTAGTTTCCGCACGAGCGCATGCTGATTGACGAGTCGTTTTGCTCCTTGTGCCAGCGAGATCGTAATCACCGCGGGCAAGGCTTCGGGGATCGCCGCGACGGCCACGGAGATCGAGGTCAACAGCATCAGCACCGGATCTTCGCCGCGCATCCAACCGAGAAAAAACAGCACGACGCAAATGATTAGCACGACCACGGAGAGCTTCTTGCCGAAATCGGCCATCCGCTTTTGCAGCGGCGTCACCGTATCATCCTGCTGCAGCATCGCCGCGATTTTGCCGATCTCGGTCTCCATGCCGGTGCTGACGACGATGCCCGTCCCGCGCCCGTGCGTGACGAGCGTGTGCTTGAACGCCATGTTCACGCGATCGCCGAGCGACGCTTTATCGCTCTTCACCGCCTCGGTGATTTTATCAACCGCTTGCGATTCGCCGGTGAGGGATGCTTCGTCGATCTTGAGCGTGTGAATCTCGGTCAGCCGCAGATCGGCCGGGACGACGTCGCCGGCTTCGAGCAAGACGACATCGCCGGGGACGAGTTCGGCGAGCGGAATTTCGGCACGGTGATTGTCGCGCAGCACTCGGGCCGATGCGGCGGCCATTTTTTTAAGCGCTTCCATCGCCTTCTCGGCGCGATATTCCTGCACGAATCCAATCACCGCATTGATGACGACGATCGCCAGGATCACGATCGTATCCTTGAGATCACCCGCCGCCCCGGAAATGATCGCTGCGGCGATCAGAATGAGAATCATCACGTCCTTGAATTGCTGCAAGAACATCATCCAAGCGGGGCGTTTTTTCTTTTCGACAAGCTCGTTGGGGCCGTATTGCTGCAAGCGCGACTTGGCCTCGGCCGTGGCAAGGCCCTCGGATTTGCTTTTAAGCTCTTGAAAGACGGAATCGACGGATTCAAGGTAAGGCTTCATCACAGTTTCCGAGAGGTCGAGCAATTGCCAGAAATTATGCTAATATCAGCGGTAGTTGAGCGTATAGAGACGTTTCCCGGTACCCAACGCAACTCACGAGCAAATCTCAAGCCACATGGCCAAGTGCGACGAAGGTTACATCTGCGATGTCTGCGGCCAGGATGTGGCCGAGCTGTGCGACAGCGATCTGTACTTGCGCTATGTGATCGGCTTGCTCGATCCCGAGGTGCTGCACACGACCCGCGAGCGGCACATCCGCTGCAATCCGGCGCTGGCGCAGTACATCATCGACGCCGATTTTCAACCGCCGATCGCGTATGAAGGAGCGTTCGACAAACGGACGCTCGATCCGGCATTCGTCCGCGAGCAAGAGACGCTGCTTACCCGCGGATTTCGACGGTTGCGCGAATTGATGGGCCTTGAATTGCCGTTGTTGGATTACCCACTGCCGGAGGTGCGGTACAAGCACTCGCAAAAGTAAGTGTAAACAGCGCGCAAAAAGTCCCAGGGGGTGAACCCCTGGGCTTTGCAATGAACTCCCTCGCTGACGCGTCGGGTTGTTATTTCTTCCGCAGCGAGCCCTTCCAGTCCGCCTCAATCTCGCTCAGCGGCTTCTTGGTGATTTCTTCGAACGCCTTGTCCGAGTATTTTCCTTCGCGGAGCAAAACGTTGAGCTTCGGAATGATATCCGGTTCGTCGTTCTTGACGATGTAATTCAAGAACGACGCCGTGGTGCGATAGCTGTCTTTGTACTTCGCGCGATCGGGGTTCGCGTATTGGGCGCGCTTGAGTTCCTCGGGTTTCATCGCCGTTGGCTCGTAGACATACCAGCGGAGATAATCGGCGATTCCCTCGACCAGCCAGCCCGCCCCGCGATTCGGTTTGCGGTATTGCTGGACGACGTGGACCAGCTCGTGATGGACCATGCCGATGTCCTCGGGGTGCTTGGTGATCCAGTCGCTGGCGATGACGATGCGGTCGTTGATCGTGTGGGCGACCCCTTTCATGTCTTTCTTGAACTGGAGCGTGACTTTTGTCGGTGGTTTGTAGCCGTCGCTCGGCAGCGTCGCGACGAGCTTGGGATACCATTCCTTGCAGAGCTTCGCCGCCTTGTCCGCCCACTCCTTGTGTTGCGGGACTTCGCTGATGTCGATGACGATTTCGAGCTCGATGGGCTTTTCTTTTGCTTCTTCGTTTGAGTCCGCTTGTTTAGTTTCCGCTACTTTTGCCGCCGGTTTCGCTTCGCCCGCGGCGCGGAGGTTCGAGGTGAAAAGCAAAGCCGCGGTTAGCAGAAGATAGGCGCCGTTCAAAGAGAAACAGTCCTTCACGATCAACTCCCCATTTTGAGTTTACTCGGCAACGGGATCGGACACCCCTTTGGCGAGTGCCTCGCCTTGCTTGATGTCCACACGGCTCACGATCGCCCAGCCGATTAGCAACTGTACCAGCAGGCTCAGAATCGCAAGCTTGTACTTCCCAGTGTATTGATACACCGCGCCGAATACCACTGGCCCGATAAAACAGGTCGCTTTGCTGCTGAGATTGTAAAAGCCGAAGAACTCGGCCGTGCGGTTCTCGGGCGTCATCGTTCCCATAATCGCACGCGAGACCGACTGAATCCCGCCCATGACCAATGCGACCACGGCACCCATGATCCAAAAATGCAGCTTCGTCTCGACAAACCAGGCGGAACACAAAATCGCCACCCAAATGGCCAAATTGATCATCAGCACCGGTCGCTGCCCGATTCGATCCGAGAGCCAGCCCATGAAAAGCGACCCTGGCAAGGCGACGAATTGGATCATCAGAATGACCTGAATCAATTCGCCCGTGTCGAATTTGAGATCCTCCTTGGCGAAGTTTGAAGATTGGCTGAAGACGGTTTGGACGCAGTCGTTGTAGAGCAAGAAGCCGACGAGAAAGAGCGCGAGCATTTTAAACTGGCGGATATTGCCGAGCGTCGTGCCGACTTCGCCCACGGCGCGTCGCGCCGCAGAGAGCATGCCCAATTCTGCAGCGCGCGGCACACCGCGATCTCTGAGTAAGAAGATCGCGGGCAAGCTGAACAGTCCCCACCAGAAACCGATCACGAGCAAGCCGACGCGCAAGATTTCAGGCTTGGTCCAGCCGTAGCCTTCGCACACATTGAACAATACCAGCGCGACGATCAACGCCAACGCGCCGCCGATGTAACCCAAGGAAAAGCCAAACGCCGAGATTTTATTGACCGTGCTGTCGTCGGAAAGCTCGGGCAGAAACGCATTGGCAAAACCATAGGACAGTTCAAAGAAAAAGACGGCTCCCATGAACAACGCGGTCACGAGCACGCGAGTGGTAAACGCATCATCGGGGTAACCGAGGATCGCCGCGCCTTGTGCGAACTCGACGGCAAAGCGTAAACTTTCTGAAGGCGGATTGGCAAAGTAAACTTGGCGCGGTGCATCGAGCGGAACCAGTCCCATGCCCAAGCAACAACCCGCGCCGAGCAGCGCGGTCCAGCGCAGCCAGATGGATTTGGTCGCCCGCGCATCGGCCAAGGCCCCGACAATCGGCGACAAGAGCCCCGCGACGAGCGTGGCGGCCGCCAGGCTATAGGCATAAGCCGAACCGCTGAAATTGTCGTAGCGGAGCGCGGGAAAAATAATGTCGCTGAAATAGAACACGATGATCGTGATCGACAGCGTCGAAAACGCGCTATTCGCCCAATCGTACATTGCCCAGGCCAAGACATCGGGCCGGGTCAGCAGTCGCGGCTTGCGCGGTTCGTCCATGAGGGGCATCACAACCCGACGCGTTAGCGAGGGCGAACTGCTTTGAGCGCGTCATGCTAAAGCAGCCGGTTAATTTGAGGCTTGGTCTTCTGAGTTATTCTTCGGAACTTTTGTTTTGGCTAGTGCTTCGCAGATTCGTTGGTAAGCGATGTCTTTGAAACGTCGCAATCTTCGCTAAACTTCTGAAACGTAGTGGGGTTCTTAACGCTTCAAATTTTTCCATCGCTCCACCGTCATCTCCATTGACAGCTAAATCTTCTCTCCCGGAGTCATGCCCCGGAATTTTTCTATTTCTTCTTTGGGGTATTTCCTGGCCATTTAATTACGACTTCTCGGCAATCGTCACCAGCCCCGGATGCCCCGCCGCGCCGTTGCTCGATTTCTCGTGCGTGTGCCCGTTTACTTCGGTTGGCAATAGGACCAAATCGCTCGCGGCCATCGCACGGATATCCTCGGTGATTTTCATCGAGCAGTACTTCGGGCCGCACATGCTGCAGAAGTGTGCGCTCTTGAATGTCTCTTGCGGCAGCGTCTCGTCGTGCATCCGCCGCGCGGTTTCCGGATCGAGCGACAGGCGGAACTGTTCGTTCCAATCGAACGCGAACCGTGCGCGGCTCAGCGCGTCGTCGCGGTCGCGGGCACCCTTGCGATGCCGCGCGAGGTCCGCGGCGTGCGCCGAGATCTTGTACGCGATCACGCCAGCGCGGACGTCATCGCGATTTGGCAGACCGAGGTGTTCCTTGGGGGTGACATAGCACAGCATCGCCGCGCCGCTCCAACCGGCGATCGCCGCGCCGATGGCGCTGGTGATGTGGTCGTAGCCGGGGGCGATGTCCGTGACCAAGGGGCCAAGGACATAGAACGGCGCTTCGTGGCACCATTCCATTTGTCGCTTGATGTTGAAGTCGATCTGGTCCATTGGGACGTGGCCGGGTCCTTCGACCATGACTTGCGTCCCGCGTTCCCAGCCGCGGAGTGTCAACTCGCCGAGTGTTTTGAGTTCGGCAAACTGCGCTTCGTCGCTAGCGTCGGCGATGCAACCTGGACGCAAGCCGTCCCCGAGACTCCAGGTGACATCGTACTCGCGCATGATGTCGCAGAGATCGTCGAAGTGCGTGTAGAGCGGATTCTGCTTGCGGTGCGTCATCATCCACTTGGCGATCAGCGAGCCGCCGCGGCTGACGATGCCTGTGATGCGATTGGTCGTGAGGTGCAGGTGTTCGTACAAGACGCCAGCGTGGACGGTCATGTAGTCCACGCCTTGCTTGGCTTGGTGCTCGACCATGTCCAAGAAGTGCTGTGGCTTCATGTCCTCGATCTCGCCGCCGAGCTCTTCGAGCATCTGATAAATCGGCACGGTGCCGATCGGGACGGGCGAGGCTTTGATCAACGCCGATCGAATCCCGTCGATGTTCTTGCCCGTCGAGAGATCCATCACCGTGTCGGCGCCGAAGTGGACGCTGGTGTGGAGCTTTTGCAGCTCTTCAAAGAGATTGCTCGTGACGGCCGAGTTGCCGATGTTGCTATTGATCTTGGTCTTGCTGGCGATGCCGATGCACATCGGCTCGAGTCCGAGCTTGAGATGGACCCGATTGGCCGGAATAACCATGCGGCCACGCGCGACTTCACTGCGGATAAGTTCGGGCGCGAGATCTTCGCGCTTCGCCACATATTCCATTTCCGGGGTAATCTGGCCGGAACGCGCGTCTAGGATTTGAGTCATTAGCAATCTTCTCTTTCGTGAATCCACGCGCTAGCGTGTTTGTCCAAGCAGGCGGGCCCCTCGCTGAGGACAAAGCAGATTATAACCTTCATGCCCATAGAACTTTATCCTATCCCCCACAACTAGAGTGTCAATTCATTTTTGTAGTTACTCCAGCGGATTTGCGAAGCCGTGCATATGTAGCCTACACGTCCGCTTCAAGCTAAAGGTACTCCACACTGTTGCTTAAATCCGGTGCGGCATATTGACGTGCTTGCGAGAGCGGCTGTTTTTGCCGAAAACAGGGGACAACTTCGATAGTTTTTAATGTGGCGGGTTAGCGCATTCACGGGTTTACTTTGATTTGCCCTTGTTGCCTTTGGCTTTGCCGCTGCTTTTCGAAGTCGATTCGGCTTTGGCAGGGGAAGGGCTTTTTTCTGTTTTTGTATCGCTTTTGCTCTCGCTCGGCTTGCTATCCGCAGACTTCGCTTCGCTGTTGGAGTCGCTCGATTTCTTATCGGCGTCCGCGCCCTTTTTGTAGCTATCGCTGCGATAGTCGGTGATGTAGAAGCCCGAGCCTTTGAACATGATCGCGCCGCCCGTGCCGAAGAGCCGGCGCAGTTTTTTTTTCTTGCACTCCGGGCATTTCGTCAGCAGCGGATCGTTGATCCCTTGGAAATGCTCGAACTTGTGCTCGCACGCATCGCAAACGTAGTCGTAAGTAGGCATCGTATTATCTTCAATTCTAAAATGAACATCGACACATGCTTGCCGCTTAGCAACTACTCCGGCTTCTTGCTCACAATCACCTGCGCCGGGCGGATCGTGCGGTCATAGACTTTATAACCCGACGCCGCGACGACGAGCACCGTGTTCTCGGGATGATCGGGGCTTGGTTGTTGCATGATCGCTTGATGGAAGTTCGGGTCGAACGGTTCGCCGATCATGCCGGTGCGCGTGCAATTGTGCTTGGCGAGGACTTCGGTCAACTGCGTCGAGACCATCTTCACGCCTTGGAGCAGCGACGACGTGTCGGCTTGCTTCGAGGCCGCTTCGATCGCGCGGTCGAGGTTATCGACGACCGGCAACAAGTCCGTGAGAAGCGAAACTTCGCGGTACTTCGAAAAGTCTTCTTGCTCGCGCTGGACGCGCTTGCGGAAGTTTTCGAGCTCGGCTTGCGCCCGCAATGCACGGTCTTTGGCAGCTTGCGCTTCTTCGCGCAGTTGCGCTAGCTCGCCTGCGGCATCGGGCGATTCCGGATCGATGGGGAAGGTTTGGTCGAGTTCGCTAGTATTGTCGGCGCTCATGATGTGGGCGTTTCCTCAGAAGGCACAAAAAATTCTTTCAGGCGATCCAAAAACGTCTTGCGCTTGTGGGTCACGTTGACTTTCTCTTCACCGGCTAATTGTTCGAGTAGTTCCCGTTCCTTGGCAGTTAGCTTTTTCGGAACTTCGAGCACGACCTGGATCAGTTGATCCCCGCGGCCGCGTGCCCGCGGGTCGCGCATGCCGCGGCCCTTGAGCTTGAAGACATCGCCGGGCTGCGTGCCGGCGGGAATTTCGAGAGTTTCGGTGCCGTCGAGCGTGGGGACCTCGACCTTGGCTCCGAGCGCGGCTTGCGAGTACATGATCGGCAGTTGGCAGATCAGGTGCTGGCCCTCGCGTTGGAACAACGGGTGTTCCGTGACATGGACCAGGCAGTAACAATCGCCCGCCGGTCCGCCATCGGGACTCGGTTCGCCTTCGCCGGTGAGACGCATGCGCATCCCGTCGTCGATGCCGGACGGGATGGTGAGTTCCTTTTCAACTCGGATCGGATTGAAGCCCTTGCCGCTGCACTTCTTGCACTTGTCTTTGACGACCTGGCCTTTGCCGGAGCAGACGGGGCAAGTCGTCTGCACGCGGAAGATGCCGTTGCTTTGCACGACCTGGCCGCGGCCGCCGCAGTATTGGCACGACTGCATCTTCGTGCCGGGCTTTGCGCCGCTGCCGTCGCACGTTTCGCACTTTTCGTGGCGTTCGAATTCGATCGTCTTGGTTACCCCGCGCGCCGCTTCGAGCAAGTCGATCGTGATTTCGCAGCCGACGTCCGCGCCCTTACGCACGCGCCGCCCGCCGCGCTGGCCGAAGATATCGCCAAATGCTCCGCCGCCAAACAGATCGCCAAACGCGCTAAAAATATCGCCGAGGTCGTTGAACTGGTGCGTTTGGCCTTCGACGCCCGCGTGGCCGTAGCGGTCGTAGCGGGCACGCTTCTGCTCGTCGCTCAGGACTTCAAACGCTTCGGCCGCTTCTTTGAATTTGGCGATTGCTTCTTCGTTGCCGGGATTCTTGTCCGGGTGGTACTTGATCGCGAGTTTGCGATACGACGTGGAAATCTCGTCGCGCGTCGCCGTGCGGGTGACTTCGAGAATCTCGTAGTAACAACGTTTCGTCGCCATCAGTTCACCGTGACCGTGTGCTTCCGTGCGTACTTTCGTGAATCAAAAAGCCCAGGGGGCGGAGCCCCTGGGCTTAGTTCGTACCGTGATACTTTCTACGCAACCCAGGGCTTAGCGGACCGAGCCTTCGGCGCGCGGCCCGTGCTTGTCTTCGGCTTCCAGGTTCGTGACCAGCGCTTCCGTCGTCAGCATCAGAGCGCTGATGCTGGCCGCGTTGCCTAGGGCACTGCGGACGACCTTGACCGGGTCGATGATGCCGGCCTTGAACATGTCGACGTACTCGCCAGCGTTGGCGTCGTAGCCGATGTTCGTTGGCTTTTGCGAGACTTCGTCGGCGATCACACTGCCGTCGATGCCGCAGTTGTCGGCGATCTGACGGATCGGCGATTCGACGGCATGATAGATGATGCTCGCGCCGACCTTTTCGTCGCCCTTGAGCTTCGAGCGGACCGCGTCGATTGCTTCGCGGCAGCGGAGCAAGGCAACACCGCCGCCAGGCAAGATCCCTTCTTCAACGGCCGCACGCGTGGCGTGCAGGGCGTCTTCGACGCGGGCCTTCTTTTGCTTCATGTCGGCTTCGCTGTTCGCGCCGACCTTGATGATCGCGACGCCGCCGGTAAGCTTGGCCAGGCGTTCTTGGAACTTTTCCTTGTCGTATTCGCTCTCGGTTTGGTCGATTTGATTGCGAATTTGTTGGATGCGAGCTTGGATCTCGCTCGACTTGCCGCCGCCTTGGACGATCGTCGTGTCGCTCTTGTCGACGATGATTTGCTTAGCTTTGCCGAGGTGCGAGAGTTCGAGCGATTCGAGCTTGATGCCGAGATCTTCGCTGATCAGCGTGCCGCCGGTCACCGTGGCAATGTCGCCGAGCATCGCCTTGCGGCGATCGCCGAAGCCAGGCGCCTTGACCGCACAGACGTTCAAGATGCCGCGAAGTTTGTTGACGACGAGCGCGGTGAGCGCTTCGCCTTCGACGTCTTCGGCGATGATCAAGAGCGGTTTGCTGGTGCCAGCGACTTGTTCCAGGATCGGAATCAATTCCCGCAGGTTGCTAATCTTCTTTTCGAAGATCAAGACCAGCGCGTCTTCGAGCAGACATTCCATGTCGGCCGTTTGATTGATGAAGTACGGCGAGACATAGCCCTTGTCGAATTGCATCCCTTCGACGAATTCGAGGGTCGTGTCGATGGTCTTGCCTTCTTCGACGGTGATGACGCCGTCCTTGCCGACCTTTTCCATCGCGTCCGCGAGCAGGTCGCCGATCGCCTTGTCGTTGTTCGCGCTGATCGCGCCGACTTGGCTGATTTCGGCCTTGCTGCTGACGGGCTTGCTCATCTTCTTGAGTTGTTCGACCGCGGCGTCAACGGCCTTGTCGATCCCGCGGCGTACGGCCATCGGGTTCGACCCGGCAGCAATCATCTTGGTCCCTTCCTTGAAGATCGCGCGGGCGAGAACGGTTGCGGTCGTCGTGCCGTCGCCGGCGATGTCGCTGGTCTTGCTGGCGACTTCATTGACGAGCTTCGCGCCCATGTTCTCGAAGCGATCTTCGAGGTCGATTTCCTTGCTCACGGTGACGCCGTCCTTGGTAACCGTAGGGCCGCCAAAGGACTTGTTGATGATCACGTTGCGGCCGGTCGGGCCCATCGTGACCGCCACGGCAGCAGCCAATTTCTCGACGCCCTTGAGCATTTTCGCACGGGCGGAGTCTTCGAACAGCAATTGCTTGGGCACTGGAGATTCCCTTGAAATATTTGAAGTGGAAGGTGTTTTGAGATTCGGAATTGGACACTGATTTGACTGATGCAACTGATTTTCACTGATCAGTCAGGTTGTAGGTTTTAAGTTGTAGGTAATGAGCCATGACTGCATCTACTTACAACCTACTACCCATAACTTACAACCGGAACACTCCCTGGCTTACGCCGCGGGCTTTCAATGCGTTTGCTGATCAGTGTTAATCAGTTATATCCGCGTCATCCGTGTCCCATTCCGGAATTGATTTAGGCGAGGACCTTGGCCAGGATGTCCGTTTCGCGGAGGATCTTGACTTCTTGGCCGTCGATTTCGATGTCGCTGCCGCTGTACTTGCCGAAGATCACTTCGTCACCAACAGCAACGCCGAGGGCGCCGCGGCTGCCGCTGTCGAGGAGCTTTCCGGGACCGACCGAGACGACCTTGCCGCGTTGGGGCTTTTCCTTGGCGCTGTCTGGGAGGACGATGCCGCCGGCGGTCACCATTTCGGCTTCGAGGGTTTTGACAACAACACGATCATCGAGAGGACGGAGACGAAGATTGGCCATGAGTAAGTTTCCTGTTATTGAAGTGAGTTGAGTGTTTGTTCTCGTTACCAAGCCCCAGCTTGGTAACGTGGTCTAAAGTGACCGTTGATAATTGAAAGTCTTCTCGCAGTTCACGTTACCAAGGTGGGCCTTGGTAACGAGTTGTTGCAGGACTCGCCTTGCTTACATCATGCCGGGCATTCCGCCCATGCCGCCCATTCCGGGCATGCCACCCATGCCGCCACCGCCCATGCCGTGGTCGTGGTGGTCGTGATCGCCGCCTTCGTCCTTCGCGGCGGGGATGTCGCAGATTAGCGATTCGGTGGTGAGCAATAGTGCGGCAACGCTCGCCGCGTTTTGCAGTGCGATGCGGACAACCTTGGCCGGGTCGATGACGCCGGCGGCAACCATGTCGCCGTATACATCCTTGTCGGCGTCGTAGCCATCGTTCTTGCCCTTGAGCTGACGCACACGATTCACAACGACAGCGCCGTCGAGACCGGCGTTTTCGGCAATCGCCCGCAGCGGCATGTCGAGGACGTTCTTGATGATCCGCGCGCCGTGACCTTCGTCACCTTCGAGAGCCAACTTGTCGATAGCTTTGTCGCAACGCATCAGAGCGACACCGCCGCCAGGAACGATGCCTTCGGAAAGAGCAGCCTGAGTCGCCTTTTGGGCGTCTTCGATCAGGTACTTCTTTTCCTTCATTTCGGTTTCGGTCGCGGCACCGACATTGATTTGAGCCACGCCGCCAGCGAGCTTCGCCAGACGTTCTTGCAGCTTCTCGCGGTCGTATTCGCTGTCGGTCTTGGTGATCTCTTGGCGAATTTGTTCCGCGCGGCCGGTGATTTCTTCCTTCTTACCGGCTCCGCTCACCACGGTCGTGTTTTCGCTCGTGATGTGGAACTTCTTGGCGCGGCCGAGGTCGCTTAGCTTGATCGCTTCGAGTTGAATGCCGAGGTCTTTGTAAATGGCCGTCGCGCCAGTCAGCACGGCGATGTCGCCGAGGATCGCTTTGCGGCGGTCGCCGTAGCCAGGAGCCTTGACGGCGCAGACATTCAAGATGCCGCGGAGCTTGTTGACGACGAGAGTCGCGAGCGCTTCGCCTTCGATGTCTTCGGCAATGATCAAGAGGGGCTTGCCCGACTTGCTGATCGCTTCGAGCAGCGGGACGAGCGACTTGGCGTTGCTGATCTTTTCTTCGTAGATCAGGACATACGGATTGTCGAGTTCCACCGTTTGTTCGTCAGCATTGGTGACGAAGTGCGGCGAGAGATAGCCGCGGTCGAATTGCATCCCTTCGACGACGTCAACGGTCGTTTCGGATTGCTTCCCTTCTTCGATCGTGATGACGCCGTCCTTGCCGACCTTCAAAAAGGCTTCGGCCAGGACTTCGCCGATCGACGGGTCGTTGTTCCCGGCGATCGTGGCGATCTGCATGATTTCTTTTTTGTTCTTGTCGCTGATCGGCGTCGCCATCTTGGTAATGGCATCGCTGACGGCCGTGACGGCTTTTTGAATGCCGCGCGAGAGAGCCATTGGGTCGGCGCCGGCGGCGATCATCTTGATGCCTTCGCGGAAGATGGCTTCGGCGAGGACCGTGGCGGTCGTGGTGCCGTCGCCTGCGACCTTGTCGGTCTTGCTGGCGGCTTCCTTGATCAGTTGCGCGCCGAGGTTTTCATATGGATCATCGAGATCGATGTCTTCGGCGACCGTGACGCCGTCCTTGGTCACCTTGGGCGAGCCCCAACCTTTGTCGAGAACCGCATTGCGGCCGCGGGGGCCGAGTGTGCTGCGGACTGCCCGAGCCAGCTTCGACGCTCCAGCCAGCAGCGGCTGGCGAGCATCGTCATTGAAAACCATCTGCTTTGCCACGAGAGAATCCTCCGGGGTATGTGCGAATCAACGCAGTCGAACGAAACAAGATTTGTGCGGGTGTAGGCAGCGAAATCGGCCGGAGAGCTTGCGTTTGGCAAGCTAGGCAATTTCTGTTGCTGTGGGCCAAACTGGCAGACGCCAGATTGGTTGGCAAGAAAGGATGCAAGCGGTGTGCCACGAGGCCGGAATTTTGACGCAAGTCATTTCATGCCAGCATGTTGCATAAAAGTAGACGATTTCGGCATCAGGCCCGGACTTTGTAACAGAAACTCGTCTGTGCCGTTTTGGCAGAAATGTGGATGATCTGCCCCGCGATGTTTTGATGTCATCAATTCTTCAGCGAGCAAACTATGTTGGGCTCTAGAAAAGCGTTGTTCTGTTCGCTTGCGTTTGTCGTAGCATCCGGCTGCATGTCGCCGAACACGGACAAAAACAAGTTCTCGCCGACGATCATCCCGATGACGGCCAAGCCGCGGTCGTGTGAAGAGTTGCGCGAGACGATGCTGAAAATGTGTCCCGTCGGCACGCCCGGCACGAAGGCGACGAGTTGGTTGGAGAGCGAAGGCTTTGCCTGCCATCGCACCGGTGCCGAAGGCCAGACGATCTATGCGACGCGAACCGATCAACAATCGTACTGGTCGTCACAGAAGTGGATGGTCGTGTGCACGCTGAACCAGGAACAGGTCGTGGAATTCACGGTGACTCAGGGAAAATAGCCGAGACGTCACTCGCCGTGCATGAGCACGCCTTTTTCACTCGCTTCGACCATAATGCGGGCATGGATTATCGGATTGCACTACCACTGCTCGGCGGACTGCTCATTGCTGTTGGCGTGTATCATGCTGGGCTTTATCTGGCTTGCAGTTGGCTCGGTGTCTGTTTTCTCGTGCTAGGCCTCGCGCATATTTTTCAGTGGCCGCGAATTTTTGGCAAACGCGCGAATGGCCGGTTGCCGTTGTGGAGTTGGCTTGCCTTCTTGCCGTTGCACTTGCTCAGTTTGGGAGTCTGGCATCTCGCACGATTGCTGAGCCGCGAAGCCCCGCTCAGCCAAATCAACGAGCGCATGATGATCGGCCGACGCCCGATCACTGCCGCTGAATTGCCCGAGTGCGATTTGTTGATCGATCTCACCTCGGAATTTGCCGAGGTTCGCGCCGCGCGCGAACACCCGGGCTATCACGCGCTGCCGATATTGGACGGTTCGATCCCAGAGCGTGCGGAGCTTGATCGCTTACTTGAAGATATGGCCGGCCGCACGGTCTTTATCCATTGCGCGCAGGGTCACGGACGCAGCGGTACCGTAGCAATTGCGTTTCTATTAAAGACAGGCCAGGTCGAAACCGTGGAAGAGGGATTGCGATTGCTGCAGGCACAGCGGCCAGCGCTCGATTTGGGAAGACGCCAGCGTGCGTTTCTCGGAGATTATGCCAAGTATCTCGGCAAGGCTGAATCCACTGCAGTTTTTTGAACTGCAGTGCAACACAGATTAGAATTAGCTCTTCACTTAATCGGGGCGCGTATTCTTCTAAGGGAATCACATGTTCAAGAACATTTTTAGTTTGATAGCTTGTGGATTGATCTTCGGTAGTGCAATTACGGTCACGGCTCAGCCGCCGGAGACCAAGAAAGAACTCGCCCCCGCGAAAAAAGCCGCGCCGAAAAACGACGCGATGACGCCGATCACCGACACGCCGGGTTTGCCGCGCGTGCTGCTCATCGGCGATTCGATTTCGATCGGGTACACGCTGCCCGTGCGCGAGTTGCTCAAGGGCAAGGCGAACGTCCATCGCGTGCTGACCAATTGCGGTCCGACGAAAAATGTGAGCAAAGTCAGTGACTGGCTGGCCGACAAAAAAACCGGCGGCGAGAAGTGGGACGTGATTCACTTCAACTTTGGGCTGCACGACCTGAAGCATTCAGACGACAAGGGAACGCTGGTCCCGGTGACGGCGACATCCAAGCGCCAAGTCTCGCCCGAGGATTACGAAAAGAATCTGCGCGAGATTGTCAGCAAGCTCAAGGCGACCGGCGCGAAATTGATCTTCTGCACAACGACGCCAGTTCCGGAAGGTGCCCGTGGCCGCGTCCCCGGCGACGAAGTCAAGTACAACGAAATCGCGCTCAGTGTCATGAAGGAAAACAACATTGCGGTGGATGATCTTTACGCGTTCGCGTTTGCGAAACTGGACAAGATCCAGAAAAAAGCGGACGTGCATTTTAGCGACGCTGGCTCAAAGGAACTCGCGGGGCAAGTTGTGTCGACGATTGAAGCGGCGCTGAAGAAGTAGTAGAGGTTTCTCCTCGTCATCGCTACGGCGATGACGAGGCTTGGGTTGGCGCTGAATTGGCTTTTGCAGTAGCTCGAGAGTATGCAGCTTGAGTACACTTTCTTTGGAGGCAGATGATGAAGCGTCCGCGTCCTCCGCTACGTCCGCACAAGCGCGATGGACGAACGTGGTATCACGTCGTTTTGACTGCGTACGGTAATTGGCTCCCCGGCGATCCGCGTGGATTTCGTACGCCAAAACATGAAGAGCACGTCGAGGGTGATTACAAGAATCCGCCACCCGAGGGAAAGTACGATGGCTTGCACAGGGCAAGCAAGGAATCGATGGTTGATCCGCGTTATCGAATTCCGAAGAGCGTTTTCGAGAAAGTTGGAAATGCTTTAATTGACGTTTATACTGACAAAAATGTCTTTGTCATGTGTTTGAGCATCCAAGGCGCGCATTGCCATTTGCTGTTAAAAGCATACCGCTTTTACCTGCACAAGTTCACGGCGTTGGCCAAACGCAAAGCAGCAGTCGTCTGCCGTAAAGTCTCTGGAAAACGCAGAATCTGGGCGCGTAAACGTTCGAAAAAAGTGATTCAGGACTTGCCACACATGCGGCGTACTTACAAATACATTCTCCGACACGCGGAGCAGGGAGCTTACACCTGGAAAAGCGATCTGCCCTGCCCCTAACAAATGTTGACTGCAAAGAAGATCACTGAATTTCGTCTATGTTCCTTCAGCGCTAACCCAAGCCTCGTCATTGCGCAGCAATGGCGAGGAGAATGCGTTTACTCAGTATTCCCCCGGAATTTTCGACAACGTGGTCGAACGCACCGCCGCTCGTGGATGTTCCATTGCAATCTTGAAAAATTCGCTATTCGGAAGCGGCGCAGGTTTCCTAGCGAACAATCCCCCGCTCTTTTTTCGCGCCGCATCGACGAGCTTTTGCCCCTGCGCTATATCGAACAGCTTGGCTTGCGCGGATTCATCATACGTCACCGCGAAGACCACGACCCCGGCGCTGCCGGGCCGATCAAAAGGATTGCTCAGCCCTAGACCCGGAAAGCCAGGCACCTGATCCAGGGCCAGCATGTGAATCTCTTGCATCCGTTGATGCACCGCGTTGCGTTGGGCTTCGGCCCGGCGAAGCTTTTGCGCGGCGATCTCTTCGGCATGAGCTTCGTTATACGCATCGCAGCGGCGCTGTTCGTAGGATTCGTGCGAACTTTTTCGCTGCACCCAATCCAAGCGTTCTTCAAAGTCGTCGGGTTCGTCTTCGCGAAATGGTTCCGGATGCTTTTCGATGTCGGGTTCATACGGGACATGAACTTTGACATCCGGCATGCCCAACCCGAGATACCGGCCAGCACCGGCAAAGCCTTGATAGAACCCGTAGACATCGGTCGTGATGTTGTCCGCCGTGAGCGTGAGGATCGGCGAGCCAAACTCGGCAGTGATTTGGTGGCGAGGAATTCCGGGCTCGAGGAGGGCCAGATTTATATGCGCGGCGTTTGAAACGACGCAGCCGGAACATGCCAGCACGAAGTAAAAAAGCCCGAATATGCCGCAGATTCCATTCATTTTTCTACCCGCTGGAAAATACCTCCCATCCTGGGGGGCTAAGATCATCAGCGGAAGCCGCGGCACAGAGCGGAAAGTTGATTCAGAAAAATCAGAAGATCCCACGCAGGATCGCATTCGCTACGAAGCCCTAAAACTTATGCTCCCAACAGGCCGGGCATTTGCCATCGGCCAGCGGCTTGACGCGTGCGCCGCAGCGGGGGCAGACTTTTTCGGCACTGCCCGGATTCTTCACATCAGTGACATCGCTTAGCGTGCTGCTTTGCTGGCTTTTGCTGTATTGATAGATGCCATAGACGGCAAAGCCAAGCACGATGACCCCGAGGATGCCCCAGGCGACCGGGTCGCCGTTGACCAAGCCTTTGAAAAACTCAACGGTGCCGCGTCCGCGTGCGAAGAGGGGAGAAAAGATTTGCATCGATCTGCCTCCGATGAAATGTGGAACTTTTGAGCGACTCGTAGCACAAAGAGAACGCTCCTCTGCGAGTCGCCGCTAAACTGGGAGATATCGGTTCATGCTACGGCGTGAAATCATCGTTCCCGCTCAGCGACACGATGAACTCCGCCAACACATCGGCCGCGCGGTCGATGTCGTCCAGCGAGATGACCTCGACGGCGCTGTGCATGTAACGATTCGGGATGCTCACCAGTCCCGCCGCGACGCCGGCACGGTTGATCTGCAGCGCGTTTGCGTCGGTCGCACTTGCGCGGCCCATGCCGGCGCGTTGGATCGGAATCTCGCGCCGCGCGGCACATTCATAGAGCCGCGAAACGACGCGGGGGTTCATGTTCGGCCCGCGGAACACGACCGGCCCGCGGCCGATGCCGATGTCGCCCTCGCTCTTCTTTTCGATCGTCGGGCAATCGGTCGCGTGCGTCACGTCGACGGCGATACCGATGTGCGGATCAACGCCGTAAGCGCTCGTCTGCGCGCCGCGGAGCCCGATTTCTTCTTGCACCGTGCTGACCGCATGCAGCGCGACGTTTAGCGAGTGCTGCGCCGCGCGGCGAGCTGCTTCGACGATCACCCAGAGACCCGCCTTGTCGTCCATTGCCGGCGAATTCGCGCGGTTGTTGAGCATCCGCTCGACGCCGAGATGCAGCGTCACCGGATCGCCGATGTTGACCAACGATTCGGTCTCGGCTTTATCCTTCGCGCCGATATCGATCCAAAGGTCCTTGAGCTTCGCGACTTGCTTCCGCTCTTCGTCCGTGAGCAGGTGAATTGCCTTCCTCGCGATCACGCCGCTAATCGGACCGTTGTCGGTCCAGATTTGCATCCGATGCCCGATCAGATTCTGCGGATCCCAACCGCCGATCGGTTGCACGTAGATGTAGCCGTCGCTGTCGATGTACTGGACGAGGAACCCGATCTGATCGCAGTGTCCTGCCAACATCACGCGCTGCTTCGCGCTGGGGTTCTTCGAGATAATGACGTTGCCATGCAGGTCCGTACGAATCTCGTCGGCAAACGACGACGCGTACTCGCGCACGATTTGCTGAATCTTCTGCTCGTAGCCCGAAGGACTCGGCGTGTGGAGGAGCTTTTCAAAGAACGCGAGGGCTTCGGCTTCCATCAGGGGGCAACTCGGGGAATGAATGAAAATTATGTTTGGAAACTGAAAAGATAACTGATCGACGATAAAGGCAGAAGGGAAAAGGAAAAAGGAAAAGAGGAGACCGCGCCACCTTTTCCCTTTTTCCTACTTCCTTCAGTACGCTGTGCAGTAGCGGAACTCACCCCCGTATTGACGCTTCTAGCCCTGCCAAATTAGGATAGCTAGATTCTGGATTGCTGGTATTGGCCGGCCTTGCAGCACGAACTTAAATCCTTGCCAGCGAAATAATTACGACGGACAAGCGAACACGACGATGAACACCACCGGAGTAGCCCTTGTCGGTCTTGGAACTGTTGGCAGCGGCGTCGCCAAGCTGCTGCTTTCGCACGCCGAGCGAATCGGCCAGCGGGCGGGCAAAACGCTCGAATTGCGGCAAGTCGTCGTCCGTGATTGCGAAAAGCCCCGCGACGTGAAGCTTCCTGCCGGCATCCTTTCGGGCGATCTGAAACGTATTACCAGCGATCCATCCATTAGTGTCGTTGCCCACTTGGTCGGTGGCTTGGAACCGGCGCGGACGATCATGCTGGCCTTGCTCGAAAGCGGCAAGGACGTCGTCACGGCCAACAAAGCGCTCCTCGCCGAACATGGGCCAGAGCTGTTCGATCGGGCACGTTCCCTCGGCCGCTCAATCGCGTTCGACGCGGCCGTCGGTGGCGGCATCCCGATCATCACCAATGTCAGCCAGTGCCTCTCGGCGAACCGGATCGAGTCGCTCACCGGGATTCTGAACGGGACGAGCAATTTCATCCTAACGCAGATGGAGGAGCAAGGCGAAGCGTACGACGCCGCCGTCGCCGAGGCTCAGCGACTGGGCTTCGCCGAAGCCGACCCGACGATGGACGTCGACGGCAGCGACGCCACGCAGAAGATCGCGATCCTGGCGCACCTCGGCTTCGGTTCGCGGATCGATTGGCGGACGGTCCCACGCGTCGGGATTGACACGCTCGCGACAGCCGACTTGCAATATGCCAAGGAACTCGGCTACCGGATCAAGCTCGTTGCCAGCGCGCAGCTCAACGACAACAAATTGCAGATTCACGTCAGTCCGACGCTAGTCAAGATCGGCACGCCCCTCGCCGAAGTGCGCGGCGCGCACAACGCCATCGTCGTCGAAGGCAACGCCGTCGGGCGTTTGCTCTTTCACGGACTCGGCGCCGGCCAGATGCCGACTGCATCGGCGGTGCTCGCCGACATGATCGACATGGTCAACGGCCGGGCGAAGATCACGTTCAACACGCTCGAGCTCTGGAAGCAACAACCGGCGCAGTTCTCGCCCGTCGAATTCAAAAACGCGACCGGAAAATTCTATCTCCGCTTGAATGTCGCCGACCAACCCGGGGTGATGGCCGAAATTACGTCGATTTTGGGAAAAAACGGCGTGTCGATCGCCTCGATCATCCAACACGAATCCGACGTCCACGGCGGCGCGGTCCCGCTGGTGATCATGACGCACACGACGACCGAGGGCGCAATCGGCGCGGCGTTCGATCAAATCGGCAAACTGCCGAGCATGCAAAGCCGCGCGGTGAAGATGCGCGTGCTGGCGTAAGTGAAGGGTTTTAAGTCTTAGGTTGTAAGTTATAGGTAGCGACTTTGTTTCTTCTACCTACAACTTATAACCTACAACCTATAACCTTCTTCAAAGTAGACCTCTCAACAATCAATAAGCGCCGAGCCTGACAACACCAATGAAATACGTCATCATCATCCCCGACGGCACCGCCGATGAGCCGCAGGAATCGCTCGGCGGCAAGACGCCGCTCGAAGCTGCGAACACGCCCGCGATGGACATCATCGCGCGGGCCGGCGTTGTCGGCCGCGCGAACAACGTTCCGCCGAGTCTGCCCGCCGGCTCCGATGTCGCGTGCATGAGTCTGCTCGGCTATAGCCCGATGGAATACTTCTCAGGCCGCGCGCCGCTCGAAGCCGCTGCACAGGGCATTGCCCTTGGGCCAAACGATTGGGCCGTGCGGTGCAACCTGGTTACCGTGCAAGACCAGACGATGAAAAGCTTCACCGCGGGGCACATCACCAATGACGAAGCCCGGGCGCTGCTCGCCACGGCGCAGGAAAAGCTCGGCAGCGATGAATGGCAATTCGTGCCGGGCGTAAGCTATCGGAACCTGCTCCTGTTTCGCGGCCATAAGCGCAGCGCGCCGTTCAACATGGACACGCGCACGACGCCGCCGCATGACCTGACCGACAAATCGGTCGCTGATGATTTTCCACGCGGACCGGGCAGCCGTTCCTTGACTGAGCTGATGGAAGCCAGCGTCGATCTCTTCGCCGATCATCCGGTCAACGCCGCGCGCGTCGCGGCCGGCAAGCCGCCGGCGACGAATCTCTGGCTCTGGGGTCTCGGCCGCGCTCCGGCGCTGAAACCTTTCGCCGAAGTTTACGGCGGCCGCCGCGGCGCGATGATCACGGCCGTTGATCTGTTGCGTGGTCTCGCGGTATTGCTCGGGTGGGATCGGATCGAAGTTCCTGGCGCGACGGGTTATCTCGACACCGATTACGCCGCCAAGGGTCGCTACGCGATCGAGGCTCTCGACAAGTACGACGTCGTCTGCGTCCACGTCGAAGCGACCGATGAAGCGAGCCACGAAGGCCGCACCGACGCCAAGATCGAGGCCCTCGAACGCATCGACCGCGACATCGTCGCGCCGCTGCACACGGCGTTGCTCGCGCTCGGCGAACCGTATCGCATCCTGATCACGCCCGATCACCCGACGCCAGTCCGCATCAAAACCCACAGCCACGGCGCGGTGCCAATCACGGTCGCCGGCTTCGGCATCACGCCCGACGCGAGCGACACCTACGGCGAAACCAACGCCAGCCGCTCGACACTCGCCTTCGACGAAGGCTACAAACTCATGAGCTGGTTCTTGGATTCGTAACCTTCAGAAATGGATCACGGATGACACGGATTTTACGGATGAGCACAGATTAGAAAACTTGGGTATTTCTTCTAACTTGACTCTTCTGATCCGTGTACATCAGTGTCATCCGTCAAATCCGTGATTCGCTTTTTTCAGATTCATTCTAACTTCTAACTCCTTCTTTCTAGATTCTTCCCCCATGTCCCTGATCGTGCAAAAGTTTGGCGGAACCAGTGTGGCCACGCCGGAAAAAATCATGGCCGCCGCCCGCAAGGCGATCCGCACCCAGCAGCAAGGGCATCAGGTCCTCATGGTCGTCAGCGCCATGGGACACGAGACAGATCACCTGATCGAACTCGCCAAGCAGATCACGGATTCTCCGAGCGCGCGCGAAATGGACATGCTCCTCAGCACGGGCGAGCAAGTGAGCTGCGCGCTGATGGCGATTGCAATTCAGACGCTCGGTTCGAAGGCGATTAGCCTGACCGGCGCGCAGATCGGCATCAAGACGGACAGCACGTTTTCGAAGGCGCGCATCAAAAGTATCTCGACCGAGCGCATGCGCAAGTCGCTCGACGAAGGCAACATCGTCATCGCCGCTGGCTTCCAGGGGATCGACGAAGAATTCAATATCACGACGCTCGGGCGCGGCGGCAGCGATACGACGGCCGTGGCCCTGGCTGCGGTACTCAAGGCCGACACCGCGGAAATCTACACCGATGTCGATGGCGTCTACACGACTGATCCGCGGCAGTTGCCCGAGGCTCGTCGCGTGAAGCAGATCAGCTATGACGAAATGCTGGAGTTGGCGAGCCTCGGAGCCGGCGTCATGCATAGCCGCTCGATCGAGTTCGGCAAGAAGTTTGGCGTCCCGATTCATGTCCGCAGCAGCTTCACCGACATCCCCGGCACGATGATCGTCGCCCAACCTGAGGCGCCGAATCAGGCGGTCTGTGGCGCGGCGCTCGTCAAGGACGAAGCTCGGATTACGCTCGAAGGGGCCCCCGACAAGCCGGGGATCAGCCACATTCTCTTTAGTCGGATCGCCGCCAAGAAAATCGCGGTCGACATGATCGTGCAGAACGTCGGAGCCGAAGGCCGCGCGAACATCAGCTTCACCGTCCCCACCGAGGAACTGGCCGACGCGCTCGCCGCGACTCAAGAAGTCGCTGCCGAAGTCGGCGCTCAACGCGTCACGAGCGACGACCAAGTCGCCAAGGTCTCGGTCGTCGGGCTCGGCATGGCGCAGCAGACGGGTGTCGCGAAGAAACTCTTCCGTGCCTTGGCCGACGCCGGCGTGAACATCCAGGCGATCACCACGAGCGAGATCAAAATTTCTACCCTCGTCAGCCGCGAGCAGGCGAGCATCGCCCTCCGCGCGGCGCACGCCGCATTTACACTGGAAAAGGAACCTGCCGATGCGGGCAAAGCCGGCGAAGGAACCGAACGCCACGGCACCGCGGCCGATATCGTCCGCCGGTTGCAAGGCATGGAAGGTCTCAGCATCGACGAGATCACGCTCGACGACTCACAAGCCCGGGTCACGCTCCACGGCGTCTCGAACAAGCCGGGGATCGCGGCGCAGCTCTTCGAAGAGATTTCGGCCGCCGGGATCTTTGTCGACATGATCGTGCAGAGCTTCGGCGTGGCCGCAGCCGCGACGATCAGCTTCACCGTGCCGCAAAAGGACTTCGACAAGAGTCTCGCGACGGCCAAGAAGATCGCGGAAAAGATGGGCTGCACCGGGGTGACCAGCAGCCCGAAATTGGCCAAGCTCTCGGTCCTCGGCGTCGGCGTCCGCACGAACACAAGCGTCGCCACGCGGATGTTCGAATCGCTCTCGGCGGCCGGCATCAACCTCGACATGATGAGCACGAGCGAAGTCCGCTTGAACATCGTCGTCGAAGGAAGCCAAGGCAAGAAGGCGATGGAAACCCTCCAAAAAGCATTCGCCGACGCACTGTAAACTTGTAGCCAAGGTCGTAAGACCTTGGATTGGCTGCACGCGCGCGTCTGAAGTCTCACGACTTCAGCTACTGAATCAAGAAGACAGGCACACTGATTGAACTGATGGGACTGATTTTGCACTGATCGGCAGGAGAGGCGTATGCGTAAAATCTTTTCTGATCAGTGATCATCAGTCACATCATAAAAATCAGTGTACCTGCATTTTCTAGCGGCGATCGTCGTCGTCGTCATCATCGTCGTCGCCGAGGAAGTTCTCGTCGTCGTCATCTTCATCATCGTCCCCGAGATCGCCGAAGTCGGGACCTTCGTCGTCATCATCCTCGTCTTCCAGGTCGTCGTCGCTTTCCAGCTCCGCGCGCACATCGGGCGGGATCTGCAAGTTTGGATCGCCAAGCACGTCGTCGAGGACTTCTTCGTTCACATAAATCGGCAGCGGCGGATCGCAAGTCACCGCGACCGCGATTGCATCCGACGGGCGGCTGTCGATCTCGAGCAGCTCGCCATCGCGGCGGACGCGCAACACCGAGTAATACGTGTGCTCGCGCAGCTCCGTGATGACGACGTCTTGAAGCTCGCCGCCGAGCGCCGTGATCGCGCCGACTAACAAGTCGTGCGTCAGCGGGCGCGGCGTCGGGATTTGTTTCACGTGGCGGTCGATGCTGGTCGCCTCGAAGATGCCGATCAAGATCGGAAACATCCGCGGGCCATCGACCTCGCGCAGGTAAATGACTTGTTGATCGTTGATCTCGCTGATGATGATCCGCGAGAGTTCCATCTGAACGGGCATAGATTTCAACCTGACCCGGAACGGGCAAGGAAAAGCAGTACGACAAAGTGACTACCCACGCATTGATTATAGAACGTCCGCCCGGCGCGATGCCAGTTCTAGTTTTTTAGAAAGAATATCACGACAAGATTTCACTTGACAACGAACCTTGGACGCTGTTTTCATGCGTCCACCCTGCGAGTGGGTTAGCCATTTGCAGGGGGAATGAATTTAAGCCGCAAGCAGTTGGGTACTCAAACAGCGTGAAGACGCATCTGACGGCATGCATCAATACCGTGAAAAACGCTTTAGTTCTGCTTTTTCAAATCGTTCAGCAAGCCTTCCAGACTCGCCGCCCTGCCCTTCAGTTCATCGAGCTGGGCTTTTTCTTGGGCGACGACGTCTGCCGGAGCGCGGCTGACGAAACCGGCGTTGTTGAGTTTGCTTTCCTTGGACTTGATGCCGGCTTGCAGCTTTTCAAGTTCCTTGGTGATCCGCTGCATCTCGGCCGCGACGTCGATGAGGCCCGCGAGATCGACGAAGATCTCGAGACCGCTCAAGATCGTGTTCGCCGCCGGCACCGGCGCGACGACGTTCGGCCCGTAGCCGAGCGAGTTGGCGTTGGCCATCGAGGCAAAGTACGGCGTCATCGGTTCGAGCAACGCGGCAAGCGCCGCATCGCACTTCACGCCGAAGTTCAATGTCACCTTGGGGGCGATGTTCTGCCGGCTGCGAATTTCGCGGATCGCGCCGAGCACCGACTGAAATCGAGCGAAGCGATCTTCGATTGCCGCATCGATCCAGCGTGCGTCGCTCGTCGGCCACGGTGCCACGATGATGTGCTGGCAAGGCTTCTCGGCTTTGGTTAAGCCGCGCGCCGGCGCGAGTTCATTCAGCAGCGACCAAACCTCCTCGGTCACGAACGGAATCATCGGGTGCAACAGTCGCAGGAGCGAATCGAGCACATACGCGAGCAGCCGCTGCACATTCACACGCTGCGCCGGATCACTGAGACGAGCCTTCACCATTTCGACGTAGAAGCTGCAGAACTCGTCCCAGGCAAAGTCGTACAACACCCGAGCCGCTTCGGCGAAGTGATAGTGCTCCAGGTTCTCCGTCACCTGCTTTGTCACCGTGTTCAAACGGCTCAACAGCCAGCGGTCTTCGAGCAAGAGTTGGCTCTCGTCGATTGGGCCGGGTTCGTAGCCTTCGAGATTCAGCAGCGTAAACCGCGACGCGTTCCAGAGCTTGTTGCAGAAGTTCCGCGCTACGGAAAATCGTTCGCTCGTCACTGCGCCGCGCGGCAGCGCGAGATCCGCCTCGGTTTTCGCCCATTGCGTGCTAAATTCCTTGCTGCAATGCGTGCACGTCACGCGCGTTTGAATGCGGTTCTTCAGCGTTTGCTCCATCGTCTTGCCGCAGTGCGGGCAGACGAACTCCACCGGCATGCGCACGTCCTGCGTCTCGGTCGCCATGTACGCGAGCCCAAACCGTAGCGAGTCCGCGCCGTATTGGGCGATGACATCGAGCGGATCGACGCCGTTCCCTTTCATCTTCGACATCGTCTCCCCGAAGCCGTCTAATATCTTAGGATGGATAAAGACTTGCTTGAAAGGAACCTGATCGAGATCGAACAAACCCATCAGCACCATCCGCGCGACCCAAAGCGTGATAATGTCACGGCTCGTGATCAAGACGCTCGTCGGATAAAAGTACTTGAGCTCCGGCGTCTGCTCGGGCCAGCCAAGTGTGCTGAATGGCCAGAGCGCGCTGCTGAACCAAGTGTCGAGGACGTCGGGGTCTTGCTCTAGTTCTTTAATGTGATGCAAGGCATTACCTGCGTTCATGTAGGCTAGGTAGTATCCAGTAGGATTGACTAATGTTTTTAATTGTCCATTTTCGCCAGCCTCAAGATTTTCATTTTTCTTTTTGAAGTCGTAAAAGTCTTTCAAAGCTTGGTTCGCACGCTCCGAGTTAATACAGCACATCAAATCCAAATCGTCTGGATATTCACGAAAATGAATGTGGTACTCAGATTTTTCAATGTCAGAGAATTTGAAATATGCTTCTAATTCCGACTTAGCTTTAATCTGTAGTTCAATAGCATTACTTTCTGTTGCATCTCCATGCGTAATTGATGCACTCCAAATCGGAATCCGATGCCCCCACCACAGTTGCCGGCTCACGGGCCAGTCGCGTTTTTCGCCGAGCCAATCGAGGTAGCTCTTGGCGTAGCGATTGGGGAAGATTTCGACGCGGCCATCCGTCACGGCGTCCATTGCCGATTGCGCGAGTTCGTCCATTTTCACGAACCACTGATCGGCCAGGTATGGCTCGATCGGCGTCTTCGATCGGTCCGACATTGGCAGCGCGATCTCGCGGTCTTCGACGCGTTCGAGCAGGCCCAGCGCGTCGAGATCCTCGACGACCTTGGTACGCGCCTTCTTCATCGTCAGGCCTTGGTACGAGCCGGCGTTGGCGTTTAGCGTCCCATCGGGATTCAAAATGTTCACCATCGGCAGCTTCTGCCGCTTGCCGACTTCGTAGTCGTTCGGGTCGTGGGCCGGCGTGATCTTCACGCAGCCGGAACCGAGATCGGGCTTCGCCCACTCGTCGCATACCAGCGGAATCGGGCGATTCTGCAGCGGCAGCGTTACCATGCGGCCAGCCTTCGCCATGTCGCGCAGTTTGAGCAGCGTCGGCAAGTGCGTCGTGCGGCGCTCGGCCAGCGCGTCGAGTTGTTTCTGGATGTCGGGCTTTTCTTTGGCCGGTGCATCGGCCAGCTTTACACGCAGTTCCGTTTCGACTTCGTCGAGCGCCGCACCCGGATCGGGATGCACCGCCACCGCCGTATCGCCGAGCATCGTCTCCGGGCGTGTTGTGGCGACGTGCACGAACTCCGGTTCGCCAGCTATGGGATTCTCGACCGGATACTTCAGGTGCCAGAAGTGCCCCTTCACCGTGTCTTGATTGACTTCGTCGTCACTCACCGCTGTTTGCAGGAAGCAGTCCCAGTTCACGAGCCGCTTGCCGCGGTAGATTTTGCCCTCTTGGAACATTTTGAAGAACGTCTGCCGCACGGCGCGGGCACATTGGTCGTCGAGCGTGAACCGCTGACGCTCCCAATCGCACGAGCAACCCATCTGCTGCAACTGGCCGGTGATTCGCTTTTCGTACTCGGCCTTCCACTGCCAGATCCGCTCAACGAGCTTCTCGCGGCCAAGGTCGTGGCGAGTCTTCTTTTCTTCTTCGAGCAAGCGTTTCTCCACCACCGCTTGCGTCGCGATGCCCGCATGATCGGTCCCCGGCATCCAGAGCGCATTGAAGCCCTGCATGCGCTTCATGCGAATGAGGATGTCCTGCAAAGTGTTGTTGAGCGCATGGCCAAGATGCAACGCGCCAGTTACATTGGGCGGCGGGATGACAATCGTAAAGGGCTGCTTCTTGGCATCCGGCACGGCGTGGAAGTAACCGCGCTCGCGCCAGGTTTTCGACCAGCGCTCCTGAGCGGCGGCGTGTTCGTATTGCTTGGGTAGGTCTTGTAGGTTCATGAGGGAATTTTGCCACTGATTAGCGCTGATGAATGCTGATTTTCACTGATCTGAATACTACTGATTGTTTGTTGGGTGTGATTTTCTATCGTTTGTGAAGACACGGCGTTTGAATTCAGGTTTTTCGCCGAAATTCATCAGCAAGCCAACTTCGATGGGTGTCGCACGCAGATAGTTGAGCAATTGCACTTCGTGGCGGCTGTGAAATTTCTCAACTGACTTGAGTTCGATGATGATTTTCTGGTTAACGACGAGATCCGCGAAGTATTCACCAACAAATTCGCCTTCGAAATAAACCGCAACGGGCTCTTGTTGCAATACTTCAAAACCGCGTTTGCGTAGCGTAATCGCTAATGAGTTTTCATAGATCTTCTCGATGAACCCAAAACCTAAGGTGTTGTATACATGATAATAAGCCTGAATTATCTGCTCAGAAATGTCACTGTGCAGGTATTTGTTATTGAGGTTGCTCATTTGAATCTCCGATCAGTGAAAATCAGTAACAGAACAGTGGTAATCAGTGGCAAAAAAGCATTTGTATTCTATCCCTTGCTCAGCATGTATTCGAACGAGTCGCAGAGGGCGAGCCAGCTGGCTTCGATCACGTTTTCACTGACGCCGACGGTGCCCCAGATTTCTTTGTCATCACGGCTTTCGATGACGACGCGCACGCCGGCGGCCGTGCCGGCTTCGCTGTTGATGACACGGACTTTGTAATCGACGAGTGTCATTTCCTCGAGCTGCGGATAACGATGCAAGAGCGCCTTGCGTAGCGCGGCGTCGAGCGCGTTGACGGGTCCGTCGCCTTCACTGACTTCGTGGCGGACTTCGTCGTCGATGCGCAGCTTGACCGTCGCTTCGGTTTCGAGCGAACCATCGGTATTGCACTCGACATTGACATGATAATGCAGCCGCTCGAAGTGCGGCTTCATCTTGCCCGCGAGTTTCCAAACCAACAAATCAAACGACGCGTCCGCCGCCTCGAACTGATACCCCCGATTTTCAAGCTCCACGATCCGCGCGAGGACGTTCTTGACCAGTTCGGCATCCTGGGCGAGTTCCTTGGGCTTGATGCGCTCTTTGATATTCGCGCGGCCCGAGAGTTCGCTGACCAGGATGCGCCGCTCGTTGCCCACGGTCTCGGGCTCGATATGTTCGTAGCTCGACGCGGCCCGCGCGACGGCGTGGACGTGCATTCCGCCCTTGTGGGCAAAGGCGCTGGAGCCAACGAACGCTTGGCTGGGACGATAACTCATGTTCGCCGTCTCGTAAACGAAGCGCGAGAGCTCGGTCAGGTGTTTGACCCCCGGGCCGGAGAGCAAATCGTAGCGGTCCCCCTTCTTCAGTCGCAGGTTTCCGATCACCGACACAAGATCCGCATTGCCGCAGCGCTCGCCGATGCCGTTGATGGTGCCTTGAACTTGTACGGCTCCGGCATCGACGGCGGCGAGCGAGTTGGCCACGCCAAGGTCACAATCGTTGTGCGTGTGGATGCCCACGGGCACGTTCGCCGAGGCCGTGGCGTTCTGCGCGGCGCGGACCAGTTCGCTAATCTCTTCGGGCATCGTCCCGCCGTTCGTGTCGCAGAGAACGATGATGCCCGCGCCGGCGCGAGCTGCGGTTTGGATCGTGAGCTTGGCGTAGTCGGGATCGAGTTTCCAGCCGTCGAAGAAATGCTCGGCGTCGTAAAAGACCTGCCGGCTTTCGCCGCGCAGATACTCGATCGTCTCGCGAATCATCGCTAGATTTTCCTCGAGGCTCACTCGCAGGACTTCGGTGACGTGAAATGAGCTGGTCTTGCCGACAATGGTCAGGACCTTTGCGCCGCTTTGCAGTAGGGCTTTCATGCCAGGGTCTTCCGAGGGCTTCACTCCTTTGCGGCGTGTCATCCCGAACGCGCAGACGGTCGTATACTGGAGCCGCAATTCGGCAGCGCGCACGAAGTATTGCGCATCTTTCTCGTTCGAAAGAGGGTAGCCGCCTTCGACAAAGTCGATGCCCGCCTCGTCCAAGCGGCGTGTGATGGCGAGTTTGTCCTCGAGTGAGAAGTTGATCCCTTCGCCCTGGCTGCCGTCACGGAGCGAGGTGTCGTAGATTTGGATACGTCGGGTCATAGCGGAGGAAGGGGTTGGGGATTAGGGATTGGGGGTTCGGGGAAATGTTGCTCTTGGTTTGAACCCAGTTCGAGGGAAAGCTCATTCAGCGCCAACCCAAGCCTGCGGATGGTATGCCCATCCGTAGGAGAAGCGATTGCAATAGGCAAAACAAAACCCCGCGATCCATCGGCGGATCGCGGGGTTGAAATGACTTGCAGTTAAGTTGTCAGCAAGCTCATCCATCCACGATCCGGCCGCGAATCGCCACTACCGCGGTAATGACGATTTTGCGAATTCGGACGGAAATGGAAAGGGGACTGGCGGACATTTGTAGTTTTCTCGGTTGATTTCGTTGCTATTACTTTACTTTTGGGGCGAGGGGATGTCAATGGAGACGAATTGATGCCGGGTGGCCGGGGACGAACGGAGTGAGGCCCCGGAAGAGTTGGCTTTGGAAGATTGAAAGTATTTTCCAAGGTTCCGCTTCAAACGTTCCGGGTCTTCCCGTTGGTCAGACCCGGCCACCCAGAGTTCACTCATCATCTTCCTCTTCGTCATCTTCCTCTTCGTCATCTTCGTCTTCGTCATCTTCATCTTCATCGTCTGAATCGTCTGAATCGTCTTCGTCTTCATCTTCGTCGTCCGAGTAGTCGTCCCCGGCTTCGGCGCCAAACGAGTCCGACTCTTCCTCCAATTCCGAATCCTCTTCGGCTTCTTCGTCCTGCTCCTGGTCCTCGTCATAAAGGTGCGGGGCATTTTCAGGTTCGGCTTCCCACGGCGCGGATTGGGCATCCGACATCATCCCGAGTGCCAACGCCGAACTCCCCTGCACTGCTCCGTAAGGCAAGTGGGCTGTTGGACCCGTAGTGGTTGCTGGCGCCGGGAGCGACAATGGCGTGTGCGGCGCAGGCGGCTGCTCGTTCGGCAAGCGCGTGGCGCTCCCCTTTGATTTCGACACCGGCTTCTCGCCGGGGTTCGCGCTCGCATCGCGTTCCGGCACAATGCGATTGCGCTTCGCCGGAGCGGCTGGCGGCGGGGCGGGTTCGGCATTGCCGTTGCCCATCATGTCGTTCCACTGCTCCATCGTCATCAGGATTTCGCGGGCGTTGCTGCCGTTGTATTCGCCGACGATGCCGTCTTCGGCCATGTAGTCGATCATCCGCGCGGCGCGGCCGTAGCCGACGCCGAGCGCACGCTGCAGGAGCGACACGCTGCCGCGGCCTTCGCGGAGCACCGTTTCGACCGCCGATTCATACAGGTCGTCTCGGCTCTTGATCCGCTCGCGCGCATCGCCATCGGGGGCATCCTTGGGCTTGAGCTGGACGAGTTCCTTGATGAATTCCGGCTCGGTCGTGCTGACAAAGTCAACGATCTTGTTGATCTCTTCGTCGCTGACATAAGTCCCTTGACCGCGCAGCAAACAGCTTGTCCCTGGCCAGAGGAAGAGCATATCGCCATTACCCAGCAGCTTGTCGGCTCCCATTTCGTCGAGCACAACGCGGCTGTCCGTGCGGCTCGCGACTTGGAACGCGATGCGCGCTGGCAAGTTCGACTTGATCAAGCCGGTGATGACGTCGACCGTCGGCTTTTGCGTGGCGAGGATCAAGTGGATCCCGACCGCGCGGCTTTTTTGCGCGAGGCGAATAATGTGCTGCTCGACCTCTTTGCCGGCCGTCATCATCAGGTCCGCGATTTCGTCCGCCACGATCACGATGTACGGCAGCGTCCGCGGGATGCTGGCCCACTCTTCGTCATTTTCGGGCTTCAAGCGATCCTGCAGTTCGTCTTCGCTCAGTCCGTTGTAGACGCTCATGTGGCGCACGCCGGCGCGGGCGAGCAAGGCGTACCGCTCTTCCATCTTCTCGACCGCCCACGCCAAGATCGCTTCGGCCTTGCGCATGTCGGTGACGACGGGGTGCATCAGGTGCGGCAGCGTTTTGTAACAGCTCAACTCGACCATCTTCGGGTCGATCATGAGCATCTTGACCTCGTCGGGTTTACGTGTCATTAGCATCGACGCGATGATCGTGTTCAAGCAGACAGATTTGCCGGTGCCGGTACGGCCGGCGATCAGCAAGTGCGGCATCGTCGTGAGGTCGACGATCATCGCGTTGCCCGCCACGTCTTTACCCAGGTAGATTGGGATCTTCATCTTCTTGGTTTTGCCGTCGGTTTCCTCGATCACTTCGCGGAGCCGCACAAGCTGCCGCGTGTTGTTCGGGACTTCGATGCCGACGGTGTTCTTGCCCGGGATCGGCGCGACGATGCGCACGCTTGGGACACGGAGCGCAATCGCGAGATCGTCGGAAAGCCCGGTGATCTTCGAGAGTTTCAGGCCCGCTTCGAGTTCGATTTCGTATTGGGCAATGACCGGGCCGGTTTCGATTTCCACGACCTTGACATTGAAGCCAAAGTCGAGAAAGGTTTTTTCGATTTGCTTGGCTTTGACGCGGACTTCCTTCTCGTGCTCTTCGCCGTAAACGATCTCGTTCGGCAAAAGCAGATCGATCGGCGGCAGTTCGTACTCGACAACGTCTTCCTTGCGGCTTGCGGCGTCGAGTTCTTGCATCACATTATTGCGCGCGTCTTTCTGGCCGTTGTTCTTGATGCGCGGATTCGAAACGGGCCCGGCTTTTACCGGCAGCGCGATCGAGACAGGAGCTTCCTCGGCTTCTTCGTCGGACGATTCTTCCTCTTCGTCCTCGGCATCATCATCTTCTTCGTCTTCGTCCTCGCCGGCATCTTCATCTTCGTCGCTGGCTTCCGGCGCGCGTTTGCCGCGGAACTTGATCGAGACCGGCGTGTCGTCCTCTTCATCGTCGGCTTCGGCCTTTGCGGCGGCGGCCAGCGCCTTCTTCAACTCCGGCGTTTTGATCAGCGCGCCAGCCGGGCCAACTTCGACATCCGACGCGGCCATCTTTGGGCGCTTGCTCAAAGCACGTTTGCCCACGGCGACAAAGCCGCGTGCCGGTGTGCCGAAGAGCATTGTCGCGACGCGGACCAGAATATAATCCGTACACAACAACGTCCCGGCGAGGATCGTACTAAGCGCAAGGACATAGGAACCGACGCTGGCAAAATGCGTTTCCAACCAAGCGCGACCCGACGCCCCCAGATAGCCGCCCGGCCCAATCATCGGACCATCCCAACGCGGCGCAGCGAGCGCGGCAACTGTCGTGAACCCGGCCAGCGCCAGCGCCCAGCCAAATGCGCGCATCCCCGGTTCGGCAATCGCGCGGCGGGCGAGGAGCAGCAAATCGATCACTACAAGCGTCGCAAGGACAAAGTACGCGCCGTAGCCCAACCCGCGGAATAAGTAATCCGCCACGAGCGCGCCGATCTTGCCGCACGCATTCTTCACCGTGGTCGGCGCGGGCCACGACGTCACGGCCGGCGGATCGCTCGCGTGGTACGTGCCGAGAGCGAGGGCCAAAAAGATACAGCCGGCCAAGAGGGCCAGCGCAAACACATCGCGCTTTGGATTGCGATCGTCAAGCATCGAGGGCGAACACCACGGTCGGGTCGGCCCAGCACTCGATAGCCCGAGAAACACGCTTGTTAGGCGGGTTGCCAAGGCGATTGCGGCGCAGGGACGACTGAGGTCAGTTGGGTGAGCGTCCTTGCCCGCCGATATTCCATTGTCTCTCGCTGACATCGGCCAAATTTGCTAGCGGACTGCAAACGCGTCGTTGCCGGCGTTGGAACTGGTGCTTGCCCGCAAGGTTTGACAGTACCGGAGTTGTAACTGATCGACTTAAACGTCACGATCATTGCAGCCGGAATTGTTGTGCGACACGCTCTGGCAACAAAAAAGCGGTTCGAGGAATTCCCTCGAACCGCTTCGCGAACATTCGATTCACTTCTGGAACGACTATTGGGATAATGTCATTGCGCCGCCAAAACCCGCCACCGCGTCAGTGATCGCTTTGTTGAATTCTTCTTGAGTCGTGGCCTTGAGCAGATTGTCGAGAACCCCTTCGGCCATGGCAGCACCGCCCATAATTTGCGGCTTCATCTGTTTGATTTTTTCCTCCGACTTGTGAATATTTTCGGCCATTTCGTCGAGAGCCTTTGGAAATTCATCGTGCATTGCCTTGGGAACCCATTTGCCTTCGACACGAACCATTTTTTCGGACTTGGTTTTTCCATCGGCATCCGTGATCTCGACCGTGGCTGAATCCGTGGTCACATCCTTGGCGGTGACCTTGATCTTTTTCAATTTGGCCATTTCGTCGCCAAACTTGACTGGGGTATTGCCGTATTTGGTGAGAACTGGTTCGATCGCTTTTATACGCGAGCCAATGTTGGCGAGATACTTTTCTACGTCAAGTTTTTCGAGATCATCCTTGGTCTTGATGTCTCCTTGGAGATCGCCGAGCAAACCGGCCATCGCCGAAAGTCCTTCTTTCACTTCTTCCTTGGTCGTTTTGCCAGAAGCAATTTCACTTTTGACCATGTCCGTGCCAAGGATGAACTCTTGTTTATCGTTGAGCACTTTCACGAGCTTGCCGACGACGCCCATCACTTTGTTATAAACTTCGGGATCCGTGTGCTCGGCGAATTCTTGGATCACAGTATTGATCTTTTTTTGGTAGCTCTCGGGCATGGCTTGCCAGATCACTTCGAATTTGCCATCGCTAACCGCTGTGGCGACGGCACCGACAGTGCCATCCGGTGTTTTTGGGATATCAATCTGCTTCGGGGCATCACCCTTGCCGCAACCGGTGAAATTGGCTGTTGCCAGCAAGCCGAGACAGAGCAAAGAATACCAACGCATCGGAAATCTCCTTAAAAAATTCAGGCCGCGATTTAGCGCAGTGATTCTGTGCCAACAAAGGGGCCGCTGGAAAATCATTGGAACAATTTATGTCATAACGGATTGCCGCAACTTTTTCTAGCCTTTTGAAAAAAACGGCTGCCAAAGTGGTCTCTCATATGGCCGATTTATTTCGAAAATGAGGGGAGTTTCCCATGATAGGTAACACTCAGTTTCAAACAGATATTTGTGAGCTAGTTGTTGCCGGCTTCTACAGTCTCGGGGTTATGACTCGTGCGAAATTACTGCCTAGCAAGTTCCTGACCAATCCTGCGCTCAGGGGTGTTCCAAAAAGAAAATAATCCATTCTTGTTCCCAAAAATTCATTTCGACTAAATCGAATTCCTTTTGATTTTTGGCTTTAAGCAAGCGATCGAAATCGCTTTCGAAAATTGGGGCATAAGCAATCACTAATCCCGTAATATTGACCCCGTTTAAGATATCCGCCAGTATCGATTTATCAAGTTTTTCGAGCTCGCGTTTCCAAGAATCGGCAAAATCTTTGGGGATCCATTTGCCCTCGACCTTGACCATCTGCACCGTATTGGTACTTTTGCCATCGCTGATTTCGACAGTCGCCGAATCGGGGGTCGATTCCTTGACCATCGCTGTGACTTTTTTCAGCTCCTCGATGTCGAAGGCAACCGGCCGATTTTTGATTGATACTCGATTCAATTCTTTGGCACGTGCACCGAGATTGGCCAGAAACTGTTCGACATCCAGTTTTTCTATTTGTTCCGGCGTCTCGATTTGTTTTTGGATGTCATCCAGCAAGCTGGAGTAAATCGGTAGTTTTAATTTCACCTCAGCGTCTGTAATTTTGTTTTTGAGCAGCAAATCTTTCAGGCCGGGTCTGGCAACCAGCAAATCTTGTTTCGTGGCTAAAACTTGCGAGAGCTTACCAACGGCAGAAATCACATTGCTCCAAGAAGTTTTTACGTTGCGCTGTTGCAAAAGTTTTGTCTGCGGCTCGATCTGCTGGGAAAAACTCTTGAGCAACTGTTTGACATCGGCCTGGTAGCTTGCGGGCAGCGCTTGCCAGAGCACTTCGAAATGGCCTTCGGATACTGCGGTGCAAATCGCGACGATCGTGCCGTCGGGCGTGGCGGGGATGTCGATCTTGACGGGGGGAGCGGCGTGGCTGTTTTTGCCGCTGAGCAGCAAGACGGAAAACGCCAATAACACAAGACAGAATTGTGAAGACCTTCGCATGGCGAACTGCCTTTTCAATGAACTTGTTTATTGATCTGTGTTGTCATTTAGATAAAACCCTAGCCAGAAGCCTAGCAGATAATTAATCGGTTCGCCAATTTCGACATCCGTGAAAATACTTTTGTCAATTCGTCGGTTCCCCAGGCAGCGGAAAAACCATTTTTGGCATCCAGCCCTGCTCGCCTTCGAATTGTAGCAAGGCGAGCAGACTCCCATCGGGCCGTAGAGCAAAGGATTCGCTGGAGATCATCTTTGGACTTGGTGTTGGGACACGTCCGTAAAGCAATTGACCAAGGCTGCGCCCTTTTAGTATCGCGCCATACTCAACGTCGTTGAGCGTGGCTTGTGGAATGTTTGGAAACAGCGATTGTGCAGGCAGGAGATGTTTCGCGAGCGTTGCTGACGTCAATTGTTTCGGATCGACCGCGCGCTCGAGCGTTAGCGGTCCGATCGACGTGCGTACCAGTCCGGTCATGATCGCGCCGGTGCCCAGTTCGATTGCCAAGTCCCGTCCGAGTGAGCGCACGTACGTGCCGGAGCCGCAATCGATTTCCAGCTTCAAGCGCGGATACTCGTAGTCCATGATCCGCAGCCGATGAATTTCCACGGGCCGCGCGGTGAGGGTCAATTCTTGTTGCTGCCGCGCCAGGTGATACGCGCGGCGGCCATCGACTTTGACGGCCGAATAGATCGGCGGGACTTGCGAAATCGTGCCGAGAAATTTCGGCAACGCCGCCTCGATCTCCGCGCGCGAGGGAATAGGCGCGGCTTCAATCAGCGCGATATCAGTTTCCGTATCATCCGACGGGCTGGTGACGCCGAGTTGAAACTCCGCATGGTATTGCTTGGGCAGTTCCTGAATCCGTTCGATCAGCCGCGTGATCGACCCAATGCAAACCACCAACACGCCGCTCGCGATGGGGTCAAGCGTACCGGCATGTCCGGCTTTCTCCGGCCGGACTAAACGCTGGACAAAATCAAGTGCGTCGCGGGAGGTGATGCCGGGCGGTTTGTGGAGGGCAAGAACGCCGAGCATCTGAGAGCGGGGATAGGGATTCGGGATTCGGGATTGGGGATTCGGGAAAAGCCCGATAAACCTTCGGAGCTTTGCAATCAATTGCTTAGTTCAGATTCTTGATTTTAACGTTCCAGAGTTCACGCACATCCTCCGCGCTCTTCGCCGAGAGATTCGTCCAGCGTGACAGCGCGGCCGGAACATCGTCCACCGCCAGCGCAGCGAGGGCTTCCCATTTGTATTGAAGCAACTCTTGCAGTGGGGCTGTTTTATTGCCCGCGTGGCCGGTGGGAAACATGACCAGGCCGCTTGTGAGCGCGCCGCGCGACGCATGGTCGAGCGTCACTTCGGTCGGAATCCCCTCGGGATAGCGACGGTCGAATTCATGGCCGCCGTGATGCAGCGCGACCTTGCTCATCAGCAGCCGCGTCAGCGGATGCACGAGCGCCGTTTCCGAGTAATCCTCGGGCAGAAGCATGACCGAGCGCCAATCCGATGTGCGTTGCTCGATCGCTTTGCGCAGGAGCGTCGCGATAATATACGGCAGCGAATGATCCGCGCTTTGCCGGGTCGTCGGCGACCATTTGTACGGATCGCAAATGATATGGTACGCCGGTTCGTAGATCGTGACGCGAATCGCCGTGATGTTCTCGTGGTCCGCGAGCAGCGCCGGCTCGCGGGCGAGGACGTCGAGCAAGCCCTGGATCGCGCCGGCTGATTGATGCTCGTAGAGGCCGAGTTTGAAGTGCATGCCGCGAATCGTAAATTGGTCGCCGCTCGTGGCGACGCTCAGATCAAAGGGGCTCGTGCCGGGCGTCGTCGGTTTTTCGAACAGACAAAACGCAGCTTCGGGATTGCGAAAGATATCGGCCGGGCCGATGAAGCCGCGAAGCGCGCGGTGGACGCTTTGGATGGCAAATTCGGTGCTGATCGCGGCCGAGGCGCCTTTGCTATCCGAAAGCTGCTTGCCGTAGCGGATCGCGCGGAATGGAATCGCATGGGCGACGAACATGCCCACGGCCGATTCGATTTGCGCCACGGTCGCGCCGAGCGCCGCGCCGTACACAATTGCACTGGCGATCGCGCCGTGAACGACGTGGTCGAGCTTGTAAGTCTTCAGCGAAAAGACCTCGGCTAACCGGCCGCGAATTTCGTCGAGCAACAGCATCCCGCGCAGCATTTGCGCCCCGTCCCAGCGGCGCAACTGTGCCGCGGCGACGACCACGGGATAAAAATCATTGTGCCCAAATTCGCCGGCGATGTTTCCCCGCGCCGGATCGTAGCCGAAGTTCGTGCCGTTGCTGTCCCATTCGCGCACGGCGGCGGCGTTGGCTAGGATCGCCTTCTCCGGCGCGACGCTCGCAGTTGACCCGAAGACGGGAACTCCGTTCGCCGCCGGATAACTCAGCGCTTCGTCCCGCAAAATCGTCGGCGCGTTGGTTCCCAGGGCGAGCGCAGAGATGCCGCAGACTACACTATCGACAAAGAATCGTTCCGTGCGCGCCAGCACTGAAGCGCTGGGCGGAGCGTACGCGCCGGAAAGAAAATCAAGGGCGTACTGGGCCAGACCGCACACTTGGTTGGTGTCGCGGGGGAGAAGCAGTTCGTTGGTCATCGTGCGAGTCCAATGGCGGCATGAGTAGTTTGCCGCTATTAGAACAAAAAGCACGTTTCGGCGCAACGCCCCTGGAAATCAACCGGTGCACACTCCGGCGCTTTATTACTATTTGCTAAGTTCAAACGTGAACGTGTTGAGTTCAATGTCTTTGACTTCTTCGTTGAGCGGCGTTTGTTGGAGGTCGGCATAAATCTCGGGGATCAGCGATTTGCCGGCCGGCAGTTCCTGGCCCTCTTTCAATTGTTTTTTGGCATTTGGGTCTTGCGCGGTCGTGCAGGTAACGCGGATGCGATTCTTGCCAACGATTGCTCCATCGCCTGGTTTCGTGGTGGTCATTTCAAACGAGCCATCCGTCTCGATTTTGCCGCTGGACATTCTACCGCTTTCGTGTTGAAAGACGACAGAACCGAACTTGAGCGGCGTGTTTTTATAGATGACTTTTCCGCGCGTCTTTGCAACTTTAGGGCCAGCTTGCCCGCAACCCAGCAAGACCGTCAGAGCAATTAACACGAGAAAACGAAACATTGATAAGGCCTTTGCAGAAGTGAAACAGCGAGAATATTCGAAGCCGATTCAAGCTAAGGAAGCGAGACGACTTCACCGCCGTTTCCAGAAGCCAGCCCTTGATAGACGTTTAGTGCGATGTCGTCGGCGATGAAGTGCGCGCTTCCATCACCCAGCCCAAAGTGGGCGCCGCCGGTATGAAAACTGCCAAAATACAGATGGTTGAAGGGAACGTTGTCTTTGATCCGATCTAGGCCCGCATTGATCGGAAAAGTCGAGATGGTTTTCATGGCATAGAAGCCGTGCGTAGAGTTGTCCGATTGAATCCAGGCGCGCATGTTGCCCGGCAAGCCGAAATACTGGCTGGCCGGGTCCCTGTCATTTTGAACAAACTCCGCATAGGCAAACGTCTTGCTCAAACCGTCAGAAATTCTCCGCAGCCGGACCCCGTGTTTCTCGCGAACGACCGGAGTGGCACCCTTAGCGCTGATGATTTTGGTATAGCCGAAGAGCCCATTCTTGGGGAGATTTCCGAAGGTACTCGAATCAAAATCGACCGGCGGCGTGGTGCGATAGTAGCCCGCCACGCACTGATAGTTGGCAATGGCACCGCCGCTCGGACTGTAGGATGTGCCGCTGGTGTTCTTCTCGCCTGGATATTCGGGACAGATATAGGCGGGGATGACCTTGTTGGCTAAAAACTGACCGTCAGTCCCTTTTTGGCCGGCGGCCGCTTTGTCGAAATCCATCGCTTCGAAAAGCGCCTTTTCCTCCAGGAAGGGAAGAACATAACAAAGAGCCGCGGGTTTGCCGTCGCCGACAGCGTCGGGCGGATAGGTGCTTTTGTTGGCGTCAGCAAAATTGGCGAAAGCAAGCACGACCTGTTTGACATTATTCAAGCACGCATTGCGCCGCGCGGCAGCGCGGGCCGCTTGAATCGCCGGCAACAAGAGCGCGACCAGTATCCCGATGATCGCAATCACGACCAACAGTTCGACCAGGGTAAATCCGCGCACGCGACGGTCCTGCGATTCGTGCTTCGCTGGCATCAAAATTCGAACCATAGAATTTGCCTTGCTGCTAGGCCCCATGAATCAACCCGTGCCTTGCTAGAACGGATCGATTTATTCCTAGAACGGCCAATACCCACATCCCCAGCGCCGACTTCCGCTAACACAACAGCGAGTGCTGTGTTAATTCAGAAAAAGACTAGCGCCCCAACTCCTCTGCAGCTTGCACCCCTGCAAGCCGCGACATGTACCCACCACTCAGAAGCAGCGTCCCCGAGATCTCCCCAGCTATTCGACCAGTCGCCAACTGCTGTTTCTATACAGTATGATATAACCGGTTCCAGCAAATTTGGCAAACTTGATATCGAAAAATCGTCACACATCGTCTCGCTCAGCGCATGTCACTTTTACTAAACGTCACTGGAATAACTAAGCACTTCGGACCTGACCCGATTCTCGATGGAGCAAGCTTTGAAATTCGTGCAGGGGAACGCATCGGACTTGTCGGACCAAATGGCGCGGGCAAGAGCACGCTCCTGAAAATCGTCGCCGGAGTCGAGTCCGCGGACAAGGGTGAAATCGAACTCGCGACCAACGCACGGATGGGCTACCTGGAGCAACATCCGACGTTTTCGCCCGGGAAAACGCTGTGGGACGAAGCCCTGCTGGGCCTCGAACATTGGGTAGCCCTCAGCCGCGAATCGGAGCGCTTGGCGCACGAGTTGGCGAAACCATTAACCCCGAAAGAGAACGAACGTTTCGCAAGACAGTTTGACGCCGTCCAAGAACAACTCCATCAGCACGATGCGTATCAGGTTGATCATCATGTCGAGCGCGTGTTGACCGGTCTGGGCTTCCGCGAGTCGCAATATCAACAGACAGTCGAATCGCTCAGCGGCGGCCAGCAGAATCGACTGTTGTTGGCAAAGCTGCTGCTCTCCGATCCCGATGTGATGTTGCTCGACGAGCCGTCGAACCACTTGGACATCGAGGCGACCGAATGGCTCGAAGGGTTCTTAAGAAACACGCCGCGCGCGGTTTTGGTCGTGAGCCACGATCGATATTTCTTGGATCGCGTCACCGAGCGGACACTGGAGTTGCATCACGGCACCATCGATTCTTTTCCAGGAAATTTTTCTAAGTATTGGACACTCAAGGCCGAGCGTCTCGAAGTGCAACGGCGCATCTACGCCAAACAGCAAGAAGAAATTGCCAAGACCGAAGAGTTTATTCGCAAGAACTTCTACTCGAATCCTGTTCAGGCCAAAGACCGCGAGAAAAAGCTCGAACGCATCGAACGCGTCAGCGTGCCGCGCGAAATCAGCGCGCCGGTAATGGGCTTCCCGCCGGTCAAACGCACGGGCGATATCGTTCTCCGTGCCGAAGAGCTCAGCAAAAGCTACGATCGGCCGTTGTTTCAAAAGCTGACGTTCCAAGTTCAGCGCGGCGAGCGCTGGGGCATCCTCGGGCCGAACGGCACGGGCAAGAGCACACTGCTCAAGTGCCTGGTCGGACGCGTCGAGCCGGACCATGGCAAGACGATGCTCGGGACGCATGTTCAGATCGGGTACTTCGACCAACAGCTAACCGAACTTGACGAGGAGGCACGCGTTGTCGAGGCGATCCGTCCTCCGGGCAAGGAGTTTAATGAACCCCAGCGCCGCAGCATGCTCGCGCGATTCGGTCTCACGGGCGAACTGGTGTTCCAGAGCGTCGGCAGCCTGAGCGGTGGCGAACGGAATCGCGCGGCGCTCGCACGGCTCGCCGCGATGGACGCCAATGTGCTGATCCTCGACGAACCGACGAATCATCTCGATCTTTGGGCATGCGATTCGCTAGAGCGTTCACTGAACGAGTTCGAAGGAACGGTGATCTTCGTCAGCCACGACCGCTATTTCCTGAACAAGGTCGCGGACCATTTGTTGGTCGTCGAGCCAACTCGGTTTCGTGTGATCGAGGGGAACTACGAAACGTATCAATCCATGGTCCGCAGCGGCATCGCCGTCGAAGCGGTGTCCGCGAAACGCGCCGGCGTGACGATCAACGAAGATTCGCCGGCCAGTAAGCCCTCGGATAACAACAAGCAAGAATCCAAACCGAAACGCAAACGCAAGTTTCCGTACCGCAAGGTGCCGGATTTGGAAAGTGAAATCGCCGCCCGCGAAGCACGGCGCGAGGAATTGAACGCCGATATGGTTGATCCCGTGGTCCTGCGCGACGGCGCGCGAATCAAATCGGTCCACGCGGAACTCGAGCAAGTCGAAACAGATCTCGCGCAGTTATATGAACATTGGGAAGAAGCGGTGGAGTTGAATGGCTAAAACCCGTTTAGCGGCGAGCCGAAGGCGAGCGTTCTAACCTGAATTGCTTTTGCCACTGATGAACACGGATGGAATGATTGATTTTCACTGATCTGAAATGCATGAAATTTAGATCAGTGAAAATCAGTTGCATTTTCCGTGTTGATCAGTGGCCATAAAAATCTGAAAACTAACGCAGATGAAGCTTCTCTCGTACAACATACACAAAGGCATCGGCGGACGCGATCGGCGTTATCGTCTGGAACGCATCGTCAATGTGATCCAAGAAGCCGAACCCGACATCGTCTGCTTGCAAGAAGTCGATCGCAATGTCCGCCGGTCGCACTTCGACGACCAGCCGCATTTGCTCAGCGAGTTGCTCGATTTGCCGCACGCAATGTATCAGTTGAACGTCCATCTCAAGCACGGCGGGTACGGGAATCTGCTCCTTTCGCGCTGGCCGATTGTCGAGCATCATCAGTTGAGCCTGCGCTACAGTTGGAAAAAACCGCGCGGAGCGCAGCTCGCCGTCATCGAAACACCGCGCGGGAAAATCGTCGTCGCGCACACGCACCTTGGACTCGCCGAACGGGAACGGCATTGGCAGGTCGAGCATCTGCTCAGTCATCATCTGCTCCGTCCGCTGCGGCATCTGCCGACGATGCTCGTCGGCGATACGAACGACTGGCGCAATACTTTGTGTCACGGCTGCCTCAAGACTCATGGCTTCACGTTGGCGACGCATCCTTTATCTAAATTCCGCAGCTTCCCTGCTTGGTTGCCGTTGGGTTCGCTTGATAAAGTTTTTCATAACCCGGCTTTGATCGTGCATGAGGCCCATTTAATCCGCTCAAAACTGGCAAAAGACGCGAGCGATCACCTGCCGTTGTGCCTGAAATTTGGCTTTCATTCGCCGCATTCTTAAACATTAGGCCGGGGAATTGGGTAAAATATTTGGGCCTGTAGCTGAAGTCGTAAGACTTCAGATTTGAGCGTCTGAAGTCTTACGACTTCAGCTACAAGCGATTCAGCGCCGCTAGCAAACGCATTTTACTCCCAGTGATATCGATGATTAAACCTTCGCGCCTCCGTATCTTCCAAGTGGCCGTCATCCTGGTTTCAGTTCTGCTATGGAGCGGCTCGAGCGATGGCCAGATTCTGCGGCGGCCGCTGTTGCCGCGCCGACAGCCGCTGCAAGGAACAAGCGCCGCGGCGTACTTGGGCCAGCCGTTCGGCGTGGCCCACGCTAGTTTCGAGCTCCCTGCCGACACGGATTTGAGCATTTTCCAGAACCGCGAGTTGGTCCTGACCGAAAAGCGCGGCCGCGCGTATTACATGACGTACAACAATCAGCCTGTCCGCACGGCGATTCGGAACGTGCTGGGGTTGGATACAACCCTGCTCGGGCGGCCGATCAAGGTGCAAGTCTACTTCCTCTTTGTCGGCATCGAGCCGCTGGAATTGACGCTGCACGCTGATCGGCCGCATACCATCACCGTCACGCCAACAGACAATCGCGCCGCGTTCCAGCCGGCGCTCAACGAGTGGTGGGATCATTACACGAAGTGGTCGCGCAAACTATTTCAGAATGACGAATATCCCCTGGTCGCCGATCAGTATTTGCAGTTAATGCTCGGGCGACGTCTCGGGTTGCAGCCGCCGAAGGAACCGCTGTGGACTTCGGTCCTCGCCAACGGTGGCGGCCTGAACAAGGCGCTGGGCACCGTACTCGGCGCTGAGAGCGTCCGGTTGGCTCTGCAAAAAGAACGCTGGGAGCGCGAAGCCAACGCTGGCCAAGTCGCGGATCGACCGTTGCCCGCCCCTGTGCAAATACCCGAGGTAATCTTTCCGCCCGCCGATCCGAATATTCCGATCGAGCCAATCGCCCGCGCTGTGCCGCAAGAATGCCTGTACGTCCGCTTCGGGTCGTTCTCGAATTTCCTCTGGTTTACGGACACGATGGATGAATGGGGCGGCGATCTGCGCTGTTTGATCGCGTTCCGCGGTGTCGATTACGAAGTCCGCCAACGGCAAGAACGGCAACTGGCTCTAAAGCAATCGGCGCTTGCCCGCGTGCTTGGCCCGACCGTCATCGCCGACGTTGCGATGATCGGCACCGATATGTTCATGCGCGAAGGCGCGGCGATGGGCATGCTCTTTCAAGCCCGCAACAACCTAGCCCTTGGCACCGACATCAATGGCCAACGCACCAATGCGCAAAAGGCCAACCCCGATGCGGTCCTCGAAACCGTCGATATCGGCGGAGAAAAGGTGAGTTACCTGCACACGCCCGACAATCGGATTCGCTCGTTTTATGTTGCCAGCGGCGATTACCATCTCGTTTCGACGTCGCGCCGAATCATTGAGCGCTTCCTGGAAGTGGCGAAAGCCAAAGGCGCTGGTTCGCTCGGCGACTCGGCCGAGTTCCGCTCGACGCGCACGCAGATGCCGCTTGCAAGGCCCGATACGGTCTTCGTTTATCTTGGCGATGCGCACTTCCGGAATCTGACGAGCCCGCAGTATCGGATCGAGATGACGCGGCGGATGCAGTCGCTCAATGAAATCGACGAGTGGCAACTTGCCCAGTGGACCGCCAAGCACGAAGGAATCACCGACCTCGGCCGTGACAACTTGATTCGGCTCGGCTATCTTCCGCCGACGTTCAATCAGCATGCGGACGGCGGGCAATTGGTCGTCCCCGCGACGGGCCGGCCCTCGGATTCGCTGCGCGGCGGCAAAGGTTCCTTCACCCCGGTTCCTGATATGCCCGTGACGAATGTGACCGCCGGCGAGGAACAAGCTTACGCTGAGTTCGCGCGCGACTACGCCCAGAATGGGCAGCGTTTGAAATCGGTCATGGTGGGGATTCAACGCTTCGCCGTTCCGGCAGAGCAAAGCAACGGCGAAATCCGCGAGCGTGTCCTGCTCGATGTGAAAGCAACGCCCGTTTCGAGCAACGGCTCAGACCTTGAAAAGTATCTTTCCGCACCGACGCTCGAAGCGGCAGCACCGCTGCCCGAGGATGCGTTGCTGCTGCAAGTCAATTCCTGGAATTCGCTCGGCATTCTCGGTCAGCCGCAGCAGCAGATTCCGAACAACTATGTGATTGGCCTTCGCAACGCCGGTTTCGCGTGGCAGGTTCAGCCGCAACTCAACGCCGCGGTTCCCGCGCAGCTCACCGACGCGAAACTCTACGCCGCCGCCTGGCCGCAAGCTGGGATGCTGCGGGTTCTCGGCGCTCGCGATGCCGCGCAGATCAACGCGCAAGCCGGGGCACAACCGCTGCCCGGCGGGATGCTCCCTGGCCCGCAGCTTTGGCAGCAAAACCGCGCGAAGCTGAGCGTCGTCAGTTGGGATCAGCCGACGCTGCAAGACGTTGCGGCGCGCTTCCCGCTGGGTCAAGCGGAGCGGCCGGCGAATGTGCGGCTCTTTGTCAGCGACCTGAACTCGAGCAAGCTCCGGGACTTTGTAAATGGCTCGGGCTACATCCGTGCACGCCAAGTCTCCTCGGGGAATATTCACTTCATGCAGAACCTGATCTATCAACTCGGCGTGCCGGCCGAACATGCCAAGGCCCTGGGCGAAGACCTGATCATGGGCAAGTTCCTCGATCCATTAGGGGGCCAGTACGAAGCCGTGGTCACACCCGATGGCTTGCCGCAATGGCGCTCGACGGCGTGGACCGGCGGGGCGGAACGCCTGATTGGCTCGGCTCCGCCGGAATTCACCGCCCCGCCGCTCGGCTGGTTCCGCGGGATGTCGCTCGAGGCGGCGCTCTACCCGAATGAGTACATCGCCAAGATCGAAATCGAAATGAAACGCGATCCGGCAGCGCTCGCACGCGAGCAGGAAGCCGCCGGCAAGAACCAACCGGCTTTGCCGCTGTTCAACTTGCCGAAGTTCCTGCAACAAGATCCGCCGGTAGACAAGTCCGCGGTGCCCGCGACCCCGAAGCCAGCCCCCGCAGCCGATCCGAAAGTTGTGCCGCCGAGCGTGATGGTGCCAGCGCCGCCCGCGCCCGCGATCAAGGCGGCTCCCGAAGCATTACCTCCGCCAGTGCCGAATCCGCCGGTGAAGTAGCCACTCGAATCGGGGTGATTTATGAATCAAGAAATAATTCTGTAGTCATCGATTCCACAGTTCGATGTATAATCAAGCATGACCATCTATCATGACTAAGAGAATCTATGTTACCTAATCAAGCACAATTCGGAACTGTTCACGGGACAGCAATCCAATTGGAACATCTCAGTGGATTAGACGACGGAACAAAAGTTCTCGTCTATTTTCAACCCGTTCAACAGAATAAGATGCCGGGAGATGGCATTCGTGCGTCTGCTGGTGCTTGGGCCGATATTCCGGGATTAGACGATGATCTTGCCGAGATTCTAGCGGACCGCAAACGAGACACCAGGGCGGAGCTTTAATCAATGAGCTACATTCTAGATACCGATACATGTTCTGCACATTTGCGAAAACGTCCTGACCTGACAACTCGATTCATTCAGTTCGGTCAGCTTTATACAACCACAATCAATGCCGGGGAACTATTCATATGGGCTTACAAGAAGCCAAAACCCCAGTTGTTATTACCAGGCATTGAAGACCTACTGTCCGATCTCATCGTTTTGCCGTTTGATCGAGGATCTGCTGATGTGTTCGGTCAATATCGCGGATCATTGCTATCGAAGGGAATTGAAGTTTCGCGATTGGATATGCTTATTGCATCCATCGCATTGCAGCACAATTTGACTTTGGTGACACACAATACCAAGGATTATGTGAATATCCCTGATCTACGGCTTGAAGACTGGCTCGTCTAGAGAACGCCATGTTTTTCAGCCCCGTCATAGTATTTGATTCACAACTCAACCTACTTCTGATTCTCCTCACGCATCTTGAAAAGCGTCGCGCGCGCGGCTTGGATCGTGTGTTCAATATCGCGATCGCTGTGCGCGGCCGAGACAAAGAGCGCCTCGTACTGGCTGCACGGCATGTAGACGCCACGCTCGATCAAGCCCCAGAAATAGCGGGCGAAGACCTGCGTGTCGCACTGCGACGCCGTGTCCCAGTCGCGGATTTTGTGAGGCGCAAAGAATAGCGTCAGCATGCTGCCGACGCGGGCAACAGTGTGCGCGTACCCAGAGTCCGTCGCCGCTTGGTCGAGTCCCTTAGCGAGCCGCGCCGAAAGCTTTTCAAGTTGTGCGTACGGCGGATCGCTTTGCAAGATTTTGAGCGTCGCGATGCCCGCGGCCATCGCCAGGGGATTGCCGCTGAGTGTGCCGGCTTGAAAGACACGGCCCGCGGGCAAGACGTGATTCATGATGTCAATCCGCCCGCCGTAGGCACCAACCGGCAACCCGCCTCCAACGATCTTACCGAGTGTGGTCAGGTCCGGTGTGATGCCGAACAGTTCCTGCGCCCCGCCCGGCGCGAGCCGGAAGCCGGTCATGACTTCGTCGAAGATAAGGACCGTGTTGTAAAAAGTGGTGAGCTTGCGCAACTCAGCAAGAAACTCCTTGTCGGGCACGACAAGGCCCATGTTGCCGACGACCGGTTCGAGGATCACGGCGGCGATTTGCCCGCCGCGCTCGTGCATCGTCTGCTTGAAGCCCTCAACGTCGTTGTAGCGCAGAACGATCGTGTCTTGCACCGTCCCGGGTGTCACACCGGGAGAGTTAGGCACGCCGAGTGTCGCCGCGCTGCTGCCGGCGGCGACGAGCAAACTATCGACGTGCCCGTGATAGCAGCCGGCAAACTTGATAACGAGGTTCCGCTTCGTAAACCCGCGTGCGAGCCGCAGCGCTGACATTGTCGCCTCGGTGCCGGAATTGACGAGTCGCACCTTTTCGACGCTCGGGACCATATCGACGATCAACTGCGCCAGTTCGCTTTCGCGTTCCGTCGGTGCGCCGTAACTGGTCCCGTGTTCGGCCGCACTCTTGATCGCATCGACTACGACCGGATGCGCGTGGCCGAGGATCATCGGTCCCCACGACCCGATGTAGTCGATCAGTTTGTGTCCATCGATGTCGTAGAGGTACGCTCCTTGCGCGCGCTCGATAAACAACGGTTCGCCGCCGACAGCGCCAAATGCCCGCGCGGGACTATTCACACCGCCGGGGATCAAGGACTTGGCACGGGCAAAGGCGAGGTGGCTGCGGGGGAAGTCCATTGTCTCGGGATTGGGGGGTTGGGGATTCGGGATTCGGGGTTCGGGAAAGACTGACAACGAAGCCGCCGCTGATATCAGTGGAGTTGCCGTTAGACGCCGCCTTTGTGATACGCGACACACGAAGAAAGAGCAAGCGACAGACGAGGCCAAAGCCAAGGGGTTGATCCCCTTGGAGCGTCACTTCAGTTCCCCGGGGGTAAACCCCTGGGCTTTGCAGAAACTTACTAGCTTATCCATTTCGCCGCCTGCTTGGCCCAATAAGTAATCAACATCGAAGCCCCTGCTCGGCGGAGTGCGGTTAGCATCTCGAGGGCTACGGCGCGCTCATCGAGCCAACCGTTGCGCGCGGCGGCTACGGCCATCGCGTATTCGCCCGAGACATTGTACGCCGCGAGTGGGACGCCGGGATATGTGCGGCCGACTTCACGAATCACATCGAGGTACGGCAGGCCCGGTTTGACCATGAGCATGTCGGCTCCTTCGTCGAGGTCGAGTTGCGCTTCGCGCAGCGCCTGGCCGAGCGACGAGGCGGGGTCCATCTGATAGCCGCGACGATTCCCGGCCTGCGGCGTGCTCTCGGCCGCTTCGCGGAACGGGCCGTAGAAGGCACTCGCGAACTTCACAGCGTAGCTCATGACCGGCAAGTGCGTGTGCCCTGCCCCGTCGAGACCCGCGCGAATCGCGCGGATCATGCCGTCCATCATGCCGCTCGGCGCAATGATGTCGGCCCCGGCTTGCGCGTGGTTCACGGCTTGCCGGGCGAGGAGCTCCAGCGTCTTGTCGTTGTTCACATCCCACCGCCCGCCGCATTCTTGATCCAAGATGCCGCAGTGCCCATGATCGGTGTACTCGCAGCAGCACAAGTCGGTGATGATCGGCAGCTCGGGGGCCGTTTTCTTGATGACGCGGATTGCCTGCTGCACGGGCCCGTCATCGGCCCATGCCGCGGAACCGATCGCATCTTTTTTGTCGGGAATGCCAAAGAGCAACACTGCGCCAAGCCCGAGCTTGGCCGCTTCTTCGGCTTCGGCCGCGATCAGATCTGGCGATAGTTGCGCGTGCCCCGGCAGCGAACTGATCTCGCGGCGCACGTTTTTTCCATTCCGCACGAACAGCGGCAGAATAAAATTCGCCGGGTGCAGCCGCGTTTCAGTCACCAGCGCGCGAATGCCGGGATGCTGCCGCAAGCGGCGCATGCGTGTCGCGGGAAAGCCGGGAATGTTTTGTTCAGAGTTGGACATTCAATTGGTGCCGCTCGCCGCGGCGAGTGCTTTCTTTGTTACACGAAATACCACTGGCCGAGCCAGTGGCCGGGAAAGTTTGTCTTATTTGTCCGTGCTCGCTTGCTGCCAATCCTCGAGCGCTCGCCGGGCTTGACTGGTGAGCGCATCTGCCCAGGGACGATCGGCGTACAGCGTGATGATCCCTTCGAGGATCGCCCGGGCTTGCGGTTGATCGGTCGCGGCAAGCCGACGGGCATCAGCTAAGCGTTCTTGCAGCAACGCCAACTCCACGGCCTGCGCTTTCACGACGCTCGGCTGCCAGTGCGCGATCTTCTGTTTCGTCAATTCCAGGCACTTGGCATCTTCCACACTCAACGCGGCTTCCGACTTCGAACCGTAGAGTTGGACGATCGCTTGCCAACGCCTCAGCGCCGTGGGCGGATCGCGTTCGACCAACTGATTCGCCAGTAAAAACTCGCGGACCAGGGGACTCGTCGTTTCTTCTTGCAGCAGCGAGTTCGCCCGCACGTGCAATTGCTTCTCGAAGCGCGTCACGGCCAGTTCTTCTTGCAAGTCACGAACCTCGGCGATGCGCGGGTCGTCGGGGTAACGTTCCACGAACTGCGTAAGCGTCGATTCTTGCTCGAGCAAACTCGCGCCCTCGACGCGGCCTTGCACTAGCTTGTGATAAAGTGCATCCGCGGTCGGCGGACGGGTCGCGAAATAGACCGCTCCGGCGATCAAGGCGAGGACGCCAACGATCGCCGCGGCATTCAACAACGTGCGGCGGCGCTGTTCGCGCGTTTCTTGCTCTGCCGTTTCGGCTTCTTCCTCTTCGACGGTAAGAAACCGATTCTCGCGCAGCAAGCGCAACGGCGCGGTCGAGGGCTGCGGCGCGCCGGCCGTGACGCGAGCTTGCATGGTCGGAGCATCCGACGCGGG